>NZ_JBFTSK010000010.1:0-185224 GCF_056399985.1 Chitinophaga sp. 01L420
CCTGTACATATATACCTACTCTGTTCGTAGGTGCATTAGATACCGATTTAAGGGTATCACCAGGCATATCGGTACGGCGTGGGTACATAGAAGGATTCAGTACATTGATGCTATCATAGATACCAGTAGTCTTATTAATAGAAGGCACCCCGTAAGCATAAGTACCCGTCAGATATCTGTCTGCATCTACACCAGCCAGGACAGTATGTTCCAGGGAACCGGTTTTAAATGTACCGGTTAAATCCACCTGACCGGAATAATAATCTTCGTTGGTAGCATTAGCGCCCAAAGGACGTAAGAAGTTACCGTTTCCTTTAGCCTGTATTCTTTCCAGTGAGTAATAATCACGTTGGTATTTGGAGTAAGAAACAATACCATTCAGCGTCCATCTTTCATTCAGCTTATGTCTGATACTGGCGGAAGTGCTGGTTTGTTGTGTATGTGCATAGTTCCATCCTTCGCCATAGAAAGTATTGCGGGATACTTTATTAATAGCAGTATCACCAATGGATCCAATACCAAAATCAGGCGTAAAATCATGTTTCAGGTAATCCGCCTGTACCAGTAATTCCGTACGGTCGCTCAGTTTGAACAACAGGGAAGGATTTATATAATAACGTTTGGAGTGTACCTGGTCACGGTAGCTGTCTGCTGTTTCGAAGGTACCATTTACGCGGTACGCTACTTTGGAAGACAATGGGCCATATATATCAAATGCTGGTTTTAATAAACCATAGCTACCAACGCGCAGATTTACTTCTCCACCGAAATTAAACTTAGGTTGTTTGGTGACCATGTTCAAAATCGCACCTGGTGCTACGTTACCGTATAAGATAGCCGCACTGCCTTTCAGTACCTCCACTCTTTCCAGGGAGCTCATTTCCGGCATCGCACCGGAGTTAACACGGGCGCCATTTTTAAAGGTATTGGTGCTGGAAAAGCTATAACCACGGGCGTTAAAGGTTTCCTGGGTACCGGCTCTGGTAGAAGCCATGTACACACCATTTATATTTTTCACCACATCGCTCATGCGTTGTGACTGTTGATTTTCAATTACTTCATGGCCTATCAGCGCTACCGCCTGTGGCAAATCCATTACGGGCACCGGTAATTTACCAATGCTGACAGGTCTTTTATTAATGGTCCGGGTGTGAGTACCATCTACCACCACCTCATTCAGCTGACTGGAAGTGGCTTCCAGTGCAAATGTCACAGCAGTTACCTGATCCGCTGCTACCGTTACCTGGCTATGCAGGGTTTTGGTGCCTGTGCAGGAGATGACCAGGGTGTAATTACCCGGTTTCACGTTTTTCAACGCAAACTCTCCCTCTTCATTGGTGAGGGTACCTTTCTTAGTATCCTTTAATCCAATAGTCACAAATGGAGCAGCATGTCCGTCTGCTGAACTGATTTTCCCTTTAATGATACCGTTTTGAGCGAGTACTGTAAGGTTAATTAAAATGAGGCCGATGATAAAATAAAAGTGCTTCAATACCGTAATTTTGCGCAAAGGAACGTTAAAGCGGGCTGTAAGGATGATCGGATCGGGAAAATGATTTACGCAATCGGGAAACATTTTCCTGATTGCGTAAACGGAAACCTTTTGATCCGGAAAGATCCCGGAAAAAATTTGGGGAGATGTATATGGATATATCCATATACATCTCCCCAAACCCTTTCCTGTCCTTGCTATTTCTTCATTTCGTTAATCCATTGCTTAATCAGCACCACCCCTTCCTTGTGAATCACGGTACGCGCCAGTTCCGGCATTGCAGTGCCTGGTTCCACGCTGTTCATGCGATAGGCCAGGATAGAATGGAGGGCATCGCCGGGAACCACGTCAAAATCAAGCCCACCTGCGCCGCCGCCGGCAGAAACAGGCGATTTCAGGATACCCAGGTGGTCAGCACCCGTTTGCTCGTACTCCAGGAAAAGGCCGGTATTATAGGCATCTCCACCCTGGGTATGACAATGGGCGCAGTTTACGTCCAGGTAGGCCCGGGCCCTTTCGTTAACGGTATAATGAACACTGTCTTTCCAGTTGGGCAGCTGTGCTACCTTGTCCATGGCAGGGAGGCCCGTCAGCAATCCGTTGGCAGCCCATTGCTGCAACTGGTTCTGCGTTTGGCCGCTGCGGGTGAAGTTCAGGTTACGCGCCTTGGGGCCAATCGGCGTCAATACGCTGTTATTAATGTGACAGCGCTTGCAGTCGTTCGTATTGGGCATCTGGTACACGGTGGACTGCTGCTGTCCGCTGTCATCCAGGAAGGTGATCGGGATCTTCTTACCCAGGATCCACTTCTCCGCATCCTGCTGGGCCGCATTCCACAGGTAGTTCATCACCTTCCATTGCTTATCTGCCGGATCTTTGAAGAGCAGCCGTGTTTCGATCATGACCTTCTGATGGGCAGGATTTGTATAGGCAAAGTTTTTAACGATGAATGTCGAATCGGGAAAATCCAACGCGCCATGGGAAGTATACTGCATTGTCTTCCCTTCGGGCAACACAATGAAACGGTCTTTTACCGAATAGTCCGTAAACAACGGGGTGGATAACTCATAGTTCTGTACTCCTTTACGTGGCAACAAATCCTTGAGCGCACCGGTAAAGAAGCCATAATCCGATAATTTCTCTTTGAACTGAAACGGCCCTGCTGCCGCAGCAGGTGCCGGTTTCTGCTGGCAGCTCTGCGTAGCGGCGATCCAGCATATAAAACACACAATAATTAAGCAAGGCTTCCTCATCTCCCTAAAAAAAATTTAATAAAAACTATTTACAAACATAAGGCGTAACATCCGTGCTGGGATGCCAGTTCTTTGATGTCATATTCATGGCATCTACATTTACGAATAAATTGGGGCCTGTTTGTTTAATACAGAGTGAATCCGGATTTACAGCGGTACCCTTGGTCAGTATATTAGTGGTGATGCCATCGTAGGTGATGAAAGGTAAACGGGCATTTTTACGTGCCGGGTCCATCGCATTTAGCTGCTGCTCTATGCCTACCAGTATTTTACCGGTATGATGTTCGTATACAGCAGGCGGAAATGCGTTACCCACTTCCATGGTATTATCATGGATGTATACATTTTTGGGGATAGGGAAATAGTGGTCGTTAATTTTTGCACCTGCATTTTCATCTATAAAAAATCCGGATACCACAGAAATGGCACTGGAATTATTGTTGATGATACGGTTATTATACAGTTCTATATCTGAAGCGGCCAGAATCACCACACCACTGCCGGGAGCAGCATTACCAACGCCCCAGGTAGAACCGAAGCTACCGGATTTGGCAAAATTCCTTTCATTATTATCATGGAAATAATTGTCGTGTGCTTTTACAAAACCACCACGTTTTGACAGGTCAGGCAGGTCGAAAATCAGGAAGCCCGCGGTATTTCCCCAAAACTCGTTGTCATAAACCTGTGCATGTGAGGTGTTTTCTATTTCGCAGCCGGCTACATTTTTAAAGGCTTTGCATTTACGCACGATGGCGCTATCTGTTTGTCCTACGTAGATGCCCGCATCGGAAGCGCCCTGTGCATAACAGTTTTCTACCAATACATTTTTACACATCACCGGGTAAATGGCATAGCCTCCGCTGGTAGAATCGGATACCGTCCAAACAGCATGGAGATTGGTTACCACCACATTTTCGCTTTTGTTGATCTTTATCAGATCGCCTTTGGAATCGCGCAGGGTAAGGCCATCGATCGTAAAGCCTTTCACATCGGTTACCCGGATTCCTTCCCCACCCTGGCTTTGGGCCGAAAAGTCGAGAATCGTTTTGTCCGGACCCGCACCCTGGATCAGGATATGCTTTACCTGGGCAATGCTCAGGTTATCGAATTTGTAGAGGCCTTCTTTCAATGTAATGCTACTGCTGTCTGTCAGCGACAGGAAAGCTTCTGCAATCTTTGTTTCTTCACCGGGGCCGAAGTTCAGCCGTGTTTTATAGCCGCCGGTTTCTTTTACTTCCGGGTTATTATGACAGGCGGCCAGTAAGGCAATCAATAATAGGCAGACATGATATCGTTTCATATATGGGTTTTTAAAAAATCAGAAAACATTGTAAGCAAAAGTAACATAGTACATGCCACCAATAGCGGGGCTACCAAAGCCATTCCTGTAATACGTGTTGGTCAGGTTAACTCCCCCCAGTTTGATGGTGGAATGGGCCTGCAGCAGGCGATAGCTCACCTGCGCATCTATCACGGCGGAAGCTGGTACGGTACCGCTGCCAAAACCTATCTGGTAGAAATAGGCCGGGCGGTAACGGAAAGTGGTATTGAAAGAGAAATGTTCTTTCTTTCCAAAACCGGTATTACCAAAGTCTATATTGAATTTATAGTTGGGCGTATTGAAATTATTCACCTGGCTGTTGTTCCTGTTTTTCAGGAAGTCGGAGGAGAAATTCACTTTCGCCAGGAAGTGATGCGACAAGTCTACGCTTACGCTGGCAGCATAACCATAGGTATTCACTTTTTCTGCACCGTTGTAAGCAATGTTATATTGTATGTATTTGCTGTGATCCAGGAAGTCGTTCGGATCCTTGCTACCAGGTGTATTGGCCACATTAACGTATCCGATAAAATTTTTCCAGGTAGAATAGTAGCCCAGTACATCAATGAGTACACGGCCGGCGATGAGGGAAGAATAACCTAATTCAAACGCATCTACGGACTGCGGCTTGATATCACTCAATGTAAACTGCTTGAGATCTGCCGGGTTTTTGGTGCGTTTAAAACTATCTACGCTGGCCAGTGTGTAGGCAGGATACTGATCAAAATGATACACACCATTGAGCAGGCGGTCGGAGCCTCCGGAAGCAAAGCTGTTATAGTCTACCGGCGTGCTTTGCAGCGATTGTATATTAGACGGGAAGCTGTAAGCATTCTGGTAGGAGAAACGGATAAAGCTTTCCTTGTTTACTTCCAGTACGGCCGATACCCTGCTGGTGATGCGGGGTTTGGCGAACAGTGTATTTTTATCGTAGCGGAAAGCGGCCGCCAGGCTCAGTTTCTCGTGTATTACTTTTTTGGTGAGATGCGCATAAGCACTGTACTCTGCCACATCGATCGGGGAATCATTGTCGGGGAAAAGCGTCCCTTTCGAATCCAGGCGGTAGAGGCGATAGTTTAAGCCGGCAATGAGTTCCGCAAATTTTATCAGGTGTGTAAAATTATATTGGGCTTCTGCATTAAAGAGCCGGCTCCTGTCGGTGAACAAGGTACCTCCTTTCGAGGTAGGGACATTGGAGATACTGTCTTTCAGCCGCAGGAACTGCGCACTGCCGGCATCGGGTCTGCCCTGATCAGCAAATGTTCTGGCCAGGTTGCTGGCGTCCAGGTAACTTTTCCCCTGAGACATAGCTTCCAGTAAGGCACTGGTGTATTGCGGATACCAGCCATCGCCGGTGTTGCCATCGTAGCTGGGCTTCCAGGCTTCGTTGATCAACTGGGCAGTAGGCATTGCAATGATGGTATGCCCTGAATTTTCCCGGCTGGTGTAAGCACGTACAAACCAATGTTCAGCTTTCACTTCTGCACGGTACTGGCCCAGGTGAAAACCGTTCAGCGCGTAACGGGTATCATTGCTGTATACCGCATCGCCTTGTCCGTAGGTGCCGGAGAGGATCGCTTCCAGTTTGGGCCGTATCTTATAACGCAGTTCCACATTGGCTTTAAACATCTTCGCATCGCTACTGAGGTAACCATACTCGGGATAGCCGGTACGGGCTACGTTGTGATTACCTTCTGCCAGCAAAGGGTTGATGATAGGCGCCAGCTCCGGCACCTGTTGCAGGGCGCCTTCCAGGAAGGGGTTAATGTCTACAGAGGTTTTGCTACCGTAGATATTTACCCCGTTATAGTTGGGGTCCTGCAGGGGGCCACCGGGGCCGTTGGTGTTGGTGGTGTCATTGGCCATCCAGTCTTTCGCCTGGGTGTATTGCACATTTATTTTGAAGGCAAACCTGTCATTCACTTTTTTCGCCCAACGAACGGTCCAGTCGTAGTACGGTGAAGGACCCAGCGGATCGTTCGCCTTTCCTTTACTTAGGTGGTTGATGCCCTGGGTAATCTGGGCACTGAGGCCCTGGTATTTGAAAGGGTCTTTACCGGTCATGACCATGGTACCATTCAGGCCGCGGGAGCCGTATAAAGCCGAGGAGGCGCCGGAAAGCACCTCCAGGTTATCTACGTCCAGCTCTGTTAACCCGATAATAGCGCCTATGGGGAAGTTCAGGCCGGGGGCCTGGTTATCCATTCCATCTACGATCTGGGTGAAGTTAGTATTACCGCTGGTATTAAAACCGCGGGTGGTAACGGTAGTGAACAGCAGGCTGGAGGTGGTAACGTCTACCCCTTTGAGGCCCTGCAGCATATTATAGTAGCTGGGCTGGGGCGAATTAATGATGTCTTTGGTGCTGATTCTTTCAATGGTAACGGGAGATTCTATCTTTTTCTGAACAAACCGGCTGGCAGAAACCACCACTTCCTTACCCAGTACGGAGGCCGGCGACAGCTCTATTCGCTGGAATCCAGGGCCGGAAATGATGATTTCTTTTGTTTCAAAGCCTACCGATGACAGTATAAGGGTAACAGGATAACTTTTCCTGGTGGAGAATTTAAAGTTCCCCTGGTCATTGGTATAGTCGCCGTTAGGTGCTTCCTTCATGGTAACGGATACTACAGGAACCACTTCTTTAGTAACGCTGTTGCGGACGTTTCCTGAAAGTACGGTTTGTGCCAAAGCGCTATACGGTAACAGAAGCAGGCAAACCAACCCTATAATTATGGATCTTAGCATCGGCCGGGGAATTTAGATGGTTTGGTTGTAAGATTTTACGTGTGTGATACAGGTAATGTGACACAGCGATATTACCAAAATACCCTGAGTGGAAATGGCAGTGGTGGTGACTTTGGGGCGAAATAGTGGCTATTGGGGGTAAAATCAGGCGGCCGGGGCGAATCGTTCCTGGAAGGTGGGCAAGCAGGTAGCTGATACCGGGATGCTAATGTCATTTAAACCTTCCAGTTGCAGGTAATGTCCTTTTGCATTTTTCTTAAAAAGCACCACTTTGGTCAGGTTGACAAGATACGAGCGATGCGCCCGCACAAAAGTGCCGGCAGGTAAACCTGTCTCCAGCTTTTTCATGGAAGTTCTGATCAGTTCTTTGCAGATGGTATTCCCCGACAGGTAAAACACCTGTACATAATTATCTTCTGCCTTCATGAGCAGCAATTTACCCGGATGCAGGGTTAATACCGGCTTATCATGTTCATCACGGAGGAGGATACAACTGTCATCCGTTTTGGCTACCTGCTCCTGTTCCGTCTTCAGACTTTTCAGCTGGGCGATCTTTTCCCGGGTGAAAAACCATAAAAGGCAGATGCAATACGGCAAAGGCAGGATCAGCGCAGTATAATGAAGGGTATTGATAAACTCTGTCCAGGTAAAGAAGAAAGTATCAGTAATGGTTACGTTTACGATGGTAACCATGAGCGATACCAATATGATTTCACCCAGGAACCAGCAGCCATAGGTAGCGTTGGTCAGCTTGCGGCGCCACTTGAGTTTTGCCAGCCCGAATTGGGTGATACACATCACCGCCACTCCACATAAAGTAAACATGAGGAAGAGTGGCATCAGGGAAAGACCTTGCCCCTCATACCACATATTGATATTAAAGGGCAGGAAGATATACATGAACAGGAAGCTGAACACGCTGCAAAAAGCGATCAGTGAAATCCTGTTGGYGACCGGGTCCAGTAAAGTAAAGCGGGGTTGCTCTGCGGCATATTTTGAAATAAGTGGCAAAGTTTGCAAGCTTTTCATATCGTGGATGATTTTCTTCATTTAAGATAAGTAAAAAAAACCGGAATCCCGATACCCGGTTTACCATTCGCGCCATAAATCAGAGATCCCTTCTCCATCGGCATAATCCGAGGGCTGTAATCCCGCCGCTATGGTGATCATATCCAATACTTCGCAGAGGTCTTCGCGCTCTCCGGTTTCTATGAAACCGGAAATTTCATCATTCAGGTCGTTGTATGCTTTTATCGCTTTTTCAAAAAGGGCGAGTTTAGTTTGTTCGGCTGCATTTTCACCGGCAGCCTGCAGGTCTGCGATCAGTTCATCCATAATCCCGGTGGCGGTGTCACAGTTTTCAGCACTGTATTGTTCCATACCACCTACATCATTTTCGTCCGGGTAAAATGCTTCACTCCATTTTTCAAAAGGGTAATGTACTTTTACTGCCTGCAATTTCTCCTGGTATGTCATAGCTGTTTTTTGAGGCTGCAAATATATAAGATATTATATTACAGGTGTATTTTAAAAAACGTAGATATGCCACCCATTTATACCACAGAGCGGTTTCGTATACCGGATTTTTTCAGGATGATGTGTTTTGTGCTAAGCGTGGTCATGCTCATCATGGCTGGTTTCACCATTTCCATGCTCCATGTATCTCCGGTGCTTATCTTTATTGGTCTGATTTTTTTATTCCTGGCATGGTCGATGTTTACATATGCACGGCAGGAGCTGATCCTGTCAGATACCTCGATTATTTTTAAACAGGCATGGAAACCGCACGATATAGACTGGCAAACAATTACGAAGGTAGATATGGCAGAAGTGGGGAAGTACGACGATCCTCAAACCACGATCTATTACCTGGACAGGAAGCTGAAAATAGCGCACAGCATGTTTCTCCGGCGGCAGTACAAAGAGATTCTGTTGTTGCTGGAAATGAAGTTGCCTCCGGAACTATTTACCGCGAAATATCAGCAACTCCGGGAAAAGCTGGCGAAGAAATGGTGATTATTTACGGTCATAGAGCGTCATTACTTCACCCACTATACAACCGGAACAGGTAATAACGGGGGCATTTCTTTGCTTAATACGACCGTATAATTTACTATTGAGCTTATCTATGGTCACTCCTTTTTTGATCAGCAAATCAATGGCTGTTACACCGAAAGCCTGTATTTCGCAAGACAGATGTTGCAACATCGCCGTGATTTCCGGGAGCGGGTCATCTTTCAATACAAGATCATTTATACGCTTGCCTTCTTTTGTCAACGAAGCAGCAATACCGCAATTCATGGCATACATCTCGTTGCCCGAAAGCTCTACTGATACATCGTTTACCGTTTTTTCAGCGCCGTAAAAGTTATTCCGTTCTTTCAGAAAAAGGTTGGTTACAGGTGCATTATAATGTATCGCCCTGACAGTGTTATCCGCCTCTTTAAATCCTGGTCCTTCCGAAAAGGAACTGGTGGTGAAATAGACCGTACTAAAAAAAATGCTGTCATTTCTTGTCAGTAAGTTGACGAAAAAATTGTTAGGATAAAACCTGATGGCGATGCGCTGATGATTAAAAGCACCATCAAGTGGTCGGTTCAATTGTAAACCTACCCCACTACGGGATTCCATATAATTTTTCAGCAGAACATTCAATCGCGTCATTAAAGCTTTCGTTGTTTTGGCACTATCCACCACTGCGTTAATAATATCAAAATCTTTTTTTGCAAAATGCTGACTATAGCTGTTCACACACAGCAATAAGGCAAGGGCGATAAGAATATTTGTACGGAAAAACATAGTTGGCGTTATTTAAAATCTGGTATTTCTCCGGGCTTCAATTCTCTGCCACGTTTCTTTTCTGCTATCACGAAAGCTTCGTCTGTCAATGCTTTGAAGCCCTTGGGCGCTTTATTGGCCGGTCCTTTATAAATACCTATAAATGGTTTTGAAAATGTTCTGCGGGTAACGGGATCGGTCATACGAAAATACTGCGTATACCATCCTTGTACGATGCTGGTATCCGGCAGTGGTTTATTTGCCGCTTTATTCCTGTTAGCGAGTATTTTGTCCAGGGAGATATTGTCCGCATCGGCTGTAGAGAAGAAATAAACTTTGCGTCCCCGTAGCGACTGGCCGGCACTACTCTTAAATACGCCGGCATGATGCCATTCTGTAGCAAACGGCTCCAACTCCTTTGCTGCTATTTTAGTATTGAATTTCTTTGACAGCAAAGTCGCTACCTCACCGGCTTTCAGTAAACCCTTATCTTCTGCGTCCTGGTAATTTTCGGACTTCCCCTGCCGGAGGTAATGACTCATTTTCATAGCGGCAAGATACAATTTATGAGGGAGTTTGGAAATTTTGCCGCACCCTATATATTTTCATACTTCATTCTTAAAATTTCTTCTTCAATATCAACCAGTTCATGGTATTTCCTGATAATTTCATGCTCTGTACGGGGATCTTTATTCAGGTCATGCAGCACACTGCGTTGATGCTCCAGCATCTTCAGGTATACCTTTTTATACACTTTATGATCCACCCCTTCCAATTTATTGTGCATGGATACGGACTTACGGTGTATCAGGTCTTCCCGCAGCTGCTGCAGTGCAGGATTTGATTTCAGCTCCTCCGGAAAATGTGTATCCAGGTATTGCACACTGTGTTGTAATAATGCTTCGCGGATATTCTTTTCCTGTTCTGCCGGCGACAGATGATTATCCGGATCTTCCATATTTACCCACTTAATCACCAGGGGCAGGGTAAGCCCCTGCACCACGAGGGTGAGCAATATCACCGTGAAGGTGATAAACAGGATCAGGTTGCGTTGTGGAAATAGTGCACCATTGTCCATGTAAACAGGAATGGATAATGCGGCTGCCAGCGATACCACTCCCCTCATGCCTGCCCAGCCGATAAGTAATGGGCCCTTCCATCCGGGACGATTGTCGGCAGTCGTAATATACCGGCTGATGAACACCGTAAATACAGATGCTCCCAGCGTAGAAAGTAATCTTGTTACAATTAAAACGCCTGTAATGATAAGCCCGTATTTAATAGCCTCTCCCAAACTCACCGTACCCAGCTCCCTGATGATCACCGGCAATTCCAGCCCGATGAGCATAAACACCAGTCCGTTGAGTAAAAATCCCAGCGTAGACCAAACATTGGCGCCCTGTAAACGGCTTCTGTAATTGAGGATACGCTGACTCCTGGCAGAGAGAAAAAGCCCGCCACTCACCACTGCCAGCACGCCGGAGCCATGAAAGGATTCCGCCGCAATGTACATCACATAAGGCGCCGTGAGGGTTAATAGTACATCCATTTCTGTACTGGTAGGCAAAAAACGGTGCATCACATAATATAATAACCCAACCAGTAAGCCAATCGCAATTCCCATCACAATCACTACTACAAAACTCACCGCTGCGTCCCGCAACACAAATACCCCGGTCATGACCGCCACTTTGGCGAAGCCGAACACAATTAAACTGGACGCATCATTCATCAGGCTTTCCCCTTCCAGGATAGCCGACATACGTTTCGGCACTTTCACATACTTGAGGATAGTGGTGGCTGAAACAGCATCCGGCGGCGACACAATACCACCCAATAAGAATCCCAGCGCCAGGGTAAAACCAGGAATAAGTGCATGAGATACCACCGCTACCACCAGTGAGGTAACGATCACTATCAGAAAAGCGAAGCTGGCTATCACCCGCCGCCATCGCCAGAACTCCTTCCAGGAAGTATACCAGGCCGCTTCATACAGCAGCGGAGGCAAAAATATCAGTAAAATCAGTTCAGGATTAATCTGTATAGAGGGCAGAAAATGAAACATGCTAAGTATCAACCCTCCTATTACCAGTATAATAGGATAGGCTATTTTCAGCTTCTGCGCCAGCATCACCAAAAAAAGGATAATAAAAATCAGGATAATATACTCGATGACGTTAGTAAGCATATATGAGCGCTATAGATTTTGTGGCTTAAACTTTCCCGGTAAGGCCATATGCTTTCCCGATACCATAAATACCCCTTCTCCCCTGTAGTGAACAGTTCTGGGATATTTGGGATAAACGGCTGCCTGTGCCCTTACCACTTCCAAGATAAAAAAATTATAGCCGGATAACAACTGGGTGTCCACTACTTTGCATTCGTAATTGGCATAACATTCTTTTATCAACGGCGCTTTTACGATGGCTGCTTCTTCCGCAGTAAGACCAAATTTTCTGAATTTGTCCAAATGTGTCCCCGTACTGTTGCCAATTCCAACCACTTCGTTGATCAGGTCTACAGTTGGAATATTGATCACACACTCTTTGCTCTTTCGGATCATCTCATAGCTGTGATTGGCACTGGTGATCATACAGCCGATCAGAGAAGGGGAAAACTCCATGACCGTATGCCAGCCCATCGTCATGATATTCGTCTTGTTTTTCCAGCGGGAACTCACCAGCACAATAGGGCCGGGTTCCAGGAACTTGCGGATCTTCTCTACCGGAAGATCCGCTTTTTTATAGACTCTTTTCATCATATCGGCGTTTCAAATATATTAATCAACATAAGGAAGTATTACATTGTTGAGCGTTCCCCCATTTGTGTCATTTCTCCCGGTAAAAAATATACCCACCGTGATACAGCGTATCAGGATCGTTAAAATCCCCGGTGGCCGTAAAGCCGGTATCGTCCCAGTATTTAATATGATCTCCGCTGATCTCATACCTGCCTGTGTAAGCACTTTGTTTATTGCCTCTTGCCTCATCATAGCGGCCATCAGGCAGCAGCTCCTGGCGGATATAACCGTTACTGGTTACCCACATACCTACGTATTTGTGTTGTTGTTGCATGGTTGCTTTTTTATACCACAAAACTACACCGCAGCAAGGGAAGGTCGTTTACAGAAATCAAACGGATCATTGCAAAATTCAAACATTATCATATTGGTTCACCTGCTTTCCGGAAACTAAAGAACTTGTCGTTTTTCTACAAATACCCAACAGCAGTTGCTATTTACCTTTACGGCTATATGAAAACAATCACCATGTTCCGGGTATTTTGTATGGTAGCGCTGTTAGCTGCCTTCAAAGCTTCCTCACAAACAAAAACACCTGCTATGAATCAACGGTTAAGTGTAATAACCATTGGCGCAGACAATCTCGCTGCTATGCGCGCTTTTTATGTAAACAAATTTGGCTGGACACCTGTTGCAGAAAACAAAGATATCATCTTCTTCCAGCTGAATGGCTTTTTATTTAGCTTATATGGCAGCAAAGATTTATTCGCGCATGCCGGAAAGCCCGTAACAGAGAAGGCCTCAGGATCTATTACCCTGGCCTATATGGTCAATTCCAAAGAAGAAGTGCTCGCGCTATATGCTTCCCTTAAAGAGAAGGGTGTAAAGATCATTAAAGAACCATTTACGCCTCCTTTTGGAGGACACTTTTTCCTGTTGGAAGATATAGAAGGCAATGTCTGGGAAGTGGCTTATAATCCCTTTATTCCGCTGGATAAAAACGGAGAGGTGATGACACATAAGCCTATAGATCATCTGTAATGATATACTATGTGGCTTTTCCTGTGGAAGGAAAGCCACATAGTATCCTTTATCCTCACGGATTAGCGGCAGATTTGGTTTCTGCCAGCTCCGCTTCATCGGGCTCCTGTTGCAGATCTCTGTCCAGGTTGTATAAAGCATCATCAGATGCTTTTTCACCACCGGCCACTTTAATTTTATCCAACAGATTTAATGCAAGGGTTTCTTCTTCTGTTTGCTCTCTTACAAACCATTGCAGGAAATTCCAGCTCGCCCAATCTCCTTCATCGAAGCTTAGTTTCACCAGCTTATAAATCGATGCGGTGTTCTCTATTTCCTGCTGAAATACTTTCTCAAAGCAATTCTGCACACTTACCGGATCGCCCGGCGGCTGTGGAATAGCTTCTATCGTTACCTTTCCTCCTCTTTCAAGAATGTATTCCAGGAACTTCGTCATGTGATTGCGCTCCTCGTTTGCATGCCGGAAGAGAAAATTGGCGATACCGCTATAGCCTTCACCGGAAGCCCATGCAGCATAAGATAAATAGATCTGGGATGCCAGCGCTTCCTGGGTCATTTGTTTGTTCAGCCCGGTTTCCATATTGGGCGAAAGCCTGTTCCTGTTCATGGGGAAGGTTTTAGAAGGTTATACAAATCTGTGCTGTTGAACGTCGACTCAAAAACTGCACCACTAATTACATGCAGATAGCAGACTGCAGCGGTTATTTCCTTTACAAATAGTATATTTAGGAAAATATAAATCTATGTGTAGCCCCAAATTCCATAGATATCGCATGCACTTGCTGCTGGTAACCGGCATGCTGTGTATCACCAGTTGTTACACTTATCGCGTGGCTACCCACGCACTGCCTTCAACAGATACCTCTCCTCTAAACAGTAAGCGGACATACAGCCTGTTCTGGGGGCTTCTCAACAAGCCACAGGTGATCAGCACGCCCGTATGCGATTCCCTGGGGGTAAATGGTGTATCAGAAGTAACTGTCAAAACTAATTTCGGCAATGCAGTACTCACCATTTGTACCCTTGGTATTTATTGCCCGGTTAAAATAGAATGGAAATGTGCCAAGCCTTGTTCACAGGAGGCTCCGCTATAACTCATTTCTTCACCCCATTATTCGTCTGCCATGAAAATTGTTAAGCACGGCGGCTTCCCCTGGAGTAACCTGCACAATACCTTCACACAACAGGTTACAGACCTCTATGACCTCGCCAATGATGTAACCGGCACGGTACTGCAGAAGTATAATAGTACGACCAGCGGCATTCAGCAAATCATAAAAGATGCCATACAAAGTGGCACCTCTCTGCGCACACTGGGCGGGAGTTGGTCATTTTCTCCTATTGCAGCCACCAAAGGTATTTTGCTTAATACGAAGCCACTGAATATTCGTTTTACCATCAACAGCAGCAGCACCGCAGCAGCCTATACCGGCGATCCCAAAAGACTTTGTCTTGCGCAATGTGGCAATGGCATCTGGGAATTAAACGACTCCCTGCATCAGCGGGGGCTGTCTTTATCGGCATGTGGCGCCAGTAATGGCCAGACGATTGCAGGCGCCATTGCTACCGGCACACACGGCGCCGCCATTGGCTTTGGCGCCGTACAGGAAGGGGTGGTAGGCCTGCATATCATTACGGGGCCGGATAAACATATCTGGCTGGAAAGAGCTTCCTACCCGGTGGTAGCCAACTCCTTTGCGAATAAACTAGGCGCCACCATTGTGCGGGATGATGAGGCCTTTAATGCTGCTGTAGTCAGCTTTGGTGCATTCGGTTTCATACACGGCGTTATGATTGAAGCGGAAGATGATTACCTGCTGGAATATTATCTCCGTCGCGTACCTTTCGATGATGCACTGATACATCAGCTCACCACACTTGATTTTGCATACCCCCATTTGCCTTTTCCGGACATCATCCCCTTTCATTTCCAGTCACTCATCAATCCCTACGACCTGAACAAAGGCGCCTATATGACCACCATGTATAAACGTCCTTATCGTGACGACTATACAAGACCCAAACCCAATGGTGCCGGGATAGGCCCCGGTGATGATGCACCATGCTTTATTGGTAAACTGGCAGGTGTACTGCCCGCTGCCGTACCGCTATTGGTCAATAAAGTACTGGCGAAAAGTCTTACGTTATGTGAACAGCAATTTGGGCGACTGGGAGAAATATTCAACAACACAACACTCCGTGGTAAAGTATCCAGTGCGGCAGTAGGACTTCCCGTTGCTGTAGTAGACCAGGTCATCAACGGACTGCTGCGGGTAAATAAAGAGGCAGGACCCTTTGCCGGATTATTCGCGTTCCGTTTTGTAAAAGCCTCTAAAGCCACTATGGCATTTACGCATTTTACCCCCATCACCTGCGTACTGGAACTGGATGGCGTACTGTCGCCCGAAACGGTACGCTTTTATGAAGCCGTATGGAATATGCTGGACCAGTTAAACATCCCTTTTACCTTCCACTGGGGTAAAATGAATACGTTAACGCCGGAACGATTACAACATATGTACGGCGACAAACTGGATCAGTTTCTGGCGGCACGCGCCAGGATAGTAGATCCGGATATGATACGGATTTTTAGTAATGAGGCCATGCAGCAATGGGGAATTGATCCCGTGTGAGCACTGTTTTCAGACGAGGTATTTTTCCCGGAGCAGGTTACAATGATGGATGCTATGTCCTACCACCATCCAGCCTAAACTTCTGGCGGTGTAAATATCTTTGCCACCGAATCCTTTGAAGTCAAGCATTTCATCCGTCATCCCGCTAAAAAGACTGATACTCGCATCTCTGATCGTCAAAAGCTCTGCTGCGATATCAGGTAAGGTACGATTCGCGGCATTGAAGTCTTTCGTATACCGCTCCCCTGCCGGTACTTCCAGGTGAACATCTATTCCTCTGGCGTAACAAAAAATTTTATACGCATAATATCGTTCATCATCTGCCACATGAATAAGCATCTGTTTGATGGTCCATTTCCCTGGAGCATAACTAAAGTCCGCTGCTGCTGCAGGAATGGAGTGAATTAATTGTTGTACCTGCTGCTTATTATTTTCCAACGCTGTTATTAAATCATCTCCTGCAGCCAGATCAAAGAAATATGGATACCAGTAAGGTGCATCGTTTATATCGGGGCGGTGAATTTTCATCTTATTTTTTTTAATGAGTTTGCCTTTCCAGATTATCTTGTCCTAACTCCTTATCTGTTCTTCACTCAACTTATTATCTTTGTAAACACGCACTATTTTGTCACTCAATTTAAGCAAAAGCGTATGAAAACAAGCCTGGCCATCATCATTTTATGCTTAACCAAATTTCTTGCGCTGGCTCAAGCGCCCCAGCAATCGGGGATTCACTTCTTTCAGGGCTCCTATGCTGAATTATTAAAGGAAGCACAGCAACAGCATAAAATGATTTTTATAGATGTGTATACTGACTGGTGTGGACCTTGCAAAGCAATGGATAAAAACATTTTCCCTTTAAAAGAAGTAGGCGATAAATATAATCCGTTATTCCTGAGTTATAAACTAAATGCAGAAAAAGGAGAAGGCATTGCACTCGCAAAAAAATTCAACATCGAAGCCTACCCTTCTTTTCTTTACCTTAACAGCAGCGGTGATCTGATTCATAAAGCAGTGGGCGACGGCCCTGCGGCAGCATTTAACGGTCATGTAGACAAAGCAGTAACCCTCTCAGGAGATAAAAATCAGTTAAGCAACCTGGAGGCAGCGTTTACATCCGGCAACCGCCAACCCGAATTTCTGCGCACCTATATTTCAAGGAAACTGGCATTAGGACTCGACAACAGCCAGGCATTTGATGAATGGCTTAAAGTAGTACCTACCGATGATTTGAAAAAAGAAGACAACCTGGTATTTATTGGACAACATATGATCGGTACCCAAACCAGTGCCTTGGTATTTTTAATGGAGCATTATGATGCATTGAGTGAACCATCGAAGGCTGTCATCAAACGGCGGCTGTATGACCAACTGGCTGAAACGGCCATTCCAAAGGCCATCGGGGAGAAAAAACCGCTGGAAATAAAACAACTAACCAATTACGTACAGCAACTGGGTACACTCAACGAACAACAATTGGTACACATGAACCGGATCAATTTAATTTATGCAGGCATGGTAAAAAATGAGTCCCTGGCGAAAAAGTGCGGCTATACCATGGTGGGTAACTTGATGAACATCTCCATAGATTCCATTCACGCACAAGATGCCCGGCGATATGAACAACTGATGGCACCTTTCCTCAAAGGCGAACAGGATAGCACCAAAATGCCGGGCTTCCAGGAAGAAAAAAAATATATTGTCAATGTTTTTTCGAGAGAAGTGTATTCCAGGCTCTTTACTGCTGCCTCGTCCTTCAGCACGGTACTTGACAGTAAGGATAAGGCTTTGGAAGATGCACTTAAATGGGCTACAAGGGCAGAGCAGTTAATACCAGGTGTGAAACAAACCGCAGATCTCATCACTAAACTGAAAGGTAAATAGCTATTTTTTAATCAGGTGATCATTGATCAGTTTCATCAGCTCTTCTTTATAATTTTTACTCACAGGAATTTTGTGCGTACCAATTATGATTTCATTGTTGGCAATAGATTGAATTTTATCTATTGCCACAATAAATGATTTTTGTATCCGCAAAAATTTGGCCGCCGGCAGCTGTTCTTCGATGGCCTTCAGCGTACTCAGTGTCAGAAATTTATTTTGCGCCGTATAGATGGTCACATAGTTCTGGCTGCCTTCTATATATAAAATATCCTGGTAGGCTATTTTTTCGTAGCTATTACTGCATTTAATAAAGAAGAATGTGTTTGATGAAGGAGCCGCCGATTGCTGGGATTGCAAAAACTCCTGCGCGCGGTTTACGCTACGCAGAAAACGTTCCGGAGTAATCGGTTTTACAAGATAGTCGAGCACATTGAGTTCAAACCCTTCCAGGGCGAAATTGGGATAAGCTGTGGTGATGATCACGAGTGGCTTGGTAGTAAGACCCCTCAGGAAATCAGTACCCCGTATTTTCGGCATCTCAATATCCAGGAACATCAGGTCTATTTTCTCCTGTGATAATACCTGGCTGGCTTCCATCACATTCCTGCAGATAGCAGCCAGTTGAAGAAAACCGGTATCCCGCACCAGTAGTTCGAGTCCTTCCCGCGCCAGCGGTTCATCGTCTATAATAATACATGATATGTTCATAAGATATTGATCGAAAGTAACACTCCGTAATGTGTTGCACCCGGAGTAATGCGCAAGTCGTAATTCCCTTTGTAAATAAGTTCCAGTCTCCGCTTTACATTTTCCAAACCTATACCACCCCGTTTATCATCTTCCCGGGGGATAGCCGCTTCCGTGGTATTATCTATTTCCAGTGTAAATATATCATTTTGATAGTGCAGATGTAGCCGTATACTGTTTTCTTTGTTGGTATAGGTGGATACGTACTTGTAGGCGTTTTCCACGAAAGGGAGCAACAGCAGCGGCGCAATCGAAAAATTCCGCACTTCTGCACCTACCTGGTAATCCAGTTGCAGCGACTTTCCTTTACGAAGTTGTTCCAGTTGCACGTAATTATTCAGGTAATATATTTCCCGCTCTATCGGTATATTAGGGGTGTTGCATTCATACAACTGATAACGCAGCATATCCGCAAAAGTAGCCAGCGTACTGGCGGCCATTTCCTGGTCTTTTCTGATGAGCACATAAATGCTGTTAATGGCATTAAAAAGAAAATGGGGGTTCATCTGTGATTTGAGAAAGCGCAGCTCATTTTCCGTGCGTTCTTTTTCCACTGCATGATGGTGGCGATCGCTGACTATTTTATTCTTAATCAACTTTGCTGCAATAAACACAAAGGAGGTATAAAAATTAGTCATACCTATAAAGAGGGAAAAGTACAGCAAATTTGCAGACGTTTTGAGCTGCTCACTGCCTATAAGGTATATTTCTATACATGCAATCAGAAAAGCAGAAGCCACTAATAACAAGATAGCAGCTGTCATAAATTTCCCATACTTTTTCTGATAAAAATACCGCGGTAGCAGCCAGTAAATAATCAAATACACCAAAGTCGCCTGGAAAAACAGCCATATACCAGTAGATATAAAAGCAAATGGCAGAGATGCATCGTAAGATCTATAGGAAAAGACGGACCAGAAAATCAGATCGGCCAACCAGAACAGGATATGAAACCCTTTATATTTAGTAAAGAATAAACGCATAATGGGTAACAAGGTATTTTGGGTACTACAAAATACCAATATTAATTGACGAAAGCACACTGCCGGTTGATCAAATGTAAAGTAGCCGGAGGAATGAACCATAAAGTAGTGAATATCCCTTTAAATAAGACCTTATCCTTTAAAACACCTGTTTGGTCAATATGATTTCCACAGCCAGCACGTAATGCTTCTCTTTACGGAAACAATAAAACTTTTTTTATGAAACAGGTCTTTTCACATTTACCTGCCCGCATCCTCATAATAGCTTTCCTCTTTCTGGGCACCATACCCATTAACGGATACGCCGCTCATGCCTGGTCGTTTGCCGTTAAAAAAGAGGGACAGGGCAAACCGATTATTTTCATACATGGACTCTACTGTTCCGGCGCCGTTTGGGATGAAGCAGTCGCGCATTACAAAAAAGATTATACCTGCTATGAGATTACATTACCGGGCTTCGCCGGACAAGCCCCGATCCGGTCAGACAGCATTCTCCAAACCGTTACACGTGAACTGGCAGACTTTATCCGTGAAAACAAGTTAAACAAGCCCGTGATCATAGGACATAGTCTGGGAGGCTGGCTGGCCATACAATTGGGCATATGGTATCCTGATCTGCCGGGTAAGCTCGTATGTGTGAGCACAGGACCTTTTCTGCCGGCATTTATGATGGGGGCTGGTGCTACGCCGGATAGCAGCCGTGCCATGGCCCTTAAGATGAAAGAAAGAATGTCGTCCCTTACTGGTGAACAGATCCGTGCGGCGCAGAAATATATGCTGGGCGGCATGATTACGGATAGTGTCAACATTAAAAAGATAACAGAGATGGCCGTTACTTCCGATTCACCTACACAGGGAGAAGTGATGTATGAATTATATACTACTGATCTGCGGGATCAGATGAATATGATCACCTGCCCTGTTCTGGCACTGGCAGACTGGGCCGCCTATAAAAGCTATGGCGCTACCCACGAAAATGTGTTGGAGAATTATCATCAGCAATACCGGAAAGCTCCGCAAACAATTGTTGCGATARATGATGAATCCAAACATTTTATCATGCTGGATCAGCCGAAATGGTTTTTTGAACAGGTAGATGCTTTTCTGGCTAAATAAATAAAAGGGATCGTCTTGTTGGCTAAAGACGATCCCTTTTATTGGCACTAGTTGTTGGGTGCATTCCAAACACCGGCTTCAGCGGTATTTTTAGCATAGGCTGCAAAATCCCTCGGAGCTCTTCCCAATGCACGCTGTACGCCGTCAGTCAGATAGGTATTCCGACCATCCAGTACTTCTGCAAATAAATAGGTCACCAGCCAGATGAAGTCCTCGGGGATAGCGTATTCCTCCATCATGGCTTTATATTCTTCCATAGATACCTGCTGATACTGAATAGGCTTTCCGGTAGCATGGGCAATTTCTCCAACTGCTTCTGCAAAAGTCATCAAACGGGGCCCGGTGAGCTCATATAATTGCCCGGCATGGCCTTCTTCCGTAAAGGCTGCAACGGCTGCATCTGCAATATCATCCGCATCTACAAATGGTTCCACCACACTGCCGGCAGGCAGTGCCACATGACCAGCCAGCACGGGGTCTAACAAATGACCTTCACTGAAGTTCTGGTTAAACCAGGCCGCCCGGAGAATGGTCCAGTCAATACCGGCATTCATTACAATTTCCTCACAGGCCTGCGCTTCTTTTTCACCGCGGCCAGACAATAACACAATATGCCGGATACCATTTTTCACAGCAGTTTCGGTAAATGCACGAATAGTATCCACTGCACCTGGCACCGCCAGATCAGGGTGATAGCTGAGGTATACCGCATCCATACCCTGCAATGCAGGCTCCCACGTTGTTTTATTTTCCCAGTCAAAAGAAGGATTGCCTGATCTCGAACCAATACGTACCGGCCAGCCTTTCGCCCTCAGCTGCTCTGCCACTCTGCTACCGGTTTTACCGGTGCCACCTAATACAAGTACATTCAATGGGTTGTTCTTTTTCGCTTTCATAATTATTTTCTTTTCCCAAAACTAAGACGACCCACATCCGGAAAATAGAACAAAACCGACATGGGCAATAAAAATGTCCGGAAATTAAAAGAATGTTGAAAAAGGGTCCTTTGTTTTTCCACCTGCATTTACGTTGCGTTATTCCATTTTAATTTAGCCTTCTCAACCCCACCATTGACACCCTATTGCTCATCTCAAAACAATCAAACCATGAAACGTAAGCTATCTATGTTCTTATTGCTGACATTCATCTGTTCCAGCGTCTCTGTTGCAACTACTCCCACTAAAAGCACGATGAAAACGACCGTCAGTCGTGCCCGTATTCATGCGCACCTGCAGTTATCACAGCGCGTGCTGGGTATTGATGTAAACATACCTACTGCGCTGTATACTGTGGTCAACCTGAACACAAGTGCCAACGGCACTATTTACAACAGTAATTTGTATGATGTAGAAGTACAGGAGGGAGATGTACTTTATCTGAATACATTGGGATTAATACCTTCTATTACTTACACGGTGACCGCGGCTGATATTGCCAGCGCGTATATCCATGTGTCTATTTTGTCGCTTTAATGAATTTGTATGATTTAATAAACTAAGCCACCCACATGATGTGTGGATGGCTTAGTTTGTCGGATGATAACATGTCATTTATTGTACCCTAATCTTCTTTCCATATTTTTTTTATGCTACCTTCCAGATGCAGATCCCGCCAATGTCCTTTCTGATTCTCATTACTGATAAATGTTGTTAAATTATCTCTCTTCTTTATTTTAAAATACAAATTCAAATATCGTCTGGCCATACTTTCGTCTTCTAACTTGTAATACGACAAACTAATTCTATATCTGCAATCATTCTTAATTGATTTTGCTCTTCTGATATCGACATTTGTATATTTACAAATCTTCTCAATCCTCCAATTAATAATTCCCTTCGAAAGAATAATTGCTTTTTCATGCCATCCCAACATCTCTAAATCTGCAGAAAGATTGGCCATATGAATAGCATTTTTTCTATTACACATCCACGCACGCCTGTCATAAACATATGCTTTCTTAAAATTTTTCTCCCCGTAATAACTGGCTGCGATCTCACATAATATATCCGGATCTTCACCTGCTTTCTTTAAAGCTGCGAATAACTGACGTCTCGTCTTCATAATACTATTCTTATCAAAGCAGCGGGCGTAATGAACGCTCCGGCCCCATTAAATTAATACTAAAAAACATATCTTTCCTTTAAAACCCGATCATGGTAAATTACCGTCATCCTGCAAATGATGTGTAACTTCCACTATCCAAAACAGGTATTTTCTCCCATATGAAAATAAAAAAACTGACGGCTGCATTTTATCAGCAAAAAGATGTGGTGAAGATCGCCAGGGAATTACTGGGCAAAATGCTGGTCACGGAGATAGATGGCGTACGTACTGCCGGCAGGATTGTAGAAACAGAAGCTTATGCGGGTGTTACCGACAGAGCTTCCCATGCCTGGAATGAGCGGCGGACCAACCGCACCGCTGTGATGTATAGGCCTGGTGGACTGGCCTATGTGTACCTGATCTATGGCATCCATTACCTCTTTAATGTGATCACGAATGTAAAGGATACGCCTCATGCCGTATTGATCCGGGCCCTGGAACCGGTGGATGGCATTGATATGATGAAAGCCCGCTTCCTTCCCCTCCTCACCCAAAACATGACCGCCGGACCGGGGAACCTGAGCAAAGCACTGGGCATTGATATCGCGCTTACCGGGGAAAGCCTGACCGGCAACAAAGTATGGATAGAAGACGCCCCCAACCTCCCCGATGATCAGGTTGTGATATCTACCCGCGTAGGCGTGGCTTACGCCGGAGAAGACGCCTATCTCCCCTATCGCTTTAGCATAAAAGGTAATAAATGGGTGAGCAAAGGCAAAGGACTCATAAAAAATTCTCCGGGCAAAGTGTGATTTTTCAGACGTTGGTGCGAATAATGAAGAAAGCAACATTTTTTCAATCTGATACGCAGACAATTACAACGCATGAAGTCAATTGACAAATCGGAACACTTTCTTACCGTTATTCAAACGCACAAAGGCATTCTATATAAAATAGCAAATGCTTACTGCCACGATGCGGAAGATAGAAAAGACCTCGTGCAGGAAATTATTGTGCAGTTGTGGAAATCATTTGACAACTACTCCGACCAATATAAATATTCCACCTGGATGTATCGTATCGCTTTAAATGTGGCCATTTCATTTTATCGCAAAGAAAGTCGCAGAAAACAGGTAGACAATCCACTATCGGAAGGTGTATTGAATATGACAGATACAGCCGCACCGGACGAAACAGCCACCAATATTGGATTTCTACAACAGTTCATCGCTGAACTGAAAGAGTTAGACAAGGCCCTGATGCTGCTCTACCTCGAAGAAAAAAGTCATAGGGAAATCGCTGAAATCATGGGTATCTCCGTCAGTAATGTGGCAACGAAAGTCAACAGAATCAAAGCCGTTCTAAAACAGAAATTTACGCATCTCAAAACCTAGCACAATGGAAGACACAGAAATGATCCATCTCTGGAAATCTTACGACAAAAAGCTGGAAGAAAACCTGTCGTTCAACAGGCAAAATGCAGCCGATATCACCCATATGAAAGTCCAGTCAGCCCTGGCTTCCATGAAACCGCTTAAAATATTTACCATCCTTATAGGTATTATTTGGGTGATTTGGGTAGACAGTATACTGATCAGCACCTTCCGCATCGCCAACCCGTTTTTCCTGGTTTCAGCAGGAATACAGGTACTGCTGACCAAACTGGCCATTGGGATATATCTCTACCAACTCCTCCTCATTCAACAGGTAAACATTAACGCCCCGGTACTGGACACCCAGGAAAAACTATCGAAGTTGAAATCCTCTACGCTTTGGTGTGCCCGGTTGCTTTTCCTGCAGCTGCCGGTATGGACCACCTTCTACTGGAACCAAAGTATGCTGGACAATGGCAATGGCTGGCTATACGCGCTCCAAATCATCGTAACGGTATCATTTACCTACCTGGCCATCTGGCTGTTTATCAACATCCGGTATGAAAACAGCCATAAAAAATGGTTCCACTTTATTTTCAATGGCAAAGAATGGAACCCGGTAATAAAAGCGATGGAATTACTACACCAGGTACAGGAATACCGGCAATAAAGCCTGACGGCAGGTAACTCATTTGCTATCCGCTGTTAAGCTGTTAACATACGCAATCAGCTTTACCAGGTCTTCGTCATTCTTTACATTCAACTTATTACTACGGATATACGCTTCCAATGCGGTGCTATTACCACCAAGAGCTTCCAGTACCGCTTTTTCATTTTTCTTAATGATTACAGGCTCTCCGTTTTTTGCAATAAAATAGGTAGTGTATTCTTCTATCGTACGAACAGTAGTAGCAGAGCCATATGCTTTATCCTCACGCACCTTTTTCACCTTTCTGACCAGCAGCTGTATTTTACCATCGGCTAATACCTGGTAAAAGGAATTTTCGTTGCCATTCTTTACCGGGGTAAAACCATTGCGAAATAACAGCGGCTGATTGTCTTTCCGGTTGGTGATCGTAAAAGATTGTACCGGCTGCGCAAATGTGTTCATCTCGTTCTTTTCATTTCTAAACAGCAACACATCTTTTACCTGGTCATATTTCAGGGCCACGCCCTTATAAGATTTACCGTTCTTAAGTTCCACATTTCCTATTGCCCATTCCTCCTGCAGATAAGGGGATCCCTGCACATCTATGTAACTCTTTTCAAATACAGGATTACCATCTGCACCTTTGGACAACAAAGCCGCACCCGCCTGCGCAGATAGGCGTCCCAGGCTAACGATCAATACGAATCCGGTTAACAACCAACGTTTCATGATATATTCTTTTAGCATTTTATGGCGCTAAAATACGAAAGGGCAACAGGTATTCTATAGCTACTGCCTTTTATTTTTAACCCCAAACAAAAACCCGCCTCGCAGCGGGTTTCGTTTGGGGTTAATGCTTGATAATTATAAAGCGCTTACTGTTTTACCAGTGTATTGATATTAATATGCGGCCACATAATTAATCCGGCTTCACCGAAGCGGGGCAGGAAATTAAAATTCGTCTGCTGCGTATATTGCAACTGCAGGAAACTGGTATTACCCGCTGTCACCTCTTCTACCCAGAAAGTGGTGTTAAAATTATTAGGGTTTACATGCTGCGTAGTAAAAGGAATATTCAGCAGACTGGAAGTATCCAGTACAAACGTCGTTACTTTACTGATCTGTTGATTGGTTAATGCTTTCCGTAGTGTAGCATTAGGATTCTTCACATCAAAATCGGGAAACTTTGTTTGCGCCTGCAGGTATTGATCCAGGTAGCCTAAAGGCACGTTGGGACCAGCCTCCGGAGTAGAACTATTATCTGCTATAGCCGGTGTCCCCTGAGAAATAAAGGAGTTCCCCAGCACCAACACGGCATCACCATGCGGAATACTGGCCTGCCGAGCAATCGTCTGGGACGGTGGTGCCATGGGAGCCACAGCAGTAAGCTCCACTTTTTGTGGTTCTATATGAGACAGATTAAGCCACATACCATTTTCCACATGCAGCACGCCACCCGTGAGATTATCCGTTACCACCAGGTCATATAAAACAGCACCTACCATTTGTTCAATAGTACCACCACGATTAGGCACCGGCGCACTCACGGCAGTGAAGTTGATCGTTTCTGTATAATTCTGTATCAATAACAGGAAGCCTTCAGCACCATTGGGAACTGCTACCAGGTTCCAGCCACTGGAGCCCTTCCAGGTTCCGAGCAATGCCGCCAACGGGCCTAACTCTTCCTCAATCTGGGCATTGGTACCGGCCAGGCGGACAAAATTCCTTAAAGGGGGAACGTTTTGAAATGTTTGCATGATATAGCTATTTTGGGAGTGGATAAAAGCAGTGGACTACTCCGGCATCAACGGCATTACATCCCCTTACGGTAGTTGCGTACCACTGATAAATTTTCGAAGTAGGAAAATGGATGAATTTATTATTCAAACAATAATAAATTCAGCTCAACTATCGCTAAGCATCTGTCATTTTATTTTTAGTGTACGGATGTTTTTGTAAATAAGTACTGCATAGATACGCAGCTACCAAAGGTAGTCTGTGGAGAAGGGAACTGTCCTTGTAAAAAGGTACATACATTTCTTTCCTGATGTAATCAAACATGCTGTGGTGGTAAATTTGAGGGTATCATGAGAATTTCAAGGTATGCCGTAAATAGAGAGAAAACCAGCTTTGTAATTCTATTAATGGATAATTGAGTCGTTATCTTAAATTGAGCCTTTGAAATTCCTGATAGCGGTTTTATAGTCGTACACTATAAATGTAAAATAATTTTAGCTAAAAAAGAAATTGATTTCCAGTGGATAGTATATGCTGAAACGCCCTTTTTGTTTTGCCTCGCAAAGGAATTTCCCTCATCATACTATATCTTTACTTTATATTCATCAGCACTATGGATGACCAACTTTACCAGGCCGACCCGCATATTGTAGCAACATGGGCAAAAGGATGGGCTATCGCCCGGGAAGTATCCCCTCCGGTGCCCGACAGCGGTGCATTCCGGATAGAAGTGGGACTCCCCGATCACGTGAGGCGCTACATTTTTTCCGCTGCTACTGCAGCGGTGCGGCAACTCGCAGATACCATTACCGACCCTTATATTTTCCTGAAGGTATGTGCACCACCCGATGTGGTAAGCACACTCCTGCCTCCCGGCTGGATCATACAACCGCAGGCTTATATGATGACCTGCTTCGGAGCCATGGCGCCGGTTAACACCGTACTGCAGGAAGGATATGTACTGGATATCAGCGAAGACATTCCCGTTCCCATTGTCAGGATATTAACAACGCAGGGCGAAGTAGCTGCTATTGGTCGCATTGCCTTTGTAGGTGATTATGGTATCTATGACCGCATTGAAACACATGAAAGTCACCGCCGCCGCAAACTGGGAAGTGTGATCATGAAAACGCTGGAAGCCGTTGGTACCGCCCATGGTATTAACAAAGGGCTGCTGGTAGCCACCAGGGAAGGCAGAGCACTATATGAAACACTGGGTTGGCGATTACATTCACTGTATACTACTGCTGAAATTCCCGGCCCTGTATTACCTGGTTAACCAAACATTCTCAACGGAAAAGGCTAAACAGTTCACTTCTCCGCCACTATCACGAAACGATCTTTCTGCACATCCAGGTAAGGATGAACAGCGAAGTAATCTTTCAGCAAAGCCGATATTTTTGTGAAATCAAAATCATCATAGTCTTCGAATAAGTAAGGCATAGACCGAACATAAAATAACAACGCTTCCGGATCATAAAATCTCATAAAGCCCACATCCTGCGCTTTAAAGGATATTTTAAAAGCAGTGGGCACAAATTCCTGCAATGCATAGTCCAGGTTCCAATGCAAAAATTCTTCATTAGGCTTTACCTGAAGTACCGTGGCTACAGACAAATCACTTCTCCCATCGACCTGTTGTGTAATAAAATATCCGCCGGGCTTTAAGATGCGGTATACTTCGTGTACATCATAACTTTCATGACGATCTATCACCAGATCAAAAAAATTATCTTCAAAGGGAAGATGGTCGTCTGTATAGTCAGCAATCAGTGTACCACCAAATGTTTGTAATCGTTTGGTGGCCAGTTCCACATTCGGCGCATACCCTTCTGTGGCATATATCTGAAGCGATGCCTTATCCGGCAACAGGCTCAGAAACTCGCCTCCCCCTGTCCCGAGGTCAAGTAATACACTCCCGGGTTTAAGATGCTGACATATGGTCACAAAGTAATTCCAGGGCAAAGGGCTTTCCATCATCCTGCCCGTGTTCGTTAAATAAGTAAAGTCCCAACCGGTTGCTTTATCTTCCTGCATATCACGAAAATTTTCTCCAAAGAAATTAAACTTAAGTAAAAATGCCGGATTAAAAGAAAGCGATGGTGGGTCATCTGCATTAATATTTTTCGGGAGAAGATAAAGGCAAAGTTGTTTTATATAATCGTTCCGGTATTCCGGCGAGTGCAGATGAATGTACCTGTTCTCCTAATCCGTAGAATTGCTGAAAGCTCATGATCAGTGGACGCCACTTGTCAGGATCTATCCTGTTAGGTTGTCCGCTCATCAATATCGTTT
This sequence comes from Chitinophaga sp. 01L420, assembly GCF_056399985.1. Classification (NCBI taxonomy): domain Bacteria; kingdom Pseudomonadati; phylum Bacteroidota; class Chitinophagia; order Chitinophagales; family Chitinophagaceae; genus Chitinophaga; species Chitinophaga sp. 01L420. The sequence goes on from NZ_JBFTSK010000010.1 coordinate 28,834, forward strand.
CTTCCACATGTACCCTTTCTATTTTCAACTCAAAAGTAACGATGCGCCAACGTTGCTGCGGATCATCTTCTCCAATAGGATGCACAGCGGTGACAGTTGCTTCCATTTGTACCGGGCACTCTGCAACGCGGGGAGCACCCACTTTGTCGGCCGCTACGGGTGTAAGTCCTGCGGCTTCAAATTTATTGGGCTCAAAACGATAACCCCGTTGCCGTTTCCTTTCAGGCACCGGATTGGTTCCGGTAGTTAAGGCCAGCTGGTCAACTGCTGCTGCTTCATGCACGGAGGGCAGATTTAACACACATTGCCTGGTGCGCAACAGGTTCTCTGTTGTTTTAGACGACATCCCCAATCCTATTATACAACGCCATCCCAGCCAGAAAACGGAAGACATGGGCGCCAGGTTATAGCTGCCGTTTCCATTCACGGTGCTGATAAGCACTACCGGCGTACCAAAGTACAGAATGGCGGGTTCACTGATTTTATGCATATATCATGTATTAACGAATACTCAAAATTGGTGATTCTCCACCCGGAGGCAAACCCGAATCTTGCGATGTTACAGTAAACCTCCTTTGAACAAAAAAAAATACTTGTTCAGTTTCCGGTTGCCACCCAACTACAACTGGCCTACTTTTGGATAAAAGATATACATGCTGACTCATGAAATCATGTACCAGGCGCTTGTTGATAAGGACGTTTCTTACGAAGGGACTTTTATAGCAGCTGTGAAAACAACCGGCATATTCTGCCGGCCTACCTGTACAGCCCGTAAGCCGAAGCAGGAAAATGTGGAGTTCTTTCAATCAACAAAAGAGGCGATACTAAAGGGTTACAGACCCTGTAAGGTGTGTAATCCCCTGGAAAAAATGAACGAAACACCACTGCATATAAAAGAGATCCTGGACGAACTGAATGCAGATCCATCCAAAAAATTCAAAGACGCAGACCTGCTTCAAAAAGGCATTGAGCCCATTACTATCAGACGATGGTTTCTAAAAAACCATGGGGTGACGTTTCAGGCTTACCAAAGGATGTTTCGGATCAATTCTGCCTTCAAAAAAATACAAAACGGGGAACCTGTTACCTCCGTGGCTTTTGATGCAGGGTACGAATCATTAAGTGGCTTCTCTGACTCTTTCAAATCAATATTCGGGGTATCTCCCTCCAATAGCAGGGATAAACAGATCATCAATATTACCCGGCTGGAAACGCCGCTGGGGACGATGTTTGCCTGTGCAGTAACACAGGGCATCTGCCTGCTGGAATTTACCGATCGTAAAATGCTGGAAACAGAACTAAAATCCCTGGCGAAGCAACTGAATGCAAATATCATCCAGGGCGCCAATCCACATTTCGAGATGTTGAAACAACAACTGGAAGAATACTTTGAAGGAAACAGAAAAGTGTTCACCGTTCCGTTGTTTTCGCCGGGAACACCGTTCCAGGAAACGATCTGGGACATACTGCAAACCATTCCGTATGGTGCTACCAGCTCTTATAAACAACAAGCCCTGGCGGTTAACCGGCCCGAAGCCATTCGTGCCGTAGCCAATGCCAATGGTATGAACAGGATTTCTATCCTGGTACCCTGTCACCGCGTAATTGCCGAAGATGGCCAACTCACAGGCTATGGCGGCGGGATATGGAGAAAGAAATGGTTACTTGACCACGAAAAAACAAATTCAATTTAACCCGGATATCACGATTGTTATGGAAAAGAAAAGTTCTAAGTGGATGGCACTCCTCGTCATCCTCACGGCGCCCCTATTGTATGTTATTGACATTTTCATCATCAATATGGCAATCCCGGGCATCAAAAAAGGAGTACATGCCACGGATGGAGAAGTGCAACTGGTAATTGCAGGCTACCTGCTGGGCAGCGCCTCCTTCCTTATTACCGGCGGCCGCGCAGGCGACTACCTCGGCAGAAAGAAAGTATTTTTCTGGGGCATGTTCTTCTTCACATTGACATCTTGTTTATGTGGCTTATCACAAACCGCCCTGGAACTGAATATCACCCGTTTTTTTCAGGGTCTCAGCTCTTCTTTTATGGTACCGCAGTCGATCGCATTTATACAGGTACTCTTTACCGATCCACGCGAAAGGGCCAGGGCTATTGGCTGGTACGGTATCACCCTGAGCATTGCTGCCATCATTGGTCAGATATTGGGCGGTTACCTGGTAGATACACATTTCCTGATAGAAGGCTGGCGCCTGATTTTCTTTATCAACCTGCCGGTAGGTATCATCGCGTTGTGGGCCATTCACCGGTATCTGAAAGAAACACCCAGGGATACCGGGCAGCGGTTTGATTATTCAGGCGCGCTGATCCTCACTACCGGGCTTGTCTGCCTTATTTATCCATTGACCAAAGGACGTGAAATGGGATGGCCGTTGTGGAGTATTGGTGTGATGCTGCTATCGCTGTTCATTTTTGCTTTCTTTATCCGTAATCAGCAAATGAAGGTCGCCCTGCGCAAAGGCAGCTTAATTGATACTGCGCTTTTTAAGATCCGTGAATTTAATATTGGTCTGCTGGCGGTGCTGTTTCATTTTATGATGCATACTGCTTATTTGCTCATGAGCGCTATCTACTTACAGAACGGGCTTGGATTCACTGCCCTCGACTGTGGCCTCGCATTCATCCTGCATGCGGTACTATTCATGATCTCTTCTATTATCGCATCGCGGTTGATTGTGCGGTTCGGGAAGTGGGTGTTACAGGCTGGTCTTTTGATTATCCTGATTTCTTTCCTGCTGCAAATATTACTCTTTAAACCGGCCGTAAGTCCGGTTTGTGTAACGTTACTGATTGGCATTTATGGGCTGGGTAATGGACTGGTATTGCCTTTTTTGTTGAACATCGCATTGAAGAGTGTTCCGGTAAAATTCGCCGGGGTGGCCGCAGGTGTATTCTCTACTTTTCAGCAAACAGCATCTGCTTTAGGGATCAGTATACTGGGCGGTGTTTTCTACTATGTTGTCAGCCAGCAGACTTCATCTCCAAATTATCTCAAAGCATTTGATACTGGCATTGCCTTTAGTATTATTTGCCTGGGAATAGTAGGTATCATGTTATGGATGTTACCCAAAACAATGGAAGACAATGTGGTGGAKTTGCAACCCGAAGGAATCTGACAGTTATTTTATCCGGTCCCAGTAAATGGTTTTTCCCAGCAGTGAAATGCCCACATAGCCCCTGATTTCCAGCCGGCCATTCCTGACTTTCATATTGGCACGGTAAGATTTGCCAGTGGTAGCATCATAAATTTCACCACCTTCCCATTGCCCGTCCTTATATTGAAAACCAGTCAGCATCACCATATTCAGCCATTCCCTGCTTCTTAATCTTACATCGGGGTTCTTCGTATCTTTACGAAGAACTCCTTTTTCATCGAGCATGTATTTACCCCATAACAGTTTCCCCTCGTAGATATTTCCTGATTGATAGATTTCAATTTTACCCGTTTTATCTTCGTTGAACCATACACCCAGTACACTGTTGGCAGGACTATTCTGTGCATTTATTTTTATCGCGAAAGAAAAAAGACAACAAAAAAACAGAAGGGCTTTCTGGGCTACCGGATGATATTTTTTCATTAGCATTTGATTAAATAGTATGCGCATTATGGTGTTAAGATAAGCGTTCATCGCGTAATATGGCATGCACTTGTTTTTTTAAATAAAAAATTTGCTGTATACTGGCTTTTTATACAGATGAACATGAAGAAGAAATTACTTTTTTTAACGCTTGCCTGCAGCGTAGGCACTGCTTTTATAGCTCATGGACAACAATCGTCTTATGTAAGTATTTTACCGGGAGATGATGGAGCCACCATTATCCGGAAGGCAGCGAATGTACGCCCTACGGAACGGCAGTTGCGCTGGCAGGAGCTGGAAGTAACCGGCTTCCTTCATTTTGGTATGAATACTTTTACAGAAAGAGAATGGGGAGATGGCAAAGAATCACCGTCCCTCTTCAACCCCACCGAACTGGATGCCACCCAATGGGTACGGGCAGCTAAAGCCGGCGGCATAAAACAACTGATCCTGACAGCTAAGCATCACGACGGCTTTTGTTTATGGCCCAGTAAATATACAGATCATTCCGTAAAAAACAGTCCCTGGAAAAATGGGAAAGGCGATGTGGTAAAAGAAGTAGCGGATGCTTGTCACCAGTCGGGCATGGGCTTCGGCGTATACCTGTCACCATGGGATAGAAACGCTCCCATGTATGGTACCGATGCTTACAATGATTATTTCGTAAACCAGCTAACGGAGCTTTTAACCAACTATGGCCGCATAGACGAAGTATGGTTTGACGGCGCCAATGGAGAGGGCCCGAATGGTAAAAAACAAGTCTACGATTTTCAGCGTTGGTATAGCCTCATCCGCAAACTACAACCCGGCGCCGTGATTGCGGTAATGGGACCTGATGTACGCTGGGTAGGTACAGAATCCGGCTATGGCAGAAGCACAGAATGGAGTGTGGTGCCTGCCAACAATTTAGATCAGAATACAGTGGCGGCTTTATCTCAAAAAGAGCTGCTGATAAAACCCTCCGGGTATGGCAATGGCGAAGATATGGGCAGTCGCGATGCCTTATACAAAGCCAACAGCTTAGTATGGTATCCCGCTGAAACAGATGTATCTATCCGGCCAGGATGGTTTTATCACAAGCAGGAAGATGACAAAGTAAAATCGCCGGAAAAATTGCTGGACATCTACTTCAATTCCGTTGGCAAAAATGGGGTACTGCTCCTCAACATCCCACCGGATAAACGGGGACTGATAGCCGAAAGTGACGTGAAAAATCTTACAGCATGGAAAAATTCGATTGATCACATCTTCTCTGAAAACTTTATCAACAAGGCTAAAATTACTGCCAGCAGCGGTAAAAATACAAAGGGCCTCGCCGATGCGAATAAAAATACCTACTGGACAACTAAAGATAAAGACACCACCGCCACTATTGAATTCGACCTGGGTGCTGTAAAAACGTTCAATGTATGCCGCTTACAGGAATACATTAAAAAAGGGCAACGGGTAGAAAACTATGTATTGGAGTATAAAGCAGGCAATGACTGGAAAGAAGCTACTAACGGCACCACCATTGGTTATAAGCGGATGCTCACTTTCCCGGATGTGAGCGCACAATTCATCAGGTTGCGTATTACATCTTCCCGCACGGAACCGATGATTTCGGAGATAGGCATTTTTATGCAGCAAAAATAAAAGCAAATACAAGATATTTAAAGCATGCTCACCAGCACAGCCGGGTTACTCCAGCTGTGCTATTTTTTGCTGAATCGTTCGTTTATCCGTTCCCGTTTTAGCCAGCGTTAATGCGTGCTGTAAATGCTGTATGGCTCTCCTGTTATCAACATCCGTGTACAGTTCGCCCAACAACACAAAGTAATAGTGGTTGCCGGACAATTGTAATTTTTCTGCTTCGGCAATCGCCACTTCCTTTCCCTTTACTTTTGATAGCGCATAGGTTCTGTTCAGTGCCGCCATGGGTGAATATACCAGTTGTAATAAGCGATTGTATAGTTGCAGAATATGATCCCATTTTTCGGGGGTATCTGTTTTCTGCGTATTCCAGTAAGCAATCGTGGCTTCTATATGGTACCTCGACATCTGCTTTCCCTGTGATGCCGCATGAAGGAAGTACACGCCTCTGCCAATCAACTCCTCATTCCAGCGTGTTTCATCCTGGTCCTGGTATAAAACAATTTCCCCGTTTTCATTTTTCCGGGCTTCAAATCGGGAAGCATGAAAACACATCAGGGAAAACAGGGCATTTACGCGGGGCTGATTGGTCTGTTCATTTTCAATAAGCAGATAAGCCAGGCGCATGGCTTCCAGGCAAAGGTCTTCCCGCAACACCACATCCTGACTTTCGGAATAATACCCTTCATTGAATAATAAATAAAGGGTAGTCAGCACGGTGTCCAGCCGGTTATTGATTTCTCCTTTATCAGGAAACAGGATGGTTACTTTTTCGAGGCGCAATTTTTCTTTGGCCCTGAAAAGTCGTTTGTTGATCACATCTTTACTGGTGAGAAAAGCATTGGCAATTTCTTCAATACCAAAGCCACACAGAATGCGGAGCGCCAGGCCTATTTGCGCTTCCACAGGGATAACCGGGTGACAAATTGCAAATAACATTTGTAACTGGCTATCCGCTATATTTTCGGCCGATAAATTAATTTCCATTTCAACGGCTCCGGGAGTATCTGCTTTTACCTGGGCAGCAATCTTCTCTGCAAAGAGCTGGTTGCGTTGCAGATAATTTTTTGCTTTATTTTTTGCCACGAGATAAAGCCATGCGGTGGGGTTTTCCGGAATTCCTTTATAAGGCCAGGTTTCCAGTGCCGATAAAAATGTTTCACTGGCCAGGTCTTCCGCAATCTCCATATGTTCCATACCAAACACTTTACAGAGCACAACTGTAATTTTCCGGAACTCTGACCGGAACAAATGTGGTATCAATTCGGATGGCATCATACGAACAAAGGTCCCGCAATATCCTGCTGTTTATGGGGGCATTTACTTTTTAATGAACACCGTCTGCTTTGGCAATTTTACGGACTTCCACCGTATTACCTTCTCCCTGTAAAACAGGACAACCCTTTGCAAACTCCACGGCCTCTTCTACGGAATTGGCCTTCACGATGATATATCCGCCAATCGTTTCTTTTATTTCACCAAAAGGGCCATTTGTTACCATCTGATTGGAATGCACTACCCTGCTGTCATCGAAAGGAAGTCCATTCCCACCGCTGAATTTGTTCTGGGCAGCAATCCCACCTATCCAGTCCATCGTTTGTTTCATCCAGATCTGTATCTGTTCCGGAGAAGCGACCTTTTTGCCGTCTTCATGTCTGAAAATTAACATAAACTCATCCATGTTCTTAAGTTTTTAGTGTTCGGGAATAATGATACTATACCCTAATAACAAATGGAATGTCGGCAATAGGACATAGGGTGCAGAAAATAAATCGATTCTTTACAGCGCAGGCTGGTATTCTATATGGTGTTTCAGGTCTGCCAGCCGTTGTTTCACATTATTTTCCAGACGACGTCTGATAGATTTTGCCAGCAATGTAAAGGGAAATCTGACTGCAAAAGAATATAGGAAGATGACCTCCGTGGTATGATGGTCGATGGCTTTAAATGTCCATGATCCCAGGAATGATTTAAACATATAAGGCCCTTTGGTCATTCTGACGGCCGTTACTTTAGGAGGATTGAAGGTAACATACTCTGTTACCATGCCCAGTCCGTTTTGTGCCACACAGTGGGCCTTTACGCCTTTAGCGGCAGTGCTGGCGCCATCCATGAGGTCTGCCTTTTTCAGGAAGGTATCCCACTGAAGCCGCTTACCATAATCCTGCGTATAGTCAAAAACGTTCGCAGCATTTGCCTGAATGCGGATAGCTGCCGTAAATTTGATTACTTGCATAACGGGAGTAATATTTATGATGCTCTGGTTGATCTGTTGAACGGGGCGGCTGGCACCCGGCGCTTCAATAGCCACTTAAGATACGGCTTTCCTGTCAGAAAACGACTTCAACAAAGGTAAAGCCCCCAAAAGTTTAAACTTTTGGGGGCTTTACAAAAACTGCCTTATTTATTTTACCTTATCCCAGCAGTTGTGCAAAATGCTGCAACTCCTGCACATATAACGCTGGTGTTTCCAGTGCTGCAAACCTTCCACCCTGCGGCAGCTTGTTAAAGCTCTTCAGATTCACGCGGCGTTCTGCCCATTCTTTCGGTGTATTGCTGTCGGCCGGGAAGATAGATACCGCCGTAGGTACTTCTGTTCTTGGCACTGGTTTAGGTCCGTGTTCTCCAAACATAGAACGTGCATCTTCCAGGTATCTTCTGATGGAAGTATTGATGCTGGAAGACACCCAATAGATCATAATATTGGTGAGTAATTCATCTTTTGTAAAACTGTTTTCAATATTTCCTTTGGTATCGCTCCAGGCATAAAATTTCTCTAGTATCCAGGAGGCCAGTCCTACCGGTGAGTCGTTCAAGCCATAGCCCAGTGTTTGAGGCTTGGTAGATTGAATCATGTTAAAAGCGCCTTCCATGAACCACCAGCCCTGAATAAACTGTCCGAACTGTTGCTCTGCCGGCGACATGGTGGACCAGTCTTCCGTGCCATTAGGATAGCCGGTATCGGTAAGGTGAATACCTTTTACCTGTGCAGGATAGTTTTGTGCCAATGAAGTGGTAACTGCGAAATCACCTGCTGCCAGGAAGTTGGAGTAGCCGAGTACTTCCGTCATTAATTTCGCCCACAGATGTGCCGTTTTTTCAGAGGTCATAGCAACCTTGCCGGAAAAGCCGTGACCTGGCATAGAAGGAATGATCAGGTCAAAAGAAGGCGCTCCGTTTGCAGGTTCCGTGAGCATCGGAATTACTTTATAAAAACGGAAAAAAGAGTCAGGCCATTCATGTGTGAGCAATAACGGCTTTGCATCATTTCCTTTTCCTTTCACATAAATAAAATGGATCTCTACGCCATCAATTGTTGCCTTAAACTGAGGAAAGCTGTTTAACAGGGCTTCCTGTTTACGCCAGTCGAAGCTATTCTGCCAATAGTCTGTCAGCTCCCGCAGATACTGCGGATTGGTACCATAGTTCCAACCGGCATTTTCCGGTTCATCTGTCCAACGGGTTTGTTTCAGCCTTACTTGCAGGTCAGTGAGCAGGTCTTCAGATACTTCGATTTTAAAGGGCTGTAGTTGTTTCATGATCGTATTTTCTTTAAGTGATTTTTTAATGTTGCAGCGTAGGTAGCTCCTATTCTGAAACAAAGCTAGTCACGCAATGTGACAACAGTCTGTCAGTTGAAAAAAAGAAAGTTGAAATATTTTTTTAGGGAGATGAGGTGGAGGATAGCCATATCTTAGCATAATACCATTTTTTCTGCAGTCCCCGGCAAATTTCCCCGGCGGCAGAACGATCCTCCAGGTATACATCTCCCTGTACTCAAAAAAAATTTGACAAAAAACTTGTTTACTTAAACGTTTAAGCATATTTTTAAGAAATGAAGAAGGTCTCGCTGAAAGATATCGCTACAGAAGCAGGTGTGTCCACGGCACTGGTATCCTATGTGCTGACAAATAAGGAGAAAGAAGCCAGGGTTGGGGAAGAAATTGCCAAAAAGATCCGGGAGATAGCGCGCAAGCTCAACTATCAGCCCAATCATATTGCCCGTAGCTTAAAAAGTGGCCGGTCTTTCACCATAGGATTGATTGTAGCAGACATTTCGAACCCTTTCTTTGCCAACATCGCCCGTACCATAGAAGATGAAGCCAAGCGGAATAATTATACGGTGATCTTTGGCAGCTCAGATGAAAACGTGGATAAATCCAGGGACCTTATTAATGTATTATTAAACCGGCAGGTGGATGGATTAATCATTACGCCTACGGAGGGATCAGAAGAACAGATCAACCAACTGAAGGCGCAAAAAGTACCCTTTGTGCTGATTGACCGTTTCTTTCCGGATATAGAAGCCAGTCATATTGCCGTGAATAATTATGAGGCGGCGTACAATGCGGTATCGCACCTGGTAAAGATGGGCAGGAAACGCATTGGCATGGTCGCCTATAAAACAACCCTGCATCATATCAGTGAGAGAAAACGTGGTTATAAAGAAGCATTGCAGGCGCATCATATGACAGGGAATACGTTGCTTAAATCAGCAAGGTATTCACATCTGAAAGAAGATATTAAAGTATCGATCGATCAGCTGCTCAGTGGCCGTCACCCGGCCGATGCCGTTTTTTTTGCGACCAACAGCCTCGCCATGGAGGGATTGAAATATATTAACTCATTGGGAATACGCATTCCCGATCAACTGGCTGTGATCACCTTCGATGAAGGAGAAGCACTTGACCTGTTTTACTCACCCGTTACGTTTGTACGGCAGCCCATTCTGGAAATGGGAAAAGCGGCGGTACGTGTGCTGCTGGAAGAAATCAAAGACAATAAAAAAGAGATCGAACATATTTGCATCGACACGGCACTGGTGGTCAGAAAGTCCTGTGGTAGCCGCTAACAGCGGTTATCCTCTACACACCATTGCATAAGATGCCTGCTATTTTTACATTAATGCTTAAACGTTAAAGCGTYAATTAACTAAAAGCTAAACGCTAACTGCTAACAGCTAAATCAATCCACACATGATGAAAAAACTGCTGCTGCTATCTTTATCTGCCTGTCTCAGCTGGGCCACCTACGCACAACAATCCTTCAACGGATTAGACATGAACATGGGGAATCTTTTCCGTCTCTCCAATGCGAAAACACGCTCTATCAGTCCGGAAAACCTTACCGGCGAAACCGGCAAAGGAGGCATGGCCACACTCGATCAGGGCAACGCCCGCGGCGCCGCCAAGGACCTGGGTCAGGGCTGGAAAGTAAACCCTTATATTTTTATTGAACCCGGCAAAACAGTAACACTGGCCGAAATAACCGGCCCCGGCGCCATACAGCATATATGGATGACGCCCACCGGCAACTGGCGCTACTCAATCCTCCGCTTCTATTGGGATGATGAAACTACTCCTTCTGTAGAAGTACCGGTAGGTGATTTCTTCGGCATGGGCTGGGGCGAATATGCTCCCCTCAGTTCTCTCGCGGTATGCGTAAATCCCGGCAGCGCCTTCAACTGCTACTGGGCTATGCCTTTCCGGAAGAAGTGCAGAATCACCATGGAAAATATTAATACAGAAAAAATGACCCTGTACTACCAGGTCGACTATACGCTGACCACCGTACCGGAAGATGCCGGTTATTTTCATGCGCAGTTCCGCCGCAACAACCCGGTGAAAGATGCGTCTTTCACAATGTTGGACGGCGTTAAAGGACAGGGACAATACGTGGGTACCTACCTGGCCTGGGGCGTTAATAACAACGGCTGGTGGGGCGAAGGAGAAATAAAATTCTTTATGGATGGTGACGGCAAGTTCCCTACCATTTGCGGTACTGGTACGGAAGACTATTTCTGCGGCTCCTATAACTTCGATCACAAAGGGCGTTATGCAGAATTCTCTACCCCTTATACGGGTCTGCACCAGGTGATCCGCCCCGATGGATTATATAAATCGCAACAACGCTTTGGCTTGTACCGCTGGCATATTATGGATCCCATCCGTTTTGAAAAAGAACTGAAGGTGACCATACAGGATCTGGGCTGGCGCAGTGGTGGCCGTTATCTGCCACAGCAATCGGATATCAGCAGCGTGGTGTTCTGGTATCAGCGCGAACCACATGCCCCTTTCCCCAAGTTGCCATCTATGAATGATCTGGAAGTAAACTGACCACTAAAATTACCAACAAGATGAGTCGAGCATTGTTAACAGGATTACAGTTGATAGGAAATAATTTTTCCGGAGAAGGTGATCACTTATTCCGGGCATTTGATCCGGTGCAGCAACAGTGGTTGCCCCAGGAATTCAGGGAGGCGACCACCGGGGAAATAGATACCGCTTTAACCATGGCGGCCAAAGCATTTATTACCTATAAAAAAACTACGCCTGCGCAACGGGCTGCTTTTCTGCATGCCATTGCAGATGATATTGTTTCCCTCGGAGATGAATTAATCAACGTGGCCTCGGCGGAAAGCGGTCTGCCGCTACCGAGGCTACAAGGAGAAAGAGATCGCACCACCGGGCAGTTGCGGTTGTTTGCCAACACCATCAAAGAAGGCTCCTGGGTAAATGCACGTATCAATACGGGCACACCCGATGTGCGGCAGATGCAGATTCCCCTGGGTGTCATCGGCATCTTCGGCGCCAGTAATTTCCCACTGGCATTTTCCGTGGCTGGTGGCGACACGGCTGCTGCACTGGCCGCTGGTTGTCCGGTTGTATTCAAAGCACATCCGGCACACCCGCACACCTCCTACCTGGTAGCTACCGCCATCCGTAAAGCGGTGATGCGCACACAAATGCCGGAAGGCGTGTTCTCTATGGTACACGGCACCTCGCACGAAACCGGCCAATACCTGGCGGCGCATCCACTCGTATCCGCCATTGCATTTACCGGTTCTTTCAAAGGCGGTAAGGCACTATACGACACGGCTACACGCAGAGCGGTACCTATACCGGTATATGCAGAAATGGGCAGCGTTAACCCGGTGTTTTTTCTGCCGGGTATATTACGGGAGAAGGGATCCGCACTGGCCATGCAACTGCTGCAATCCGTGACCCTTGGCGTAGGACAGTTTTGTACCAACCCCGGCATGTTTATCACGCCTTCTGAAGAAACGGCTGCTGCGTTTATCAGCACCCTGCAACAAGGTATTGGTGGTATGAGCGGCGGACATATGCTTACCCCCGGTATTTTACATGYCTACCAGCAAGGCATCGACTCGCTTCAACAGGAAGGCGTTGCCGTACTGGGCACGGCCCATCCTGCGCCCGAACAGGCCACCCCTTACCTGCTACAGGTAACGGCTGCCAAAGCACTGGAAACGCCTGCTATCTGCCAGGAAGTATTTGGTCCGGCATCCCTGCATATTCAGGCAGGCAATATAGAAGAAGTATATGCCCTGGCACGCAGACTCGAAGGTCAGCTCACCGCTACCATTCACGGTACGGAAGAAGACCTGCAGGAGCATGCCGGTCTCATTGATATCCTGAGAGAAAAAGCAGGCAGGATCATCATCAACGGTTTTCCTACAGGCGTGGCCGTTAACCATGCCATGGTGCATGGCGGTCCCTGGCCTGCTGCCACCCCTGCTGCCGGCACCTCTGTAGGTACTGCCGCCATGTACCGCTTCTGCCGGCCGGTATGCTTCCAGGATTTCCCGGCCTACCTGTTGCCACCGGAACTACAGGATCATAATCCTATGCACATCTGGCGACTGGTAAATGGAAACAATGAAAAATTACGAATTACAAATTAGGAATTACGAATTACAAATTACGAATTACGATTCTGTGAGAGGACATACGAAGGTGTCACATAGGTCTCCCCACAAATCCGTAATTCGTAATTCCTAATTCGTAATTCTAAAAAACCAAATTATGGACCTGGGCTTAAAAGATAAAATCATTATAGTAACCGGCGGTGCCAAAGGTATTGGCGCTGCCATTACTTCCGTGCTTGCCGCCGAAGGCGCTATACCAGTCATCATTGGCAGAAGCGGGGAAGACAACCTCCTGCAACTGGCCCACATCCACAGTGCCGGCGGAAAAGGCGCACATGTCATCGCCGAACTCACCGACCCCGCTGCCTGCAAACAGGCAGTGGAAGAAGTTACCGCACAATTCGGCCGGATAGACGGACTGATAAACAATGCCGGCATCAATGATGGCGTAGGACTGGAAACCGGTTCCTACGAAGGATTTATGCAATCGCTGCATCGCAACCTGGTACACTATTACCTCGTGGCACATCATGCACTGCCCTTCCTGAAATCCAGCAAAGGCGCTATTGTAAACATCACCTCCAAAACCGCAGAAACCGGACAGGGCAACACTTCCGCCTATGCTGCTGCCAACGGAGGCCGCAACGCACTCACCCGCGAATGGGCCGTAGAACTCCTCCCCTTCAGCATCCGGGTAAATGCCATCGTAGTTGCGGAATCATGGACACCTTTATACGAAAGCTGGATCAACACCTTTGAAGATAAAGATGCCAAACTGTCCAGCATCGTGGAACGTATCCCACTGGAAAAACGAATGACCACCCCGGAAGAAATTGCACAGATGGCCGTATTCCTGTTGTCAGAAAAGTCCAGTCATACTACCGGACAACTCATTCATGTAGACGGCGGCTATGTACACCTGGACCGATCGCTGCTATAACTTTTTGCTCTTCTTACTTTATGCTAACGACCATGAAACAGACAACTTTAAAGATCCACCCCGGTGATAATGTATGGGTAGCGCTGCAGGACATTCCTGCCGGCACCCGCGTGGAATGCGGTGGTGAAACGGTAACGGCTGTACGTAATATTGAAGCCAAACATAAAATAGCTGCCCAACAGCTTCCAAAAGATAGTCCGGTGATGATGTACGGCGTACTGGTAGGCATCGCCAACGATGATATTCCTGCCGGTGAACTCATCACCACCAAAAATATCCGGCATGCCTCCGGGCAGTTTGCCGTGAGCGGAGAACGTCACAATGAATGGACGGCGCCAGATACATCTCCCTGGGAAAACCGCACCTTTGAAGGCTATCACCGCACAGATGGTCGCGTAGGCACCGGTAACTATTGGGTGATCATCCCACTGGTATTTTGTGAAAACAGGAATGTGCAGCTATTACATGAAGTGCTGATAAAAGAACTGGGCTACCGCAAGCAGCACACCTACGAAGCCATGTTGCAGCAACTGCTGCAGGACTTCCGGCAGGGCCATACCAGCAGCCATATCGCCACCGCGGAAAATGGCGAAGGCATCACGGTGCAGGGCCGTACTTTTCCCAACATCGATGGTATCAAACTACTCACGCATACGATGGGCTGCGGCGGTACTAAACAAGACGCTCGTACGCTTTGCGGATTGCTGGCCGGCTATATTACCCATCCCAATGTGGCAGGAGCCACAGTACTGAGCCTGGGCTGCCAGAATGCGCAGATAGATATGCTGAAAGAAGAAATAGAAAAACGTGTACCCGGATTCGACAGAACAGTGATCTACCTGGAACAACAACAAACCGGTTCCGAAAAAATATTGATGACGCAAGCCATCCAAAAAACATTTGAAGGATTAGCGAAAGCCAACACTTTCCAGCGGCAGCCTGCCCCACTCAGCAAATTATGTATTGGCATGGAATGCGGCGGCTCCGATGGATTCTCCGGTATTTCTGCCAATCCCGCAGTAGGCCGTGTTGCCGATATCCTGGTGGCCCTCGGTGGCTCCGTCATCCTCTCTGAATTTCCGGAGCTATGCGGCGTAGAACAGGAACTGAGCGACCGCTGTGCAGATGAAGAACTAGCCGCGCGCTATGTACAACTGATGCGCGACTACGCCAGCAGCGCCGAAGCAGTAGGCTCCGGATTTGACTCCAACCCTTCTGCCGGCAATATCCGTGACGGGTTAATCACCGATGCAATTAAATCTGCCGGCGCTGCCAAAAAAGGCGGCTCTTCACCGGTAACAGATGTGATTGATTATCCCGGCTGGGTGCAACGTCCTGGCCTCGCATTATTATGCACACCTGGCAGCGATGTAGAATCTACCACCGCAGAAGTGGGTGCCGGCGCTAACGTAGTGTTGTTTACCACCGGCCTCGGTACACCAACCGGCAACCCGGTAACTCCCGTGATTAAATTATCTACCAACAGTAAACTCGCTGCGAAAATGCCCGATATTATAGATCTGGACACCGGCGCTATTATCAGCGGCGATGTATCTATTGATGAAGTAGCGGCCAATATTTTTGAACTCGTGATCGCCACCGCCAGCGGACATTACAGCACAAAGGCACAACAGCTCGGACAAGATGATTTTATCCCCTGGAAGCGGGGAATATCGCTTTAGCTGTTAGCTTTTAGATTAAAGCGGAGGGATTGGTGCGGAAGGATTTTTACTTTTTATCAACTATTATTTATCATTTCAATTCCATCGATATGAAATCCATTCTCCTTTCCGGTTGTCTGGCTGCGGGGCTTGCCGCGTGTAACGGCGGCGGAACCACGCATGAACAAAACCATATGAAGCCTGTCAACTTTGGTGAAGACGTTGCTTTTCTTCAGCAGCATTTAAAAAATGTAGTCGTATTAAAACATGCCGGCGACAGCAGCGGCCTGGTGGTAACCGGCGATTATCAGGCGCGGGTAATGACCAGCACCACCGGTGGTAGTGCCGGCAAAAGTTTTGGCTGGATTAATTACGACCTCGTAGCATCGCAAAAATTCGCACCACATATCAATGCATTTGGTGGAGAAGAACGTTTCTGGATGGGCCCTGAAGGCGGTCAATATGCATTGTTTTTCCCGCCGGGAAAAACATTTGATTTCGCCAACTGGCAAACACCCGGACTGATAGACACCGCACACTATGCCGTGACTGCACAATCCGATACCGCTATCACCTATCAGCAGGAAGGCAGTCTGCAAAATTACAAAGGCAGCACCTTTAAATTACAGATCAGCAGAACCATCCGCCTGCTGGGCAACAACGATATTACTTCCCGCCTTGGATTTACATTACCGGCAGGTATTAAAAGCGTGGCGTATGAAACAGATAATGCCGTCACCAACAGTGGCGACAGCGCCTGGCAGGAACAAAACGGACTGCTGAGCATCTGGCTGCTGGGCATGTTCAAACCCTCCGACCAAACCGCTATCATTGCACCTTTTCAGCATATTCCCGATGCAAAAAATCATATTACTGATGATTATTTTGGTAAAATTCCTGCACAAAATTTATTGATAAAAGACAGCCTGTTACTGTTTCGTGCAGATGGCAAGTCACGCGGAAAACTGGGTCTGTCGCCATTGGTAGCGAAAAGAGGCGCCGGTAGTATAGACCTTCAAAACAATATTCTCACTGTACTGCTCTACGAAGTTGTTCCACAGGGCCGTTATGTCAATTCAAAATGGGAGTTGCAAAAAGAACCCTTCAAAGGCGATGCG
Organism: Chitinophaga sp. 01L420; assembly: GCF_056399985.1. NCBI lineage: Bacteria > Pseudomonadati > Bacteroidota > Chitinophagia > Chitinophagales > Chitinophagaceae > Chitinophaga > Chitinophaga sp. 01L420. Next base: position 45,457 of record NZ_JBFTSK010000010.1, read on the forward strand.
GTGAATTGCTATAACGATGGACCACTCGCCGATGGCACACAAATGGGCCCATTCTATGAAGTAGAATCTTCCTCAGATGCACGTGCACTAAAACCAGGTGAAACGCTCCGCTACCGGCAGGTGACCATGCACTTTGAAGGCGATGCCCAGGCACTGCAAGCCATGGCTTCACAGTTATGGCAACTACCGCTGAAAGATGTAGCACAATTTCTTGCTAAAAAATAAACGTGAGACCTAACACATGGTGCCAACGATAAATAAACCCGATAACAATACCACATTTCTTCATTACCAAATAAATCAACATGGAGATCATCCGCATTTATAAAACCTCCGCCGCTTTACTGGTTGCCTACCAGGATCAGTATTACACAGTGGCCGCCAACTGGAACAGCTATGTCAACAGGTCCGGATTATTTGATTATGTAAAGGCCGATATAAAAGGGAAAACACCTGTTCCAAATGCCATAGCGGAGCAACTGCTGGCAGGCGATCTGCTGGCGCCTATTGGCGCGCAGGAAGTATGGGCAGCCGGTGTTACTTATTACCGCAGCCGTACTGCCAGGATGGAAGAATCTGAAGTATCCGGCGGTGCTACCTTCTACGATAAAGTATATGTAGCAGAAAGGCCGGAACTATTCTTTAAAGCTACACCACACCGCGTATCCGGACATGGACAAATCCTGTTCATCCGCGAAGACTCCACCTGGGATGTACCGGAACCGGAGCTGACTTTATTTATCAGCAGCCAGGGAACAATTGAAGGTTATACTATCGGCAACGATATGAGCTCCCGTAGCATAGAGGGCGAAAATCCACTGTATCTGCCGCAGGCAAAAGTATATGAGAAATGCGCAGCACTGGGCCCCTGTCTCATGGTACCGGATGCGCCTATTCCACCGGATACCGTGATCAGCATGTCGATTTTCCGCAATGATCAGCAGCAATACTCCGACAGCATACCTATCAGTCAGATGAAACGCAGTCACCAGGAACTGGTGAATTTTCTTTACAAAGGCTGCGCTTTCCCGGATGGTTGTTACCTGATGACAGGCACCTGCCTCGTTCCCGACAACGGCTTCACCCTACAGGACAACGACCGTGTAGAAATCAGCATAGATCATATTGGCCAGTTGATCAACGAGGTACAGACCTGTCGTTTATAGCCCACCATAAAACCATCTTTTATGAATTCCACTATTGACATAAAGAAAGGGGCGTCCGCGCCCCCTTCCAGCAGCAGTCAACTGAAAGTCGCCTCCATACTCATTATCAGCCTTTTCTTTTTATGGGCGCTCACCGGCAACCTCATTCCTGTACTCATCCCCCATCTGAGAAAAGCCTGCCAGCTAAACGATTTCCAGTCGGCCTTCATTGACGCGGCTTACTGGATCAGCTACTTCTTTTTTGCATTGCCCGCCGCCTGGGTGATGCGTAAGTGGAGCTATAAAACAGGTATCATTACCGGTTTGCTGATCGCAGCAGCCGGCGCAGTATTATTCTTTCCCGCCGCAGAATTGCGCTCTTTCGGATTGTTTCTTTTTGCCTTGTTCCTCGTAGCTGCCGGCATGACCTTCCTGGAAACCGCCGCCAATCCATATATCACCATGATGGGTACACCAGAAACATCGGTGCAGCGGCTCAACTTTGCGCAGGCATTCAATGGACTCGGCGCATTCGTTGCCGCATTTTTTCTCAGTAAAGTGATCCTTTCCGGGAAAGAGTTTACGCATGAACAACTCAGCAGCATGTCACCGGATGTACTCAATAACTACCTTTTATCTGAAGCCCGCTCCGTACAGGTACCTTATCTCGCTATCGCCGGGGTGCTGGTGCTTACCGCCATCCTGTTTATGATCGTACATTTCCCTAAAATACAGGAAGAACACAGCGATGGACTAAGCATCAACTTTCGTGTATTCCGGCATATACATTTTCGCTGGGGCGTGATCGCACAATTTGCCTATGTAGGTGCACAGGTATGTATCTCCAGCTTCTTTATCCGTTATGCAGGATATAGTGGGCATATGCCGGAAAAAGAAGCTACTACTTTTCTGGGATTGCTGTTACTCTGTTTTATGGTAGGACGATATGCAGGAACGCTGCTCATGCGAAAAATAGCACCCCGTCAGCTACTGTTGTTTTACAGTGTGGCCAGTGTAGTACTGTTATGCTATTGCGTGGGCATTGGCGGAAGACCAGGTGTCTATTGCTTACTCGGTGTAGAATTTTTTATGTCGATTATGTTCCCTACTATTTTTTCGCTGGCCATCCGCGACCTTGGCAATGAAACGAAATCCGGATCCGCTTTCCTGGTAATGTCTATTGTTGGCGGAGCGCTGATACCGCTGGGGCTGGGCGCCATTACGTACTACAGCAATGTACAGCTAGGCTATACGGTTCCATTGATTTGCTTTGCCGTAGTGGGTTATTATGCATGGCGACATGCACTGCCGGTATTAAAAGTGATCAGGTAAGTAATAAAAAAATGGCTGCGGGTGAGTTTCCCGCAACCATTTCTATAACAGAAATTTCAAGCCGTTATTCCGATAACAATTGTTGTATTGTTTTACGTGTAAGTCCAAAATAGATTTGCTGACCCGGACGATATTGTTCCCTCAGTTCAAAATTTTCGAAAGACGGCCCGCCTGGAATATCGATATAGTCAGCCGGATTCCGGCTACCTCCACCCCAGTATTTCGCCCTGCCATTCACACGCACCAGCAAAGAAGTATCCGCCTCATGAGCGGCTACCCGCCAGTATTGTGTGAGCTTGTAGAAAGGACGATAACGCCAGCCCCACCTGGCGGTATAAGCAGCTGTTTCCGGCCACGCAGAGAGCTCATTCAATGTTTCGTCTGGTTGCGCCATTACTATAAAATCACCACTTTTGTTATGTAACATTTGCTGCGCCGGGTAAGCTGCTTTTTCAACAAAATCAATATCCTTGTAACCGGCATATAATGTTCTTGCATTCACTACTTTATCTTTCAGGTATAAATTCCTCAACCTGGAATAATTACCCATAGTAGCCGTCACCCCACAACGCTGCATGGGAGCGCTTCCTGGCTGCTGAAATACTTCTATACATAATTCCTCCGGTTGAGCACTACGGATACTAAGACGGAGATAAGGATGCGCACCGTTCAGGAATTTCTCCATAAAAACATACAGATATAAAATAGTTTTTTCCGGATGCTGCGGATCGGGTGCTACTACGCTCATGGTATCTGACACAATTATTCCGCGGGTGCCGGCACTCGCTAAAAACCTTCCCGGATCCGACGTTTCGCCGGTCCACATCAGCTTACCCCATTTACCATCTACCTGTGAGGGAGACACTTCACTGAACTCCATCTGTCCATTTACCACCGGTTCTATGGCGATGTAGTTAATGTGATAAACGATGTGCTGCCATTCATATCCTATCCGTAATAATCCACGTGGACCGCCATCATTGCCTGGTCTGGGGTTTTCTATGGCCGCAGGCCAGAGCCCCACCACAATGCCATTCCGGATACCCCATATAGGAGGACTGCCGGCATTATCAGGCCGGATCCATTCAGTAGGTGTATTCGTTGCGGATGGCTTTTGTCCTACCATCCATGCCGGCCATAATAGTATACTAACGGCAACGCCTATGGCAAAAACACATTTGCGTTGCCCGTTGATATGATACCATTTCATGGCAGTTATCTTCTTACAAAATCTGTTCATCCTGCTTTACTTTATCGGCCACTGGTTTGTTACTGTTAATATAACCTTAATACAAAAAATCACCAACCGGGATTTTGTACCAGGTTTGGATTTTTATTTATTTCTGCCTGTTGTATTGGCCACAGGTAATGCTTAGGTGCTACAAACACACGCCTTTCTATCACTGTTCTTTTATAAAAGTTATCATCATTGAGCGAAGCGCCGGCGCCTATATTCATACCGTGAATTTCTTTATTATCAATATTCCCGGCGATTTTCCAGCGATGGGTATCAAAATAGCGATGTGCTTCAAAGGCCAGTTCTATGCGGCGTTCATGATGAATACGTTCCCGCATATCTATCTGCGATAAGCCGGAAGGCAATGCCGGCAACCCTGAGCGGTCACGGATGGCATTGATATATTTGTATACATCTGCCACCGGCCCGTCTGCTTCATTCAGTGCTTCTGCATAGTTGAGATATTCTTCGCCTATGCGGTAATAGATCCAGGTATTTAAAGAAAACCTGTTTTGGAAGATGTCGGAAGTAGGGTTGACCATTTTCTTCATCAGGTAACCGGAGATGCAATAATCGGAGCCGGCTCTCTTTCTGCCGTCCAGCCCTTCATTCCAAAATTGTATGCCGCGATTTTTCCAGATGGCGCCGTTAAAGTTGATGCTGGCATAAAAACGCGGTTCCCGTTTCACATACATATTACGCACACCTGCCGGGTAATAATTGTTAGGATGATTAGCAGCCGCATAGCCCGTTTCCACATAGCCCGAGGCGGCATTGATCACCGGTGAACCATCGGCATTATACCCGGTAATAGGCCGTTGTCCGTTGTCCATTTCATAGTCATCTACCAGTTCCTGTGTGGGGCAAAAAATAGAGTAGCCACCATAACCGATTGGATTACTGCAACGCTCAAAGTGGGAGTGTTCACCGGCATTGCGGGCAAATAACACCTCTGCGTTGTTGCGTTCAATAAATACTTCCTGGTAATTTCTTACCGGATCGTTGGAAGCTGAGCGATACAATTTATACCCATTGGCTTCTGCGCCATCGATACATGCTTTGGCGGCCGTAGCTGCCTGTCTCCATCTCTCTTTATCAAAAGCCGGAAAAAGGGCGATGCCTTCCTTGTCTTTCAGCCCCACGTAATCGGGGTTACCATTCCATAAAGGGCTGGCCATATATAGCAGGGCCTGTGCTTTCAGCGCCAGCGCAGCGGCTTTGGTTACCCGGCCGTATTTGTCGGAGGTCACTGTCCAGTCCAGCAGCCCCGCTGCCTTATCGCATTCTGCCACAATAAAGCCGATGACCTTATCTATGGGTTGCCGGCGTATTTTCGTATAGTCTTCCGTGAGCGTATATGCATGATCACCGATCGGTACCGGCCCATAAATGCGGGCCAGCATAAAGTGAAAGAAGGCTCTTAAAAAAGTAGCTTCCCCGATCCACTTCTTCCGGTCTTCTTCCGGCATAGGCACCAGTGCTACATTCTCCAGGAAGATATTTGTTTTGCGGATACCTTCATACATAAATCCCCAGATATCCGGGTAGTAGTCATTGGCACTCCAGGCGCCTGAGTTTAACATGTGCGAGTACGCTCCCAAAAAGGTGATCTCCATTTCATCACTGGCGCCGGTAAAGGGATTGCGCTGGTCCCAGTCTGCCGCTCCCAGCATCACCGGAATATTGTTATAGGCAGATGTCAAAAAGGATTCTGCAAACTTTCTTTCGGAAAAAACTTTTTTGATATCCAGGTCTTCGTCCGGTGCTTTTTTCAGATAATCTTTTGTGCAGGATGGCACTAGCAGCACCAATAATCCCAATAAAAGGATGCTGATCTGCTTTTTTATTGTTGGAAATATTTTTTTCATCTGTCAGGTTTGAAAATTGAGCATTGGTTTAAAACGTGAGCTGGGTACCGAAGTTTATGCTGCGTTGTAAAGGATATCCGCCGGTACCATATTCTGATTCAGGGTCTATCGCTTTTACCTTATCCCAGGTGATCAGGTTATAACCATTTATAAATAGTCGTATGCCTTCCAGTCCAGGTCTGCTACCATGTTTCAGGTGGATGTTGTAGGCCACTTCCGCACTTTTCAACCGCACGTAGCTCGCATTTTGCAGGAACATGGTAGAGGTCCGGTTGTTATTCGGATTTTGCAAAGGCGATACCCGGGGATATTTAGCATTTGGATTTTCCGGTGTCCAGCGGTTATCATAGTATTCATGTAAAATATTAAATGTGCCGAGGCCCATCTGGAAAGCATACATAGAAGGTCCGTCTACAAAAAGACTGGCCTTAGCTGCGCCCGTGAAAAACACACTCAGTTCAAATCCTTTCCAGGCAAAGCTGGCGCCGGCGCCATATACAATTTGTGGCGTTCTGGCATAGCCGATAGGTACACGGTCATAATCATCGATCACGTTGTCGCCGTTTGTATCCTGGTATTTAATATCACCTGGTTTTACCTGTTCCATAAAATTCTGTCTGGGGCTTTTATCGATATCTGTCTGATCTTTAAAAAAACCTAATGCCACCAGTCCCAATGGCTGACCTATCGGTTGTCCTACGAATGACTGATACGCATATTTCGGGATAGGATCATCGTTTTGTGTACAGATGCTTCGGGCATAGGTAAACGTACCTCTGAAGCTATAAAAGAACCCACTATGTGTAGTTCGTTTCACTTCCAGCATCGCATCCAGTCCGCTGTTTTTAGCCATTCCCAGGTTGGCATATGGCAGGATGCCCGGATAGTAACCGGTTACCCTGGGTATCACACCCCGTTGAATTAAAATGCCTTTCCTGTTTTCTTTAAATCCATCTACCTGCAGGGTCACTGTACCATCGAATAATTCGAGATCTATCCCAAGGTTAGACTTGGTAGCTACCTCCCAGGTCACATCATCATTACCTAATTGTGCTTCATCAAATCCCTGGTAAAAGCGTTGGTTGTCGCCGAAGAGGTAAGACTGCCCGCTGCGGTTAATGGTGGTGAGGAATAAAAAGCGGCGGGCAGCAGGATCTATACTGATCTGGTCATTACCCACCTGTCCGTAGGATCCCCTGATTTTGAGATTGGAAATCGCTTTGATATGCCAGAAACTTTCATTGCTAATCACCCAGCCGGCGGATACAGACGGGAAGAAGCCATATTGTTTTCCTTCCGGAAAATTTTCCGATCCGTTGTAGCCCGCATTCACTTCCGCGAGATAGCGGTTTTTAAAGTTGTACGTAAGTCGTCCGGCCAGCCCCTGCCGGCGATACGGAAGATTGTTAATGGTGGTGCCGGCAGTCAGGTCTATAAATTCGCGGCGGTTGCCGAGGATCATACCGGTTACGTTATGACTGCCGAAGCTGCGGTTATAGTTAATTGCCAGCTCCGTATAGATGGCACGGTTAGCCCTGTTGATGACCGTGTATCCCATAGGCTGCTCTTCTCTTATGGTTGCGTAGAGATCATTGCCATTATTATCTTTTCCTCTGTATTGCTGAATGGCGTAAGGCTTTTTACGTTCTGTGGAAGCAAAGTAATAATGATCATAGGAGAACATGCCCCGCACAGAAAGCCCTTCTGTGACGAGTGAAGACAGGTCCCATTTACCACTGAAAGTACCTTGCAGGGTATTCATGTCCTGCCGTGTGTAACCAGCGCGGGTAACGAGCCCCCAGGGATTATTCTGCAGGTAGGACGTGGAAGCGCCGGCAATGGATCCATCCGGATTTACTTTTGGATAGTTAATGGGAGAAGTAATTTTCAGTGCGTCAAAAATATCAGGTGCTCGGGTGCCCGGATAGTTACCTTGCTGGATCACCCCGCCAACGCCCAGTTCCAGGCTGATTGTTTTGGATACGTTGATGTCTACATTCGACCGGAAGTTATAACGCTTCATTTGTGCATTGGTCTTATAAGCATTGGTAGGATCCTGTTTATAAATACCATTCAGAATCGTATAGCCTACATTGGTATAATACTTTATAATTTCGCTGCCGCCTGTTACACTGAGGTTATTGATGCTCTGAAAAGTATTTTTCTTCAGTACCGCATCTGACCAGTCTACGTCGGGGTACAGGTAAGGATCGGAATGGTCTTTAAATTTCTGTAGTTCTTCCGGTGTATATTTTACGGGAAGATGATCATTGTTCAGGGCTTCATTGATTAAGCCGGCATATTCGGCGCCATTAATATAATTGGGCAGGCGCAGGGCATCGAGGGTAGCATTTTCTGTGCGGAATACCACCTGTGGTTTTCCGATCTTTCCTCGTTTGGTGGTAATGAGGATGACGCCGTTGGCACCGCGCACGCCGTATACCGCCGTGGCAGAAGCATCTTTGAGGATAGAGAAGCTTTCAATTTCCTGTGTGTTCAGGTTGTTGATATCGCGTTCTACACCATCTACCAGGATGAGTGGACTGCTGTTGGCCCAGGTGCCGAAGCCGCGGATAAAAATGGCGGCGCCGTCATAGCCGGGTTCGCCGGAACTTTGCCTGGTAATTATTCCCGGCATACTCCCTGCCAGTGCGTTAGATAAAGAAGGCGTGGCAATCCGCTGCAGGTTATTCACCGGAACGCTGGAGATAGCGCCGGTCACGGATATTTTCTTTTGCTTGCCAAACCCTACTACCACTACATCTCCTAATGTACTGGATTGTTGTTTCATGGCTACATTCAGCTCCGTCAGTGTTTCCACGGGTATCTGCTGCGTTTCATAGCCAACATAAGTAAATACCAGTGTTACGTTCTTTTCTACTTTAATAGCATAGGTGCCGTCAGGATAAGTAGTAGTGCCTACCGGTGTACCTTTTACAATCACATTCACTTCTGCGAGCGGCTTGCCATTTGCGGCGGCCGTCACTTTTCCGGTAATCACTTTTTGTGCAGATAAGGTATAGATCGAAATGAAAAAAAAGAAAAGGAAGCCTGTACATCTTTTTTTTAAAGATCCTGGCATGGGAGGCCTTCCTTGAAGGGAAGCTTTCATAAACGTGTGGATTTTGGTGATTGGTTTAATCTGGCGTTACTTTAATCGTTTAAGCAACTGGAATTAAAGACGATTTGATGATGAATGCCTGTCTGTGTATAAGCGTAAATTATTATCGGAAATAGTGCTGCAATGATGCGATGGATATTGCGCCCGGCCTGCCCTCACCGGGCGCTCTTTATCATGCAGACAATGTTATTTTTTTACCGTCCACGATTGCACGTGTGGCGGGTATGATTCCATAAGCCACCTGCAGTGACGGGATACCTTTTTTCCAGCTAACGGTACCAAATCCTTTTTCAGTAGCAATAAAGCTGCTGAAGTCTCCAATCCTGGAATCTATGTAGATGGCTTTGTCTACTGCATCGTATCGCACACCGGTGAGTCCCTGCAATAGTCCGTAGCTGGACATGGCCCTTGCGTACCAGTGACCACATTCGTACTCATTAAAAGGATTACGTACGGTACCATCATATCTCTGGCGACAGGCCCGTACAATCTCCAGCCCTTTCGCTACTTCGCCCTGGAACATCAGGTGAGAAGCTACCTGGTATTCGATGCCGGTCCATACTTCATTGCTGTATACAAAGGGGAGCGACAGCATACCACCTTTAGGCCAGGAGCATAATAACAAGCCGCCTTCATTGCCCAACGCATAGGTAGAGCGTTGCGGATTCACGTGATTACTTAAATCTTTTTTCAGATTGTATTGGTGTACTGCGAGCAAATGACTTTTTGTTTTAGCCCTATCTACGGGTTCTTCCATGCCGCATACCCGGGCTATCCAGGAGCCCAGAATACCGTCCGACAAGCATCCCGTGCCATACTGATACTTAGGCCCTTCTTTTTTCAACAGCACCACTGCCTCGTCGGCATACTGAGTGCTGAATGATTGTGCCTTCACCGGATCAGGGGCATTTAATCCTGTCCATTGTATTTTTTGTATGAAGTATTCGCCGTTATAGAGTTCTGTTTCCAGGAGTTGTTTTCCTTTGTGATAGAGCGCGGTATATTCCGCTACATCATTACCCAGGAAAGTACCCATTAATGAAAACGCCTGTAAGGCACCCAGGTAAAAGCTGGTACACATACCAGTTGCTCCCCAGAATTCAATATCATAGGTATTATGGTGTGGTTCTTCCACCAGTCCTTTGCGGCGTGGATCCCAGGTACGGATGCAATAATCCATGCTCACTTTTACAAGTGGATACATTTGCTTCAGCCATTCATTGTCACCGCTGATGCGCCATTCGCGGTATACTTTCATGATGCCTCCCAGTTGTCCGTCTGCTGCCGAATGAAAATTATGTACCAACGGAGAGATGGGGATGTTAGCCCTGAAACCCTGATGCCCTTCTGCATTCTGATTTTCGTTGAACTCCGTATGACGCAAACTTCTTTCCAGCGCCGGAAATAAATGCGGCACCGCCTGTGCATAATTCCATACATGCGTGCATGTACCATGACAACTACCCCAGGTATCGCCGGAGCCTTCCCAGCACCAGAAACGGCCATCATACTGCCGCATCACCGTAGCTGATTTCAGAATGGTGAGGTTGGCGGCTACTGCTTCCAGTACTTCGGGCGGCAATGTACTTTTATAAAAAGCAGCTGTAAACAGTGCGGTCTTTTTATACAGGTCGGCATAGTTATCTTTCCAATAATCACTGACGGCGGCGATATCTTTAAACCGGCTACTGTACCATGGTTTATAATATTTCCCGAATGCATTAGCGTGTCCACTTACGTCCTCCCCTATACGTAGTTTTGAATCCGGTACATACCAGGCCATCATAAGACGGATTACTTTTTTCTCACCCGGCTTTAAACGAAATGGTACAAACAGGGAGCCACCGGGTGCATCTTTTTCTACCGGAGGTGTATTGCGCGTGTTTCCGTCTTTCAAAGTATTCCACACCATGGTCAATGGATCAAACCAGCCACCACGGAACCAGCAATGATCCACAACGGTATTAGGCTCCGTCGTAAAAATGGCGAAGTGGCCTTGCTTTTCTGTTGCATTTTCCGGTGCGGCCTGTGTTAGTACAAATCCGTTGGACATTGCTTTTATCGTGTGCAAGGTATCAGCCTGCCGCATAAAATTGCGCGCATTATAGGAGAAGATAAATTCTTCCGCTTTATTACCGGTATTCGTAAAATGATATTCCATTGCACCAACAGGCATACTGGCATGGTCTTCATCACCTGGAATGAAAGGACTCCAACCTTTTATGGCCACCTGTACCGGCATAGCCGGATCCTGGAGTGTGATGTCTGCAAACGGAAAGCGGGCTTTCATGACCGCATTTTTAAACCGTGGGAGTCCCCAGGTAGCGCCGCCGGTGCCGCCCAGTCCGGCATCCCGCTGACCAAACTTTTTCCAGTCGGGCACAGGTCCTTCCAATACCCTGGCTCCTCCTCCTTTCATGCTGATGGCTGCAAACATGGCCGGCTCATAAAACATTTCGGGATTGTGGTGTATAGACATATGTGAAATGGCGCCTGTGCCTTCCAGGCAAAACATACCGGCGCCAATACCTCCAATAGGAAACGCGATGCGGTTATTATATTTTCCCTGATAGGCATCATTAAAACGTCGGTCTTTTTCCATCGCCGGCGAGAGTTGCTCCTCTTCTTTTTTACCGGATGTATTTTTTGCCAGTGCAACTACCGGCAATGCAGAAACGCCCAGGTAGGCGACCGCAATATTTCTCAGAAAAAAACGTCGGTTGTTACTTTTTTTCATGTATCAGTTATTTTTAAAAATCAGCTGGCAGATGCGCTGGCCGGGCAATCGAATACACACGTAGGTTCACCTGCAAAGCTGGCGTAGCATTACTTCTTCTCTTTTTTACAATAGTTTTTCATACCACACCATGCAGTGTCTGATTCGTTTTGTTTTTCCGTGGCGCTTAACGCTTAATCGTTTAAGCAAATAGGCAATAAAAAAAATACTTTATAAAATTGAAACTATAATATTTTATCTGCGCCTCCAAATTTATTTTTAGAAGTCAGATAAAATCGTTGGCATTTTCGGATTAAGGTGTGCTCACTAACCGTTGCTTTTCGACTACTGTTGTTTCAATACCTTTCTCACTGATGGTAATAATCCTGTAGCCAAAAAAATGCTTATCAAATGCAATTACTGTCGAAGTTCTCACGAATTGTAAGGAAACAGCCGGCGTTACATACTGTTGTATATTTCCCTGCGACTGCATATCATCGAGGTGAAGATGTCCGCAAAAAATATATACTTCCTGCGGATGCTGCCGCAAAACCTCTGCTATTTTTTCGCGGCCTTTTAAAGGATACGCCCGGTCTACCTCTGCATTCACCGGCAGTATGGGATGATGTACAAACAGGATCACTTTCTGGTTGGTCTGCATCTCTTTTTTAAACCATTCCAATTGTACCGGGCTTATTTCTTCGGTCGAAGAGTCCAGGAAGATGTATTTATACCCTCCCTTTTCATCTGTATAATAAAGCTCCGTTCTTTCATCTGGCAACGGATTATAAAATGGAATGACTTCTTTAAAATGATCATGATTGCCCAGTACGATGCGATAGTTACCCGGATACTTATTTAAAAGATCAAAGAAGAAAGGATGCGAAGATTGATCTCCGATATCACCTCCAAAAACCACTTCCGTGATCCCGGCTGCCTGTACTTCCTGCAAAATATTTTTCAGGTCTTCTCTTGCATCCACCTGTCTGCCAGTAGTAAAAGCTTCGTCCATATGCGGATCAGTAATAAAGGCAATAACGTTTTTCATATGCATGGTTTGATACTAAATATACGGATTACTGATTGGGTATTCACTCATCCTTTTTTATATATCTGTTCCATGGAATAATATCGCTCCTACCTGCACATGTGCTGCATCTACCGGGAAAACAGACCTGCTCTATTTTCCCGGTATGCCATTTCTTATTGCGGCAGCAGCTGTTTTTGTAAGCCTTATTTTTCTTATTTAAACCAAACGGAGTGATCGTTTACAAACGCCTCGGCAGTACGTGCTGGCTTTTGGAGTATTTCCGCAACGGCGTTGCTGACATATGCTGCATCGCCGCGGCGCTGTACTTCCGTATATGCCATCAAAGTCTGCACAGCCCAGGGAGGTAATCCTTTCTTCTCCATCCATTGTTTGCCTTCCTCCAGGGTCAGCGGAATATAGGTAACCGGCTCTCCTACCACCTGGCTGAGGATGGCAGCGAGTTGCCCGTAGTTGATAGCTTCTCCACCGGTCAACACATAAGTGGCTGCTACATGTTTATCCGGCGCTGTCAGAATACTAAAAGCTACTTCTGCGATATCCCTCACATCGATATACGCTCTTTTCCCATCACCAGTGGCCTCCTGGATATTGCGTTCGTGCTTCACCCGCTCTGAAAATTCCCCTAACCAGTTTTGCATAAAACCGGTAGGCTGCAGCACGGTCCAGGGAATACCGGCTGCCCTTAACAGTTCTTCTACTGCACCGTGCGCCTGCCCGATCTGTGAGCTGGGCATATGCGTAGGCGAGCTTTTCGCTGCTGCTGCGGAAGATAACTTCACCAGATGTCCTACGCCTGTTTCAGCAGCCACCTGTATCACCTGGTGCTGCTCGTCTACAAAATTAGGCCCCATTCCGGATGACAGGAATACGGCGCGGCTATCTGCCATCGTTTTGTGTAAACTCGCCTTATCTGCCATATCTGCTTCCACCCATTCCACAAAAGGCAGCGCTACGGCCTTGCTTTTATTACGCGTAACCCCTATGGTAGGGACTTCGTTGGCTGATAAAAACCGGAGCAGTTCACTCCCTATCTTCCCGGTGGCACCAAATACAGTGATATACTGGTTCTTTTCCATTTTAATGATTTAATTTAGTAGACCCAAAGGTAATGGCCACAGCGGCCGCCGGTTAACGGGAAAGGAAGTCTCATCAACGCAAAAAGAAGTTTTATGATCAGCAGTTGCCAGGCGGGTAGTGCAGACAACACCCCGGTTCAGGAAAAAAAAGTCCGGATCAACGATGCTTCCGGTTTTCATATACAGCTGGAAGAGCTCTCCATGAAAGAGGTAGACCTCCGTTGGGGAAATTACAGCAACCCTACCCAAAAAGTATTGTCTTTTCTCCCCGCTAAAAAAGCCATTGTATCGCATTTCCGGATACAGGACGATAGTATCACCACCGCTACTACCATACCCGAAAAACATTTTGCTATTTTCCGGGAATCGCCTGAACCCTATGAAATGATCGTATCGCCTACGCTGCATAAAAACCGCGCCTTTTTTGAACTCCTGATGTCGGAGCATTTCTATCAGCATTTTTTTACGGAAGAAAGTCCGTTCATGAGCAGCTTCCAGCGCGATGAAACCATCAATACGCCCTCTCCCGCTTTCACCGCGCAAATGATGCCCGCCATGCAGGCTATCATCAACGACATGCGGCAAACACCGTACAACGGCCATTTACAAGCGGTATACCTGGAAGCCAAAGCCATCGAGCTTTTCCTCATGCAGGTGAAACAGCTCGATCATCAACATCTCCCGAAAAAAACAAAGTTACCTGCAAAGGATATTGAAAGTTTACACGCCATAAAGCAGTACATGGAGCAACATTACGAACAGCCACTGTCCATTACGGCACTGGCCCGCAAAGCAGGGATTAACCAGATGAAGCTCAAAAATGGCTTTAAGGAATTATTCAATACCACCGTGTTTGGCTACCTCAGTGATATCCGTATGCAGGAAGCGAAACGATTACTACAGGACGAGAAACTGTATGTAGGCGAAGTAGCAGACAAAATCGGGTATAAGCATCCGCATCATTTTACTGCAGCGTTCCGGAAAAAATTCGGCATGATGCCGAAAGATATCCGGAAATAATCTATCAGGTCAGATTTTTCCTACCTTTGATTTATTTAATTTTAGGAAGTGGAAAAAGTAAAAACCGCTTTCCTTCACCTGGATAACATTATACTTAATTGTTCCAAAAAAAGTGGATCATGCCATTAAAAAATGACATGATCCACTACGAAAATAATTCTTGCAACATCTGCCCAACAGAAGAATTCAATACAACGGATTCTGCACCATCTTCGGATCCGTTTGCGTTTCTATATATGGAATCGGCCACAGATAATCCCTTCCTGCGTTAAACGTCCGCACTTCTATCACGCGCATATCTGCCCTGTTAGGTACCTGGCTATAGTCCGCAATACCGTTGGCATCAATAGCAGGGGCGCTGGCTAAAAGACCTCTCGGTACACGGCCATACAAAGGCCCTTTCATTACTTTCTCTGCAATTTTCCAGCGACGTATATCAAACAACCGGAAACCTTCATTCGCCAGTTCATACATCCGTTCTTTACGCACCGCGGAACGCAATGCTGCCTGTGTGGATCCTACCGCAATCTCCGGCATGTTTACACCGGCTCTTTGCCGCACATCGTTGATCGCTTTAAATGCGGATGCATCCAGTTCATTGGCTTCCATTTTTGCTTCGGTATAGGTGAGCAATACTTCTGCATATCTTATCAAGGTGATGCTCATGGTAGACATGCGCATATTGTCTTTATCTTTCAGATCGATGTATTTACGCCAGCAATAACCGCTGAAGGAAGCATATGCGTTAACGGCGTCCTGGTTGACAATGCGGGTAGCCGGTGTAGTATTATAGTTCCAACTCATCAAGCTATCCTTATGCGTTTCAAACTGGTAATTAAAAAAGATAGATCCCGGTAAAGCAATCGTATACCCTAATCTTGGATCACGGTTTTCAAAAGGCTTCTTAGGGTCATACAGTGGTGATTTATCAATCGTAAGCCCATCGGTACATTCATAGCTGTCTACCAGCGATTGAGAAGGTACTTTGTTGGAAGCGCCGCCGGCATTCCTGCATAAAAGCGGATAAGGGCCCCCCCAATTAAGTACGGGCAATTGGTATTGCAAAGCCAGTATAACTTCTCCGGAATTTTTATTGTCATAAGAAAACAAGCGGGGGAAATTATCTTCCAGCTTATATACATTCAGGTCCATCACAGCTTTGGCGGCATCTGCTGCCACTTTCCATTTTTCATTATACAAAGCCACTCTTGCTTTGATAGCCAGTGCGGCGCCTTTGGTGGCACGTCCCGACTCTGCAGCAGGATAGGTTTTAGGCAGCCAGGCGGCAGCGCTATCCAGTTCTTCAAAAATAAAATCCAGCACTACCTGTTTCTCACTACGGGGCAACTGTGCTGTTTCTAAAGTAAGGGTATGCGTTACCAGTGGTACACCACCAAATAAAGAAATCAGTTGTTGATACATGTAGGCCCTGACAAACCGGGTTTCACCCATACTGCGCTTATACAATGCGGCATCTGTGAGCGGTTTTACTTTCTCTGCGTTGTCCAGTATATAATTACAGCGACCAATTACTTTATAAAAGTCGGTCCATAGCCCTTGCGTATAAGTGTTGTTGGCGTCATGATTGCCGGTACCTATTTTCTGCAGGTCGCTGGCATTACGTTCATAGCCAATATCGGTGGCTGCATCCAGCATCAGGCTAACGGTGGGACCTTCCAGCTGTCCGGGATCATAGTCATCCATCGGTTTGTTCATGGCCCTGTATAAGCCGTTTACCGCCAATAACAATTCATCCTGACTTTTAAAGAAAGATGCATCAGAAGGACCTCCGAGAGGGCTTTTATCCAGGTAGTCTTTATTGCAGGCTTGTATGGCCAATAAAGAAATAGTGATGATAATATAACAAGTAAAATGCTTCTTCATGATGACGGTTTTAAAAATTTACATTAACACCAAAACTGTACACCTTCATGACAGGATAATTATCCGCCACGCCAACAGCCGTTTCTACATCATAGCCCGGCCAGAATTTAGCAACCGTAAACAGGTTAGATCCATTTACAAAAACACGCACACTATTCAGCTTCGCCGATTTTGTCAGATGCGAGGGCAACGTATATCCTATCTGCAGATTCTTCAAACGCAGGTAGGCCGCGCTTTTCATCCAGAAGCTGGAAATCTGCTGGTTGTTGGTACCACCGAATACCAGTCGCGGGAAAGCTGCATTTGTATGTTCGGGTGTCCAGTAATCCTTAAATCTTTCCTGTGCCGTACCACCTACGGAACTCACATAAAAAGGCATGATGCCCGCGCCGTAAATTAATCCATCTACCTTACCTACGCCCTGCAGAAATGCACCGAAGTCAATACCTTTCCAGGAAGCATTCAGACTGACACCGTAGGTATAGCGCGGAATAGTATTTCCCATCACCACCTTATCATTTTCATTGATGATACCATCACCGTTCTGGTCTTTGTATTTAATGTCTCCTGGTGCAATGGTACCGAATTGTGTAGCATGTTTGGCTACTTCATCTGCATTCTGAAAAAAGCCTTCTGCTTCTAATCCAAAAATAGCATTCACCGGATATCCCTCTCTGCTAACGGTTACAGCAGATTGATTGATGCCGTGCATATCCACCACTTTGTTTTTCACATCAGAAACATTCACGCCAATGTTGTATTTAAAGTCTTTGATGTTACCATCGTAATTGATGCCCAGCTCCCAGCCTTTGTTACTTACTTTACCGGCATTCTGATAGGGAGCTTTGAGCCCGGTGATGAGTGGTATATTCAGCAGCAGCAGGATATCTTTTGTTTTGCTGCTATAATAATCTGCTGTTATAGAGAGATGTGAAAACAAGGTGACATCCAGCCCTACGTCACTCATCTCGGTACTTTCCCAGGTGATATTTCTGTTTGCCAATGCGTCCATAGCAGCTGCATTTACAATTTGTCCGCCGATGGTATAAGAGCTAAGATTCACTACTGTTGCCGATGGATAATTACCTATGTTCTGATTACCCAGTTTCCCCCAGGAGCCACGAAGTTTTAGTTCGTTGATCGCAGGTTTCAGTGCCGCCATAAAGGCTTCCTCTGAAATACGCCAGCCTGCAGAAGCGGAAGGGAAAACGCCCCACTTTCGGCCTTCCGCAAAACGGGAAGATCCATCGTTACGGATGTTTAATTCCAACAGGTATCTTTCTTTATAGTTGTAATTGACCCTGCCAAAAAAAGAGCGTAAAGACCATTCTGCACCGGAACCACTATTCTTCATATTACCCGCACCACCCGCATCCAGCACCGGATAATCAGGTAGGATATAGTTATCACGGGAAGCATTCAGTATATCCTGCCGGTAGCTGTTTTGCTCCGCGCCACCCAATATTTTCACATCGTGCTTACCCCAGGTTTTGTGAAAGGTGAGCGTGCCCCGCATGTTATTATAAAACTCTCTTTGATTGGATAGTTCCAGTAAACTTACCGTTGGATTTTTATTTGCCAGGCTCCCATCCGGGTGATAGGTCTGTAATGCTTCCGTAAATTTGTTCGTATAGCTTTGCACATATTTAGGGGCAATATTGAAAGAAGCTGTTAACCATTCTACTGGTTGATAGTTAATGGTCGTGTTCATGCTACCCCAGGGAGCACTTAACTTTTTTAACCCTCCTTCTTTGGCAGAAGCAGCGGGGTTGTTACCTACCCATCCTTCTCCCCGCGTGCCATTGGAGTTCACAGCCAGCTGGTTGGGAGAAATATTATTCATGTAAGCGAACAGCACATCTGCACCTGCCGATGGCTCTGTGGTCACAGGACTGATGTATTGCAGATCGAACTGCATGTTCAGCTTTTTAGAAAAAATGATATCTGTATTGGCACGGACCGTGAGGCGCTTAAATTCCGACTGTTCGATCAATCCCTTCTGATCAAAGTAGCCTACAGACAATAGCATTTTTACTTTGTCCGTTCCACCATTCACGGTCAAAAAATGACTTTGCTGAAAACCGGAACCGGTTAATACTGCTTTCTGCCAGTCGGTGTTGGGGAGTGAGTCGGAGCTGCCATTGCCCTGCCGCCGGTACTTTTCCAGTAATGTCTCTGAATACAAAGGGGTGCGACCGGAATTTTTATAAGCTTCGTTGGTCAGCAGCATATAGTCCAGTGCGTTGGTGAGTGCAGGCAGGTTGGTCGCCTTTTGCCAGCCCACATAATTGTTATAGTTGATAGAAAGCTTACTGCTTTTGCCACGTTTTGTTGTTACCAGGATAACGCCGTTGGCTGCCCTGGAACCATAGATAGAAGCAGATGCTGCATCTTTCAGTACGGTAACGGAAGCAATCACGTTAGGGTCAATGTTATTAATAGATCCTTCTACCCCATCTACCAGTACAAGCGGATCAGGATTTTTCAGTGTACCCCATCCGCGGATGCGGATGGTACCACCGTCGCCACCGGGTTTACCATTGCCTTGTGTGATGGTGACGCCTGGCATGGTGCCTTGCAAGCCGGCGGATGTTTGTCCAACGGGTCTGGCGGCCAGTGTTTCACCGGACACGGTGGCTACCGCGCCGGTGAGATCTACTTTTTTCTGCGTGCTGTAACCTACTACCACTACTTCCACAAGTGATTTTGGTGTGGGTGATAACCGGATACGTAAATTGGTCTGATCTTTTACCGGCTCCTGTATGGTTTGATAACCGATACTGGAAATCGTGAGTACATCCTGATCACTGATGTTGTTAATGGTGAAATGTCCGTTCACATCGGTTTGTACGCCTTTTGAGGTCGACTTCACACCTACCGACACACCTGGCAACCCCATACCGGTACTATCGGTGATGGTGCCGGTAATGGTTTTGTTGGACGCTTCTTTTCCGTTACCTGACGGAGTCGACTTTGCACCTGGTGTGCTTCTTTTTATCACTACCGTTCCATATTTAATCAGGTAGGTTAGTGGCAAATCTTTCAGGCATATTTTCAATGCTTCGTCCAGGGTTTTATTTTTGATTTCCACGCTGAGCGGTGGTGTATTCTCCAGCAACTTTTCATCACAGATAAACTGGTAACCGGTTTGTTTGCTGAGTATATCAAAAACTTTATCCAGCGGCATTTTGTTAGCCGACAGTTTTACCGTTTGCGTTTGTGCGCTGGCGGATAAGGCGCCTGCCATCAGTAGCCAGATGCTCAGCTTCCTGACCAGCCATGTTTTAAGTTTAGCCGGCACGCGGCTCCTCCTCCCGTGGGAGTGGGAAATGGTAAGCAGTTCCATACTATCTTTTGGTTGAGTTTAAAGTAAAGGATCGTTAAATATAAATGCGGGTGCTAAACGTGGAAAAGCATTATTTCATCATTGCCGGCATCACGGTAATTTTATTACCGTTGGTACTGAAATGCACCATACCGGTTTGTTCCAACAGTTCCAGCAACTGGGCAACATTTTCTTTACGGGTCATGCTACCATAAAGTTTAATGCCGGATAAATCTCCTTTGTATTCGATATCCACATCATACCATCGGGCAATTTGCCGCATAATCATACTGATATCTGTTTTACGGAATCTGAATTCTCCTTCTTTCCAGGCCATTACGTCTTCTATATCGGGCTTGCTGATCATAAACGTGGTGCCTGCATCGTTGATGCTGGCTTGTTGCCCGGGTTGCATCAGCGAGGTAGCATTGCCCTGCGATACACTCACCGCGCCTTCCACCAGGGTGGTTTTTACGCGGCCTTCATCGGTATAAGCCATTACGTTGAAGTGGGTACCCAATACATTTACCTGCATACCTCGGGTGCGTACAATAAAAGGCTTGTCGGCATTTTTGGCCACTTCAAAATAAGCTTCCCCTGTTAAGGTCACGGTTCTGTCGTTGCCGGTAAATGCTACTGGGAATCTCAGGGAGGAAGCGGCATTCAGCCATACCTGGCTGCCATCCGGCAGTACTACCTGGTACTGTCCCCCTCTTGGGGTGCTGATAGTATTATACTGTGGGGCCGCATTCGCATCTCCCTGGTTGGCGGTGTAAGCCAAACGGCCGCTGTCCAGTTTAATGATGCGTGTGTTGCCCTGACTACCCAGCGCTCCGTCGCGGGCGCTGTCTAAAACAATGGTGCTGCCATCTGCCAGGGTGAGTACGGCTTTGTTACCACCCGGAATAATAGCGCGCGTTGTGTTACCAGCCACTACTGCCACGCGGTTTACAGACCGATACCACCAGGAAAATCCGGTTCCCAGCAGGATCAGCAATACCGCTGCTGCAGCCAGTTTATACAGGATATGGATATGGGAAGATGTGGAAACAACAGAAGACGTATCGGCAGCAGCGTGTTCATTTATCATGGCTTCCCGCTGTCCTGCTTCCTGCATCACATCATGGAAAGCCTGTTGCAAATCCACGTCATGTTTTTCCGTATAACGATCTTCCGCCAGGATGGCGGCAATCATTTCGCCCAGTACCTGTTCGTTGTCATTCCCCTGCACCTGTACCTGCAGGCGTTGCAACTCCTCCGGAGTGATGCGATCGCCCAGGTACTTTTCCAATAATGCTTTTAATTCCTCATTTGACATAAAACCGGATGAAATATCAGCACACTCTCATGAAGGGCTGCTATTATAAAGACGAAAAAAATAATGATCAGAATCCCTGGCAGATAAAATAAATTACGAATTACGAATTACGAATTACGAATTACGAATTACGAATTACGAATTACGAATTTGCGCGGAGACAGTAAACGCAAAGAACATCCGCTGTTATCTACCCACCAATCCGTAATTCGTAATTCGTAATTCGTAATTCTTTATACCTCCAGATGACCTGTTTTAGCAGCCAGATGTTTCCTGATCGCTACAATAGAACGGGCAATATAGTTTTTGGAAGTAACGCGGGAAATATTCATCTGCCGGGCAATTTCATCGTGTGACATGCCCTGGAAGCGGCTCAACCGGAAGGCCTGTTGCATTTGCGTTGGCAACCGGTTGATCGCTGCATTCAGCTGTATTTCTACATCTTTGAATTCCAGTTTATCCTGCGCGGAAGGGAGATCTGATTCCATGTATACATCATAGCCATTTTCCTGCACCGTAGGTAACACCCGTTTCCTGAATTCATCCAGGATCATGTTTTTAGACATGGTATACAAAAAAGCGTCAAAGCGGTTGACTGCCGTTAACCGTTCCCGGCTCATCCAGACTTTGATAAATATTTCCTGTGTAAGATCTTCTGCCTTTGCCGCCGACTTCACAAATTGCAGGGCATTGGCATACATCTTCTCCCAATAACGGTCAAATAACAGCTGGAAGGCCTGTTGGTCTCCCGCAGCCACGCGCTGCAACAGCTCTTTTTCATTATGTAAGCTATCTTTCAGCAAGGAAGGTCATGGAATTTAATACAAAATAACAATTTTGTGGAATTACACGGTATATACTACGTTACTGCTAAAGACGGTAAAAAGAATCGGTCGAATCCTTCCGCGATATTATTTTTTTAAAAAGATTTTATCTCGGTATAAATAGTACCGCATCCGCCACCACAATACCCTCTGTTTTGTGGTTATCAATTTCCACATAGGCGCCGGTGCCGGTTTTTAATTCATAACTACCCAAACTTACCCATTCTCCGGAAGTTTGCCCCAATACCTTCACCGTTTGCGCAGCAATCAGCTTCTCCGTAGTACGCTTCCCATCATTGATTTTCACATGCATATTACCATCCATACCGGGCAACCGCGGTACATAGGTGTACACTTCGTATTTGCCTGCTTTTTTCACCTCCGGCGTAAAGCGTACTGATTTGGCGGTGGCGCCTTTGCTGTCGTCTGTCAGCAAAGAAGGGCCATACCCGCCATGGATAGCCGTTTTCCATTCACCCGTAATGGTTACATGGGCAGCGTCATTATCATCTACCAAAATCTCCACCGGACTGTTATCCACCAAAGGATTGGTGAGCAACAGCTGCTGTACTTTCTTGACATCCGTTTCCTGTACAGAAGTTTTATTATCGATGGCTACAGCTGCGGCTGTTGCGGCCGATTGGCCCAACACCATAAACACCGGCTCCATGCGAATGGATCCATAGGCAATGTGCGTAGCAGACAAACAAACAGGTACCAGTACATTACGGGCATCTCCGGCTTTTGGAATAATAGAGCGGTAGGAAACAGGGTAAGGGCTCAAACCGCCAATTTCTACATCTCCTTCATTCTTCACCATACCGTTTACGACTATACGCTGGCAGTTATGAGAATCCATGTTATAAGCCGCCATGCCTACTCCATCTGTAACCACTTCCCTCCTTTCACAGTTAGCCTGCGTCATCACGTAGTCGCCTATCATCCGCCTTACTTCTCTCACATACATTTGAGGGGACCAATGGCCATTATCTTTGTATTCGTCTTTGGGATAGCCCCAGGTCAGCATTTCAGTCCGCAGATGAGCAGGCACCCGCTCATCATGTCCTATAAAGTACAGTAAGCCTTTGGTATAGATTTCATGGTCATGGATGATTTTTTTTCGCGTAGCATAAYCCGCGTCCGGATAGTCATAGTTCATCCCGATCATGTCCGTGGAAAAAGCGCCTTTATTATTGATATCTGTTTTGCCGTTGGGCATCAGGTCCAGCTTGAGCATGGGCGACAGATTTTTCGGCTTTGTGTTTTCCAGCAGGCGGAGCAATAATTCGTATTTAGTCGGATCGTATCCTTCGGGGGCTGTAATCGGAATCCGGTTAGCCGGCTCGTTAGTCAAACAAATCCTGAAATTATAAGCCTGTACAAATTTATCTCCGGCGCCATGATCTGCCAGGGTACCGCTGGCAATTCCCCAGAGCAGGCCGCTTTCCGGTTTGCCAGGTATTTTGTACGGGTCTATACCATCCGGGAACTGGTGTATTTCTCTCAACTGTACGCCGTTATAGGTTTCATTGTACTGACTGTTGGCTTCGCGGCCTACTGTATAGGCGATGCCTGCTTTCGCCATCAGATCGCCTTCATAGGAACAGTCGATGAACATTTTGGCTTTCACCACACGGGTGTCTGCACCATTCACCACAATTTCCGTGATATAGCCATTCTCCTTTTTAGCGCTGCTGATGGCATATTCATAGAGTACCGGTACATTGGCTGTTTTAATATATTGCTGAAACGCATTTTCGGCCACGCCAGGCTCAAAAATCCATTGTTCCAGTTTACCATAGTGCTGTCCCATCCGGCGATAGAAGTCGCGGGATAAGCCGGTAATCGCATATTTATTACCAATATCTGTATAACCCAATCCGCCGGAGGTGAGTCCGCCCAGGTGTTTATCGGGTGATACCAGTATCACGGTTTTGTGTAATTGCTTTGCGGTATAGGCAGCGATTACACCGGCAGAGGTGCCGCCATATACGCAGATATCTACTTCTACAGGCGCGGCAGCATAGCATAGATTACCCGCAGGAAAGAGGCAACAGGCCCCCAGGAGAACGTGCTTATATCGCCCGAGGAGGGCGGAAATGATGTTCGTCTTCATACGCAGAATATAAATAATGACCGTTTAGGAGGTCTTATGCTATAAAGACGAAAAAACAGGTAGCAGGAATTCGTTGTGCAAAAAATAAATTTTACGCCGGATAATTCCAGACCATCGGCATATGGAACTTTATAACCGGTTAAGTATCTTTGTGCCCTTCAACAACGCAGATACCGCAACAATTAACGAATAAAAGATTTTAATATGACAGCAACATCTATACTGCTAGACGGGAAAGCTTTATCCAAAGAAATGGAGGCAGATTTAAAGGTAAGGGTAGAGAAAATCATCGCACAAACAGGTGTAGTGCCGGTATTGGCCACTATCCTGGTAGGCAATGATCCTTCTTCAGAAGTATATGTAAAAATGAAAGGTAATGCCTGCGAGCGCGTGAGCATGAAGTCACTGCGGGTACATTTACCGGAAGAAACRACGACAGCGGAATTATTAGCGGAAATTGAAAAATTAAATAATGACGATCAGATCTGTGGTATACTGCTGCAGCATCCTGTTCCTCATCAGATCGATGAAAGGGCCTGCTTCGACAAAATTGCCATCCATAAAGATGTGGACGGAGTTACTTGTCTGGGTTTTGGCCGCATGTCCATGAGCGAACCCGCTTATGGCAGCGCCACACCAGCCGGCATTATGGAGCTGCTGAAGCATTACAAACTGCCTATTGCCGGCAAACATGCGGTAGTAGTAGGTCGTAGCCCTATTCTTGGTAAACCGGTAGCTATGATGCTGCTGAATGAAAATGCCACTGTAACCATTTGCCACTCCAAAACCAACAACTTAGCGGAGCTGATCAAACAGGCCGACATAGTAGTTGGCGCCGTAGGCAGACCTGAATTTATTAAAGCAGAATGGATAAAAGATGGCGCTATTGTAGTAGATGCCGGATRTCATAAAGGCGGACTGGGTGATGTGGAAATCAATAAAGTAAAAGATCGCGCCGCTGCTTACACCCCGGTACCAGGTGGCGTTGGCCCGATGACCATTGCTACCTTAATAGCACAGACGGTGGCATCTGCTGAAAAGAAAATAACCGCATAATAAAATATGGTGAAAGGTGTTACTGTATAGTGGCACCTTTTACTTTTTACCCATTACCTCTTTATAAATTTCATCGAAAGATTTTCCTTTATGCCCCTGAAATAAAGTGGAGAACTTCATTTCCGTTTCTTTTAATAACTGTATACATAAGCGCTTATCATCCTGCCCCATTTCAGCCAACATCATCTTTGCCAGTTTCCCGATGCGTTCCTGGCAAACAGCAATTACCTTTTCGCCCTGGGTTGTCAACTCCAGTCGCTTTGAACGTTTATCAGTTTTGTCGTTGATTTCCTTCAGGAAACCTTTTGCTTTCAGGCGGTTCAACATATCCGTTCCGCTGGACACCTCCAGCAGACATGCATAGATCACTTCCGATTTTTTCGGATGCTTATGTTGCTGGATCGTTAGCAGCAATCCAAATTCTTCCATCTGGGTAACGCCCGTATTTTCGAAAGCCGCATGCGCATAGGTCATGTTCAGCTTATTGATCCTCCCGATTATCCGCAGCAGCAGTCCGTCTGTATGAGGCACCACACCACCTGCCAGTGCGCCTGAGCTGTTGCTTTCTCTTGTATGAATCAGCTGATACCGGCAAAAGTCTTCAATGCTGGCTCCCGGATGCCGCTCTGCAAATTCGCCCCACCGGTTAATGAGTTCAATTGTTTTCTGCATCAGTTATTTCGTTTTCGTAGTAAAAGTAAAAAAAAGATGAGCGATACGTACCAACTATTACGTTTTCGTATTACATTTGTTATAATAAACAATGTTTACGTAATAAAACAATGATAACTATGCTTTCTCCCTATCTTCTTCCTGCGGCTTTAGTATGCCACATCGCAGGACTGGTCATGATGGCTGGTACTACTTTATCCGACTTCATTGCTTTCAAACAGTTTTGGAAACACTATCCTGGTAACCCGCTCAGTACACAGGGCTTACAACAAACCATGTCTAAATTCCCCATGATCATGGGACTCGGTGTGGGATTGCTCATTTTGTCCGGCGTAGCCATGATGGCCCTTACCCAGGGAGTGTTTGCAGAGATGCGCTGGTTCCAGGTAAAGCTGGCCGTGGTCATTATATTGATATTAAACGGGTTATTGGTGGGCAGAAAACAAGGCGTAAAATTACACCAGCTGCTAACCGTTGCAGATGGTCATATGAGTAGTGAGCTGCAACAGGTGAAGGTGAACCTGCGCCGCTTTCATATCATGCAGTTAACACTATTTGTTATCATCATCATTTTAAGTGTATTCCGGTTTAACTGAGGTGTGCGTGGCTGTCTTTTTATACGACAGCCACTTTTGACAGCCTGATGATTGTCGCTTTCGACCCGCTATATTGGCGTGTTAGCACCCGATACAAACCAATATATCCCGTTAAGTTTGCAGTAGACAAAACGATCCGCTATGAAAGCACAATTAATCAGTGAGATAGATCTCACCGGCAGCACCCTTTTACGGTTACTTTCTTCTTTTACAGAAGAACAATTAAATAAGATTCCCTTTGAAGGCAGCTGGACCGCCGGACAGGTAGCAGAGCATATATGGAAGGCGGGAGACTGCAGCCTGCTCTATGGTCCTGCCACACCAACAGATCGAGTACCCGATGAAAAGGTCGATGCCATCAAAGCCATGTTTTTAAACTTCAGCATTAAAATGACATCGCCTGACATGATTCGTCCCGGCAATGATTATCTTACTAAAGAAGTGATACTTGGCAACATTCACCAGATATGGGAAAAGCTGACCACTGCTGCACATACACTCCATTTACAGGAAGAATGTACCAGCTTTGAAGTACCTGGCTTCGGACCTTTTACCAGGTTGGAATGGATACAGTTTATCAACATTCATACACAACGACATATACATCAGCTGCAAAACATACAGGCACATTTGATAAGCGCACAATTACACGCCTAGCCCGATCTTCATTCGCTCTATTTGCCGCCGGTGACGCAAAATGTGTACTATGGCATGTTCCATCAGTTGTTCGATGTCGTATAACTGTCCCCAGTTGGTAAATATTTTCTTTGCATTATCCGGTTGTTCCAGCTCATCGTCTTTAATGTCGTTGAATACTTCGGTGGTAAACCGGAATGCATCTCTCAGATCATTTATATAATCGCCGGCGGCAGAGCGCAACTTCTTATCCGGCTTTTCATACACATGCCCCTTGAAACGGTGGATATAACCTGCGTAGGAATACATGGAACCAGCCACGTGCGCTAACACGGTTTGAATGGACCGGCAGTCAGGATTGAGGGTAAGTGGATCGGCAATAGCTACCAACGCAGTATCAGGAATACCTGTAATGCATACCACCAGTTCAGCTACCGCTCTTTCATATTCGTCCAGTAAGGCGCCAATGGCGCCTTGTCTATATACTTTATCCATTTTACAACTCCCCGGTAAAAGAGGAGCGATAAAATTAATGTTTTCCTATTTAAAATTGATGCCAAGACCAATCTGTGCCTGTTGTGTTTTCCACTGGTAGCGGTCATCAATATTATTTACATCTGATAATCCCAATACATAGCGTGCATATACATGTAATATATCAAACGTTAAAGTGGCGCCGGCAGCCAGTCCCAGGTCACTGCGTTTAAAAGCGGCCCGGCTATAAGTGAGCAGATTTTCATTGGCATAAAATAAATAACTGTACTCCGGACCTGCATTTACGGTGATCATTTTGTTGATATTGTAACGCAGCAATACCGGCACGGTAAGGTAACTTAACTTAATGCTTTTGTTGGCGCCATCATTACTGGAGTGAATATATCGGGAACTGAAGTCATCGCCACGTTTTGGAGAAGCCTGTGAAAACAATAACTCCGGCTGAATGCCCCATTTCTTTGTAAAATCATAACTCGCAAAAACACCGATTCTTCCGCCTAAGGTATAATTCGATTTTATCCCTTCTCCGTTCAGCCTAAACATATTCAGATCGGCCTTTATTCCGTAATGCAATTGTTGTGCGTTCACTACGGAAACAACAGCGCATAGGATAGCCACTGCCAATATTCGTTTTTTCATAGTTGATCAATTTAACCATAAAGAAACGAATTGATCAGATGCGTATTGCAGCCGCATTACCACTAATAGATGATCCTCCTGTTTTTCACTATCACGTGCGGAATTTCCTCGGCCAATCAGATACGGTCAAAGGCTCAGATTTACTTTTTGCCCTGTTTTGGCCGCTTTATAAATGGCATCAATGATCTTTAAGTCTTTCACGGCCTCCTCTCCGTTCACCGGCACAACCGGCTGTTTTCCTTCCAGGAGGATGCCTGCCATTTCTTCCATCTGCACGGTTTGATGGGTTACATGTGGCTGTGTTAACTCGCCCTTGCTGGTGCGTCCTTTAATAGGACCGTAGCCGGTGGATGGCCATAATTCGGCAAATCCTTTTTCGCCGTTTAAGAAAAAGCGGTCCAGGTTATTCATGTTATACGTGGATAAACAGGAGGCTACTGCCCCTCCCGGGAAGCCAAGCTGGAATTGTATGGTTTCATCCACACCTGCTTTAAATTTCACCGGATCTGTTTTTGTTTCCTGTGCAGTCACCCATACAGGATCTTCTCCTACCATATAACGGGAGCCGTTGATGGCATAGATCCCGATGTCCATCATAGATCCACCACCTGCCAGTTGTTTATTTAGACGCCACTGTGTAGGATCACCGATTTTAAAACCGCATTGTCCCTGGAAAAACAGGATCTTACCCAATTCGCCTGCATTTCTCATACGGATGATCTCCAGTGTTTTGGGCTCAAAATGCATGCGGTATCCTACCAAG
The DNA here is from genome assembly GCF_056399985.1 of Chitinophaga sp. 01L420. Classification (NCBI taxonomy): domain Bacteria; kingdom Pseudomonadati; phylum Bacteroidota; class Chitinophagia; order Chitinophagales; family Chitinophagaceae; genus Chitinophaga; species Chitinophaga sp. 01L420. The sequence goes on from NZ_JBFTSK010000010.1 coordinate 74,347, forward strand.
AGCTGCACATTTGCCTTTTTGCAGGCATCCACCATTTCCTGCCCTTCCCGCGCATTTACCGCCATGGGCTTTTCACAGATCACATGTTTACCTGCAGCGGCTACACGTATTACCTGGTCATGATGCAGGCCGTTAGGTGTGGTGATATACACTACATCAATGTCTTTGTTATCTTTTATCTGGTCAAAGTTGTCGTAGTTGTAACAGTTCTTTTCCGGAATAGCGAAGCGGCTCTGCCAGTCTTTAATTTTAGCAGGGGTACCACTGATCACTCCTACCAGTTTAGCTTTTACGCAAGCGCGCATCGCTTCTGCTACACGGTTACCATAGCCACCTAACCCCATGATGGCCACCCTTAAAACGGGCCCATCGTAGTTATTCATGCGCGCGGCCCACCCGGTCAGCGGCATTAACGGCATTACCATAGCAGTAGCAGCAATTTTTTGCAGAAAGTCACGACGTGAGTTCATAACGGGAATATTTTGGGTTTCATGTATGGATTAATGATACAAAAAATATCCAGCATTTTTATGCGCGGAGGCAGCTAAAATATAACGAAACGGGTATACGAAAATGAGGCGGGAATAACGGTAGCAACAAACGGGGGTATCTCCTGGAGTGGTGGCAGGGCCGCTATGGGCGGCACCTGCCTTCCGGGTATATCAACAACTTAATCCTTTACATCATACAAAATAACAAACTCTACTCTTCTGTTCTTTGCCTTGCCGGCTTCGGTGTCATTGGTGGCCACCGGGTCGCGGTCAGACAGGCCCCAGGTAAACATGCGGTCATTGCTGACATTATAACTGCTGAGCAATTTTTTGGCTCCGGCAGCACGCCTTTCAGATAAATCGCGGTTATAGGTAACAGCCCCTGTATTATCAGTATGACCAGTGATCAGGATTTTTGTTTTGTTGTACTTGTTCAGCACTTCCGCAAAATGTCCGAATGTTGGCTTTACGCTTTCATTCACCTGGTCGGATGCCGTGGCAAAAAGAACGTTATTGGGGAAGATCACTTTCAGGCTGTCTTTGATGATGCTCACTTCGGCCTCGTTCAATATATTTTTCAGCTCTTCATATTGCTTGTTCATATATACATGCTGACTGCTGCTTTTCTTTGAAGCTGCGCAGGAAGCCATAAAAGCAACGGCTACGATAGCCAGCAGGTAATAACGTGAGGTCAGGAACATTCTTTTCATTATCGGGTGTGTTAGGCCACAAAGGTATGTAAAATAGCCATTATCAAGCTGTTGCACCGATAATCTATAATATTCACAAAATCATATATGCGTTAATGCTATAACTCCTCCCAGGTATCTGCGTGTATGCGTCCTGCAGGATATCGAAAACAGCTGCTTCCACGGGGAACATCCTCCCGGACCTGCATGGCAGTAAAATGACCGGCATTCAATGTGGCCAGTTTAGGAAGATCGGCTAATGTCACCGGAACGCCATTTAATGCTTGTTCGTAAATCATTTCTGTTGACATCAATTACTTTTATTTCTTTGCCACTCAAGGCTAAGGAGTATTTATTTTTTAGAAAAGATAGGGAAATATCATTTCTTTGAGACCTTTCGATCTTAAACAGCAGGAGCAAAAAACAGGTATTCCTTCGTTAACAGGCGCAGGAGCTGTATATATATTGGCAGATTTTAATGGTGAACAATTCATGAAAAAATTACTTCTACTAGTTCTTTTAGCCTTTTCGGGCGCCGCATCTTTTGCGCAGGAGGCATCGCAAAAATCCAAAGTTTTCTGGCAGGAAAATTTCAAAACCGCGGAGCTCCCGGCAGGATGGAAAAATGTGGATTCCAGCAAACGGGATTTAAACTGGATCGTTACAGATCAACCTTACCCAGGCTCCTATCAATACCAACAACAGGCACCACCCATTGCATCTAAAAGCCGCGGTCATCATTTACAATTTCAGGCAGGCTATCTTGTGGATGAAGATCAACCTTCCTGGGTGAAGAAAAAAGTATATCCGGATACCTGGATACAAACCAGCAGTATTAACTGTGCCAACAAATCATCTGTTATCCTTCGCTTCCAGCACACGTTCCGGTACAACAGCGAATTTGCTGCACCGGGAGCAGCGTTGCTCGTAGGTGTTAGCACAGACGGCATCAAATGGACCGACTACAATGTGATGAATAATGTACCGCCGGCCAATGATATGTTTATACCTATCAATCAGGAACTCAACATCACGGCGATTGCTGCTAATCAACCAAAAGTATATATCCGTTTCTATTGGAAAGGATTTTACAGCTGGTACTGGATGATAGATGACATTGAACTGGCGGAAGCTTATAAAAAAGACCTGGCAATTACCCGCCTCGTTTCACACAATGAAGAGAAGAATACCTTCACTACTGCAGATGAACTCACCGTTACGGTAAAAAATACCGGCATTGAAACATTGAAATCTGCTTTTAAAATAAGTTGCAAAATCGATCAGCAGAAAGAGATAGCCGCAGTAATACCCGCCAATAAAAAGGGACTGGCACCGGGACAGGAAATGACCGTGAAATTTCCGCCAACAGATCTAACTGACCGCACCTTGCATGCACTTGCATTCACGCTTCACTATGACGGAGATGAGCATGCGTTCAATGATACACTTCGTGCCCGGGTGAATGCCAAAGAATCACACGTTGGTAACTTAACCGACTTCAAAGGAACGGGCAATGAGTTTAATATCAAATCCGGCTTATCGGCCTTTAAACTGATTTTTTATACCGATGATATCTTCCGCATCTGGATGGCGCCGGATGGTGAGTTCAGCAATCCTGCCGGCAATGATATTGTGGTGGATTACACACCAAAGCCATCAACAGTAACGGCTACGGATAAAGGAAGTTATTACCAGGTAAAAAGTAAAGACTGTATCGTTCGTGTATATAAACAACCATTGCGGTTTGCGATGTATGACATCACAGATACCCGGGTGATCTGGGAAGAATCTGCGCCGATGTCGTTCGGATCCAGCACCACGCAAACCATGCGCCGGCAGCCCGATGAATACTTTTATGGCGGCGGCATGCAGAATGGCTACTTCTCGCACCGCGGACAGGAGGTGTTAATTGAAAAAGGTAATGGATGGGATAATGGAGGCAGACCCAACCCCGCCCCTTTCTATATGTCTACTGCCGGATATGGCGCCTTTAGAAATACCTTTGACGTGGGCCGTTATTCTTTCAAAGAAGAATTACAGTTTGCACATAATGAAAACCGTTTTGACTGCTTCTATTTTTATGGCCCTGCTTTAAAACAAATCCTCAACGGCTATACGCAGATAACAGGCCGCCCTTTCTTAATGCCACGCTGGGCGCTGAGTTTAGGCGATGCCAACTGTTACAATCGTGGTGGCAGCGGTACTGATTCAAAAGCGTATAAAGGTACCGGTACTACCGGCACCACCCCGGATGTAATTAAACTGGTGGCCGATAAATATGTGGAAAACGATATGCCCCGTGGCTGGATATTACCTAATGATGGTTACGGATGTGGTTATACGAAATTAGATTCTACCATTACAGAATTGCATAAACGCGGCTTCTATACCGGCTTATGGACTGAAAACGGTGTCGACAAAATCGCACGTGAAGTAGGCACCTATGGTTCCCGCCTCGCAAAGCTGGACGTAGCCTGGGTAGGACCAGGTTATAAATTTGCATTGGATGGCTGTAAAGCAGCCTATGAAGGTATTGAAAACAACAGCAATGCCAGGGGGTATATCTGGAGCGTAATGGGCTGGGCTGGTACGCAACGGTATTCTACTGTTTGGTCCGGCGATCAGTCCGGCAACTGGGAATATATCCGCTTCCACATCCCCACCATTATCGGGGCGGGGCTTTCTGCACAGAACGCCGCTACCGGCGACGTAGATGGTATCTTCCGCGGCAGCGACTCTACCTACGTACGCGACCTGCAATGGAAATGCTTTACGCCGGTATTTATGGTGATGAGTGGCTGGGCAAAGAAAAACAAACAACCTTATCTGCAGGGAGAAGCCAATACGGCCATCAACAGAAAATACCTGCAGCTGAAGATGAGAATGACACCGTATATGTATACCCTCTGTGCAGAAGCACATGAAACAGGAGTACCTGCTTCCAGGGCCATGGTATTGGAATTTCCGGAAGATGAGATATGCAAGGGTACCCAAACGGAATATCAGTTCATGAACGGGCCTTCCTTGCTGGTAGCACCCGTGTATAAAAGTGAAGGAAAAAGAGATAGTATCTATTTACCACAGGGCACCTGGTTTGACTACTGGGATGGCACTGCGTATTCCGGCGCTACCGTTATCAATAATTACACCGCGGGACTGGAGAAATTGCCGTTATTCGTAAAACAAGGCGCCATTATTCCGATGTATCCACTCATGAATTTTGATGGGGAAAAGAAAACAGATACACTGACACTCGATATCTATCCTTTTCACAAATCATCTTTTGATCTGTATGAAGATGATGGGCTGACACGCGACTACAAAGCCGGTGCTTTTGCTAAAACATTGATTGAAGTGGACGCTACCAAAGGAGTGCAGGTGAAGATCAACGCAGCAAGAGGTGAATTTGAAGGTAAGAATAAGCAAAGAATCTATTTGCTGGACGTGCACCAGCCGGCTAAACCTAAAAAGGTAACTGTCAATGGCCAGTCTTTGAAAATATATACGGATCTGTCAGCGTTCGACAAAGCGGCTACCGGCTGCTATTTCAGCGCAACGGAGAAAAAAGGCACCCTGCATATTAAAACGAACTGGTTAAGCACTGCTACCACACAGGAAGTGAACGTGTTATAACCAGGAATTACGAATTAGGAATTACGAATTACGGATTTGCGGGTAGATAAAAGCAGATGATCAACATTTGCCTATCTACCCACAAATCCGTAATTCGTAATTCCTAATTCGTAATTCCCTATATTTATCCCTGTTAAACACCAAAAACGATGAAAGGACTAATTCTGTCATTAGGTGCACCCAATGACACCGCCGGCAACCTCAGCCCCATAGCCCTGGACAGGTTAAATGCCGTACTGCAGATTTTCCGCTACAACCCTCAATTCCTCATTGCCTGCACCGGTGGCAAAGGACCCCATTTCAATGAAACGGAACATCCACATTATCATTATTCGCAGTGCTACCTGCAAGCCCATGGAATTCCTGCGTCCGCACTGACGAACCCGGTAAATTCCGCCAGCACCATAGATGATTTCGTGCAGGCAAGGGCGTTAATATATACCATGGCGCCGGATATATTGTGGGTGGTTACTTCCGACTTTCACGTACCTCGGGCAAAGATAGTCCAGGCACAAAAAGTCAACTATCCCAACACCATTTTCTGGGGAGCCCCTTCTTCCATGACGGCGGAAGAGCTGGAAGTATTACTCGCACATGAACAGAAAGCGATGGCTGCTTTATCGATGTAACGCTATCCTCATTGCTGCAAACAAGAAAGCAATTAATTACTATCTTGTACTGCTATGAATACCATTCCACTGATACAAAGCATACTGGGATTGCTGGCTGGCATTGCCCTGATTGTGTTGCTCACTGCCCGTTTCAGGGTACATGCCTTCTTCGCGTTATTATTGGCCAGTATACTTACCGGTGGTATCTTAGGACTGCCTGTCACTGAAATAATCGGCAGTATCAAAACAGGTATTGGTAATATCATCGGTTCATTAGGATTGCTGATTATTCTCGGCACTACGCTGGGATTAATACTGGAACATAGCGGCAGCACTACCGTGCTCGCCAATTACGTACTACGCCGCACCGGCACGGGACGCTCCGCCATGGCGATGAACATCATCGGCTACCTGGTAGGCATGCCCATCTTCTGCGATTCAGGATTTATTGTACTCAGTGGATTGAACAAAGCATTGGCCAGACGTTCCGGCATTCCGATGATCGTCATGGCTTCTTCGCTGGCTACCGGTCTGTATGCAGTGCATTGCCTGATGCCGCCGCATCCGGGCATCACCGCGGCGACCGGTACTATTCATGCCGAAACAGGAAAGGTGATGTTATACGGATTACTCATTGCCATTCCCGCTGCGGCCAGTGGGTATTTTTGGTCCGTATTTGCCGGACGCCGGATAGCCGTTACCGTTAGCAACGATGCTGTTGTTGCTGAAACAACCCTGCAAGGTCCTTCCGTCCTGATGTCCATCTTACCGGTGGCTATCCCTATTCTGCTCATTGCCATCCGTTCGCTCAGTAGCCTGGAAGTAACACATCCCTCTCCCTTTCTACAGCTCATCGCCATACTGGGGATCCCGGAAGTAGCGCTCAGCACAGGTATCCTCCTGGCGCTGACGCAACTGAAAAGTAATATGAGTACTATCCTGCAGGAAGGCGCAGAAAAAGCAGCCGGCATACTCATCATCATTGGCGGTGGCGGCGCATTTGGTGCCATTCTCGCCAAAGCAGATATAGGTAGTCATATTGCACAAAACCAATCCGTCGCTGCCATGGGGCTGCTACTGCCTTTCCTGGTCACCGCCCTGTTAAAAACAGCCCAGGGTTCTTCTACTGTAGCAGTCATTGCCGCAGCCGCCATCATGCAACCCCTGTTACCTGTGATGGGCCTCGACTCCGCAAATGGACGCATCATCTGTGTACTGGCGATGGGCGCAGGTTCCATGATGATATCACATACCAATGATGCCTATTTCTGGGTGATTTCCAAATTCTCCGGCCTGGAAATTAAAGAGATGCTGAGGGTGTACAGCACCGGGAGTATTGTTATGGGTCTGGTATCTGTGGCAGGAGTTTATTTACTATCGTTGTTGCTGTAGATAAATTCTACCTATGAATTGCTTTCTTATTTTTTACTGTTTTACTGGTCACCTTTCTGGACGGAACACGCTTCTTCTTACCGGTTGTTTTATAATGAGAAATAACCTCGCTAATCATTTTTTTATCCTTTTCCGTCAAGGGCTTGGGATCAACAACAAATTCCACACCTTTGGGTTCAGTAATATATCCCATATTATTTATTTAAAAAATACTTACAAACTAGCTTCAAAGCTGCATCTGGAAAGATATTTTGATTGTCTGGGCATCTACAAATTTACAAAAAAACATTCAGCTCAGCGCCTGCTCCAGATCCCGCAAAATATCCTCCACGCTCTCCAACCCCACACTGATACGGATCAACCCATCAGAAATTCCCGCTTTCTCCCTGTCTTCTTTCTTCATTCCGGAATGCGTCATAGAAGCCGGATGTGATACCAGCGTATCCAATGTTCCCAGCGATACGGCACGTACACACATCTGAAGCCGGTCAATAAAACGCACAGCGGCATCAAAACCGTTTTTCAATTCGAAGCTCATTACGGCACCGGGATAGCGCATCTGGCGGGCAGATAATTCATAATCCGGATGAGAAGGCAGTCCGTTGAAATTTACTTTTGCTACGGCGGCATGTGCATATAGAAATTCCGCTACGCGCATGGCATTGCTGCAATGTTGTTTCATGCGCAACTCCAGTGTTTTAATGCCCTGAACCAGCAGGAAGGTGTCGAAAGGGTTGGCGCAGCCACCCAGTAATTTGGCAGTCTTATTCACTTTCTGCATCAGTGAAAGGTCTTTCCCAAGAAGTACACCGCCAATGGCAGTGCCATGACCATTCAGGAATTTGGTGGTGGAATGAAATACGAAATCGGCGCCATACCGGAAAGGCTGTTGCAGGTATGGTGTAGCAAAGGTATTATCAACGCTTACTTTCACGGAGTAGGCATTGGCTATTTTACAAACAGCGGCAATGTCCACACAGCGCATAGAGGGATTGGCGGGCGATTCAATATGGATCATCCTGATGGTATGATCTTTCTGCAACAGTTTCTCTACACTATCCAGGTCATGCAGATCGGCGATCAGCGCTTTCACGCCGAATTTCGGGAGGAAGTCGAACAGGAACTCATGGGTCCCGCCATAGAGGGAGTAATGAGTGAGCACCGTATCTCCGGTTGCTACGTTCGCCAGGAACATGCTGGCCATAGCTGCCTGTCCGCTGGAATGCAGCAAGGCTTTCAGGGGCAAAGGGCTGCCATCTTCCTGTACAATACCAAATGCTTCCAGTGTGGCGATCAGTTTTTCCGCTACCGATACGGTAGGATTACCAAACCTGGAATAAATATACCCTGGAGCCGTGCCGGAGAAACGGTCCATTCCCTGTTGTGCGTTATCGAAGGTAAAGGTAGCGGTAGCGTAAACCGGTACCACGTGGGCATTTTCTCCCATATCAGACTGGGCGGCATGGATGGCGGCAGATGCCATTTCTGTAAATTGCGGATGATTTTCCATGCGCTAAATTAATGGTTTCTGAAATTGATTTCCAGGAAAAAAAGTCGCGGCAGAAAGAAAGCGCTTGCTGGAAAAGCGGAAATGATATAATATTGATCAATAGTTTTTGCCATAAAATCCAGAACACGCTTTGAGTTTAACTGAGGACAGGCTTCTTTTTTCAAAAATTGCAGATGGAGATGAAACAGCCTTCCGTTTATTGTATCATCGCTACAATGCAGTACTGTTAGGGTCTGTAAAAAAACTACTGAAGTCAGATGCAGCTGCAGAAGAAGTACTACAGGAGGTTTTTCTGAAAGTATGGCTCATACGTCATACCCTGGGAGCTATTGAAAATCCCGGTGGGTGGATGTATACACTGGCGTCTAACTATTCGCTTTCTGTACTGAGGAAACATGCACGGGAAAGAAACCGGCAGGATGATATCGCAGAAGATATGCCTGACAATGAAGATGTATCGGCCGGCATCTATGCCAGGGAATTACAGAAACTCATTAAACATGCAGTGGAAAAGTTACCGGCCTCCCGCAGGGAGGTTTTTATGATGAATACCCAGGACGGCAAATCCCGCAGGGAAATTGCAGAAACGCTGAACATATCCGAGCACACGGTCAAAAACCAACTGGTTACCGCCCGTAAATTTATTCGTGAATACCTGGAAAAACAAACAGGAACACGACTTCCTATCCTACTGATTATACTCCTGTCCAGATTTTTTTAATTTTTTTTAAAGACGCATAGTACAGTATCTGTTTCACAGCGTCTATGAGCAAAAGAAGGGATTGTATCGTGGAAGCAAAAGAGTACTACCGGTTTTTATTGCATCGTTATTATAACGGTACCGCTACCGCAGCGGAAGAAGAAGAGCTATTCGCTGCGCTGCGTGCAGACGGTGAGGAAGAAGAATGGACAGCCATGATCAGTGAGCTGCATGCTTCCGCTACCCCCGACCCTGCATACAACCCGGCCCTGTACGAAGCCACCATTAATCAGATCCTGCAACCGGTGGCGGTTACCCGGAAAATAAAATCTTATCGCTGGTACTACGCTGCCGCAGCTGCTGTGCTGTTGCTGATAGGCGCTGGCGGTTACCTGATGCGGCAGCATCGGGACACACAAGCACCTGTGTTAGCGGCCATTACCACCGATGTAAAACCCGGTAAGAACGGCGCGGTACTCACCCTCAGCGATGGCAGCCAGGTAGTACTGGACAGCCTGCATAACGGCATTATCAGCACACAACAGGGCACAAAGCTGCTGCTCCACAACGGACAACTGAGCTATGATGCTTCAGCCGCTGGCACGGTAAGCTATAATACCATGACCACACCCAGAGGCCGGAAATTCCAGCTGCAACTGCCCGATGGCACCCACGTATGGATGAATGCCGCCAGTGCCATCACCTTCCCTACTGCCTTTGCCGGCAACAACAGGAGTGTAACACTTTCGGGAGAAGCTTACTTTGAAGTGGCCTCCAATGCTGCGTTACCATTTATCGTACATATCAACAACGAAACAGCCGTGGAAGTCCTCGGCACACATTTTAATATCAGCTCTTACCACGATGAAAACAACATCAGCACTACCCTGCTGGAAGGTGCTGTGCAGGTAAAAGTAAAAGAACAAGCCAGGCGCCTGCAGCCAGGACAACAACTGGACATCAACAAAACATCCGGTGCAACCACGCTCAACAAACAGGTAGATACGCTCGCAGTAATTGCCTGGAAAAACGGCACACTGAACTTCCAGGATAAAAAACTTACCGCCGTCATCAGCATGATTGCCCGGTGGTACGACATTGACGTAGTATATGAAACAACACCTCCTGATATCACATTTGTAGGAGAAATAGGCAGTGATGTAACACTGGCCAGCGTACTGACATTCCTCCGGGAATCAGGTATCCACTTCCGTTTGGAAGGCAGAAAGTTAATAGTAGGATCTTAAAATATCATGTTATCAGACAACCAGAAAAAAGAATGTTATAGAAAAACGGTGAACTAAAATTCAAACATCTATGCAAGGATACCTGTAATAAAAAACCGAAGGTGTTTCGACCACCTCCGGCTAAAAGATTACAGCTATGCAAAACAGTTGAGTATTCCATACAACTATCTATTTACAAGCCAAATCAATGCAAAGCTATGCAAAAAATTGCTCTTTGTAACCAGCCCCGTCATGTACCTACATCAGGTAAAGTACTGACCAGGAGCTGGTTTCCAACCAAAATGCTGTTAGTTATGAAACTGACGTTTTTATTGCTTACGGTCGTTCTGTTAAATGTGCATGCCACGGGATTCGGGCAACTGATTACCTGGTCAGGCAGGAATGTACCGGTAGAACAAATCTTCGCTGTCATCAGAGTACAATCCGGCTACACCGTGGTAGCCAGCAGGGAAGTATTGAAAAAAGCGAATCCTGTGACCATGAAAGTGGAAAATGCATCCATCCAGGCATTCCTGGACCTGATGCTGAAAGGACAGCCGTTGAAATATGAAATCGTGAACAAATCCGTTTTCATTTCTCCCAAAGTGGCTACCCCTAAGGGAGAAGAAATAACGCTGGCCACTCCACCAACAGATGTAAAAGGAAAAGTAACCGATGAAGCAGGCGCACCTTTACCCGGTGTGTCTGTTAGAGTAAAAGGTAGTTCCCAGGGCGTGAGCACCGGCAACGACGGTAGCTATGCCCTTCACATTACCGCAGAAGGCCCCCAGATATTGGTATTTTCCTACCTGGGCATGATACCGCAGGAAGTAACCGTTACCGGCAACGGCACTTTCAATATTGTATTGAAAGCATCCGTAGAACAACAAACGGAAGTGGTAGTGGTAGGTTATGGTACCCAGAAAAGAAGTGATGTAACAGGCGCAGTGGCATCTGTTCCTAAAGAAAGGCTCCACAATTTACCCGTTACCAACGTTTTGCAATCGATTCAGGGAACAACTCCCGGCGTAAATATTGTCAGCAACAGCAGCAAGCCAGGCAGCTCCCCTGCCTTCTATTTACGTGGACTCAAATCCATCAGTGCCAGCAACTCACCATTGATCGTATTGGATGGTATCCCCTTCAGTGGCTCTTATAATGATATCAACCCGAATGATATTGCCGCCATTGATATGTTGAAAGATGTATCCGCATCTGCCATCTATGGCGCCAGAGGAGCCAATGGCGTGATCATGATCACCACCAAAAAAGGAAAAACCGGTAAACCTGTTATTTCCTACAGCGGCTACGCCGGACCGGAATATCAATCCAACACGGTACAACAAATGGATGGTGAACAATACCGCACCAAAAATCACTGGTATAATATCCAGGCCGGCCGCCCAGACGCACCAGACCTGCCTTACCTATCTGAACAACAGAATTTTGCCAATGGCAAACCAGAAGTAGACTGGCTCAAAGAAATCCAACAACAGGGATATATCCACAGTCATGAACTGAGCATTTCCGGTGGTACCGATAATGTGAAATATTATATCTCCGGTACTTACCTGAAAGAAGATGGTACCGTCAAAGGGTTCCAGTATAACCGCGCCAGCATCCGCGCCAATGTAGACGCGAATGTAACTCCCTGGATGAAAGCAGGTGTGAACATGTTCTTTGTAAACAATAACCAGGACGGTGGTAAAGCCACTCTCTTCGATGCCAATGCACTCAGTCCTTATGGTACCCTCTACAATGCCGCCGGTGACTATGAAGTATATCCCATTGCACCGCAAACACTGTATATGAGCCCGCTCATCAACCTATATAATCCCGGATTGGACCGTGGCAAAAACATCACGGCCAGCGGCTATGCAGAAATAGCACCTACCTTCCTGAAAGGACTGAAATACCGCATGAACGCCTCCTACTCTTTCCGGCCCAATCGCACCAGCGACTATTCCGGTCGCAAAATGGGCGACATGTTAGGTACTGCTAAAGTGTACAATGAAGAAAACAAACAGTGGATCGTTGAAAATCTCCTGACGTATAACCTGCATGTGAAAAAACATAACCTGGATTTCACGGCCTTATATAGTGCCCAACAGGATGAACAATTCACATCACAACTGGATGCCAACTCTTTTATAAATGATAACCTGGACTTCAGTAATATGAAAGCCGCGCAGGTACAGAAAACGACTACCTCCTATACCGGCAGTGCCCTGTTATCACAGATGTTCAGAATAAACTACAACTACGACAGCCGCTATCTGCTCACTGCTACTATCCGCCGCGATGGCTATTCCGGATTCGGCGCCAATAACAAGTATGGCGTGTTCCCGTCTATCGCTGCCGGATGGAATATCCAGCAGGAAAAATTCATGGCCGCTGTACCTACGATTTCCCAGTTGAAATTAAGGGCTTCCTATGGTAAGTCCGGCAACCAGGCAGTAGGCGCTTACCGTACGTTAACAAGAATGACAACCGCCAATTACATCTACGACGGCGCTACTGCCATAGGTGTTGTTCCCTCTACACTGGGGAACCCTAACCTGAAATGGGAAACCACTTCCGGATTAAATATTGGCCTTGATTTCGCCGTGCTGCACGATCGCCTCAGTGGTAGCATTGAAGCTTACAGCACACATACCAACGACCTGTTGCTGAGCAGAAAAATACCTGCTATCAACGGCTATACTTCTGTATATGACAACATCGGGGAAACTGCCAACAAAGGACTGGAAATATTACTGAACAGCCGGAACATTGAATCCGATAATTTCTCCTGGCAAACATCTTTCAACATCTCCTTCAATAAAAATAAAGTAGTGGCACTTTATGGTGATAATAAAGATGATATCGGCAACAACCTGTTTATTGGTAAATCAATGCTGGGTATTTACGATTATACCATGGCCGGCATCTGGCAGGTAGGTGAAGATTCCAAAATCGATCCGGGTACCAAACCAGGCTATATCAAATTCAAAGACATTGATAACAGTGGTAAAATAGATGCAGCTGATCGTTCTTATCTCGGCTCACAATTACCCAAATATGTAGCCGGCTTAACCAATACTTTCCGCTACAAAAACTTTACACTGAACATTTTCTTCCAGGACGTACATGGCTCATTACGCCCAAATAATATTCTTGATAACAGAGACCAGGCCGGTATTGTAAACCTGCCGGCAGACATTCCTTACTGGACTTCTGACAACAAGATCAATACCAATCCATCACTGCCTTATACCAATCCTAAAGGATATAAATACGCACAGGACGCCTCTTTTATCCGCCTGAAAGACGTTACACTCAGTTATAATTTTGATAAACAGGTATTACAGCGTCATAAAATTTCCAATCTGCAGGTGTATATGAGCGGTCGTAACCTCGCCACCTTTACCAAATGGAAAGGTTATGATCCGGAAACATCTCCCTCTGCTATCGCTACATCAGGTACTACTAAAGACATGCGCTTAGCCAACGGACAAGGTCCTGATCAGCAGAGTTCAAATTTTTATCCGCTTAACACCACCATCATCATGGGGGTAAATATCAGTTTCTAATCTAAAAAGATATGACCATGAAAAAGAGCTTATATATATGCGGAATGCTGGCAGCAGGTGTATTCATCACCTCCCTGTCTTCCTGCAGCAAAAGTTTTCTCAACGAACAGCTGAAATCTGATTACGCACCGGATAATACCCTCGTAGATCCATTGGGCTTTGAAGCTGCCAGCACCGGCATGTTAAGCATCGTGCGTGCCGACTATGGTGATGTGCAGGGCTTACTGGCCACTTTTTACGTAGGTACCGACATGGCTATTACCGGGCAGCCCAACACAGTACAGGCGCCTTACGAGAATTACCAGAATCTAAATTCTCAAACCGGCTCCCTGAGCAGTATCTGGAACTGGGGCTATAAAGTGATCAACGCAGCTAACGTAGTCATCGATGCTTCCGCCAATCCCAAAGCATCACTAACGGATGCACAACGTGACTTCTATAAAGCAGAAGCCTGTTTCTTCCGCGCTTATGCATACAATCACCTGTCTATTTTATTTGGCGGTGTACCACTGATTACGGCGCCGGTAGCCGTTCCACGCACTGATTATACCAGGGCTACAGAAGATGCGGTAATACAACAGATGATCACAGATCTTACTTTTGCAGAAGCACATCTTCCGGATCCTGCCAATGTGGTAAAACAGGGTCGCATCAATAAATTCGCAGCCACAGAGCTGTTAGCAGAAGCCTTACTCCGTGCCAAGAAACCGGCAGATGCAGAAGCTGCTGCCAAAAGAGTGATCGATAGCAAATTCTTTACCCTGATCACCAACCGCTATGGCACTAAAGCATCCCTGCCCGGTGATCCGTTTGCGGATATGTTCACCTACGGCAACATGCGCCGCAGCCAGGGCAATACAGAAGCCATCTGGGTAATAGAACAACAATACAATGTAACCGGTGGTGGTGCTGTTACCAACTTTGATCAGCGCCGCCGCGAATGGGGCCCCTTCTATGTGAACGTAGCCGGCATGAAAGTATGTGACTCCCTCGGCGGACGTGGCATAGGCAGGATCAGACCTACCAACTGGTGGACGTATGAACTGTACGAACAAAAAGACATGCGCAACTCTCCGTACAATATCCGCCGTAAGTATTATTACAATGATCCGGCCTCAGCTAAATACGGACAACCGGTCATCGTGAGCGGCTTCGATACTATCCAGAATATTTATGCGCATACCACTAAATGGTATGAGTTTCAACCGCAGGATATCCAAGGGGCGCAGTCTTATAAAGACAGGATACAAATGCGTCTCGGGGAAACTTACCTGCTGCTGGCGGAAGCACAGCTATTACAGGGACGTCCCGGTGATGCGGCCACCAGTATCAATGTGATCCGCGACCGCGCACATGCTACACCGGTACAGGCATCTGAAGTAACTATGGATTATATCCTCGATGAAAGAGCCAGGGAACTCACGGCCGAAGAACTACGCCGCCTCACCCTTATCCGCACCAAAAAACTGGTGGAAAGAGTCCGGAAGTATAATCCGAAAGTAGCTCCTACCATCAGCGACTTCAATATACATTTGCCTATTCCGCAATCGGAAATTGATGTGAACAAAGATGCCGTACTGCAACAGAACGAAGGATATAGCAAATAATCAGAACAGATGAACAAACACACCCTCATAACATTCCTGACTGTACTCCTGTTTTTACAGGGGTACGGACAGGAAGGAAGAAAAGTAATTCCCTTCAACGATGGATGGGCTTTCCGAAAAGGACCACTCACCGCTGATTCCAGCCAAACAGATACCACCTGGGCAAACGTGCACATTCCGCATACCTGGAATAACAAAGACATGCAGGAAGGCAAAAATTTTTATGCCGGCGATGCTTGTTATAAAAAGATTTTTAAAGTAGATCCGGCACTGAAAGGGAAACGATTATTTCTCCGGTTTGACGGAGTAGGCTCCGTGGCTACACTGTATATCAACAACCGGTTAATAGCCGAGCATAAAGGTTCTTACGCTGCTTTCTGCTTCGAAATCACCAACTCCGTAAAATATGGAGCAGAAAATACCATTGTGGTGAAAGCGAATAACCAGGCCCGGGAAGATGTACTTCCGATCAACAATTTCCTCTTTGGCATTTTCGGTGGCATGTACCGCCCCGTGAACCTGCTCATCACCAACGATATCAACATCACGACCACTGATTACGCATCGTCCGGGCTCGCGATCAGCCAGGAAAATGTCAGCGATAAAAACGCAGACATCAGCGTAGTTGCAAAAATTGAAAACAAACAATCACATCATACTACTGTACAGGTACAAACTGAGATTAAAGATAAGCAGGGAAAACGTATATCCGTAGTAGTTAAGGACGTGGTACTCAGYCCACAGGGCATTAACATCATCCGGCAGAACCTTCCCGTTACACAGCCACACCTGTGGAACGGCATGAAAGATCCGTATCTTTATTCACTCACCACTTCCATCATCGCAGCGGGTCATATCATTGACGCAGTAACACAACCACTGGGCATACGCAGTTTTGACGTGATCCCCGGCAAAGGCGTTTTCCTGAACGGACAACCCTACGTCATGCACGGTGTTACCCGTCACCAGGAATGGCAGGACTGTGGCAACGCGCTCAGCAACGAACAGCATAAAGCGGATCTGGACCTGATCCGCGAAATAGGCGCCACCACCATCCGCTTTGCACATTACCAGCAATCGGATTATCTCTACTCCCAATGTGATAGCATGGGTTTTGTGATCTGGGCAGAGATACCCTTTGTTAATAACTTCTCGGGAAAAGAAAGTGAAAACGCCCGGCAACAACTCACAGAACTGATACGGCAAAACAGGAACCACCCCGCTATTTATGTATGGGGCATGCACAATGAAGTATATTCCAAAACACCCGATGAACATGTGGCGGTGTTAACACGACAACTGAATGACCTGGCTAAAACAGAAGATCCGGGCCGGTATACAGTAGCTGTAAGTGGTTACGGTGAAATGAACCGTCCCGCTAACCTGGCAGCAGACATACAWGGCATGAACCGCTACTTCGGCTGGTACGAAGGAAAGATCAACGACATAGAAGAATGGGTAAGCGGACTGGAAAAAAATTATCCTGACTATAAACTGATGCTCACAGAATATGGTGCAGATGGAAATATTAACCAGCATACAGATAGCCTTTCTACAGATTTTGATCCGGTAAGCGGACAATTCTTCCCCGAAACCTATCAAACAGCTACTCACGTAAAACAGTGGTCTGTCATAGAAAAGCATCCTTACATTGCCGCCTCGTATTTGTGGAATATGTTTGAATTTGCCGTTCCCATGTGGAACAGAGGTGGTGTAAATGCACGGAATTTAAAGGGTTTAATCACCTATGACCGCAAGCAGAAAAAAGATGCTTTCTACTGGTATAAGGCTAACTGGAATCCGGAGCCAATAATCTACATCGCAGAGCGCCGCAATAATATCCGGAAACAGGCGCAGGTGCAGGTGGAAGTCTTCAGCAACCTGGAAAACATCACACTTACCCTCAACGATGGCAAGCCGGTAACCGGCCATCAGGGCGCTAACCATCGGGATTTTATTTTCGACAACATCCTGCTCAAAGCTGGTATAAATACCCTGAAGGCTACGGGCACTCATAATGGAAAAGCTATAACAGACACTATTACCTGGACGCATTAACTGATAACGATGAACAAATTTTGTACGGCTGCTGCCACCGCATTGCTGTTATTACAACTACAAAGCCAGGGCCAGACAAGCATACCAGCAAAAGATAGTATCACACTCGAACATGGCGCGCACCGCACCGGCAACAGAACAGATGCCGACATGGAGCGCTGGAGATCCCTGCGCCTCGGACAGTTCATTCACTGGGGATTGTACGCCATTCCAGGCGGCGAATGGAAAGGCAAAACTTACAATGGCGCAGCCGAATGGATCCGCTCCTGGAAAGAAATGCCACAGGCAGACTATGATAACTTATACAAACAATTTAACCCCGTTAATTATAACCCGGACCAGTGGGCCCAACAAGCGAAAGACATGGGCGCCGGCTACATGATTATTACCACCAAACACCATGATGGCTTCTGTTTATGGCCCAGTAAGTATAGCCGCTACACGATAGCTGCTTCTCCCTGGAAAAAAGATATCATTGGTCCCATGGTTACCGCGTATAATAAAAAAGGTATTGATGTATACCTCTACTTTTCTATCATCGACTGGAACCATCCTGACTACCGCGCGTCACTGAAAACGCCGGCGGACAGTCTTGCCAACAACCGTTTTAAAGTGTTTGTAAAAAACCAGCTACAGGAACTGCTGTTAAAATATCCAACGGTAAAAGGGTGCTGGTTTGACGGCACCTGGGATGACTCCTGGAAAAATGATGGCGCCTTTTCAGATGAACTGGAACAGTACCTGCAAAAAATACATCCGGGCCTGATCATTGGCAGCCGCTTACGCGCCGACGAAAAAGGCGCCAGGCATTTTGACTCCAATGGTCACCTGATGGGCGACTATGAACAGGGCTGGGAGCGCAAGCTACCGGAAAAATTTGCCGACATACATGGTAACGACTGGGAAGGTGTGATGACCATTCCGGAAAATCAATGGGGCTATAATGCGAAGTGGGCAGGGCATATAAAAACGTCGAACGAATTAATTGAAATGCTGGTAAAATCTACTTCCCTTGGCGGCAACTTCGTGATCAACTTTGGGCCTAAAAGCGATGGTACTTTCCGTACAGAAGAAGTGCAGCGCATGCAGGAAATTGGTCAGTGGATGAAAACAAACGGCGCGGCCATCCGTGGCGGTGGCTATGCCGGTTTTGAAAAACAGGATTGGGGTTACTATATCCGTAAAGCCAGTACCGACAGCGTTTTTATGGTGGTATGCAATGTACCGGTATCCGGTAGTCTCCGTGTAAAACTACCAACACAAACCACGCTGACAAAAGCGGCTTACCTGGACAATCCAACACAGACACTCTTACCGGAAGTAATTGGGAAAAATGAATACTTCCTTCACCTGGATGCTAAAAACTATCATACGCCGGTAGTCATTTTATTACAAACCAATCGTAGCGGCAGTGGTGATAACGGGCACTTTGAAAAAGCAAAGACCTGAATTAGAATTACGAATTAGGAATTACGAATTACGGATTTGTGGGTAGATAGGCAAATGTTGATCATCTGCTGTTATCTACCCACAAATCCGTAATTCGTAATTCCTAATTCGTAATTCTAATCTACCTTCGAAAGAAAAAAGGTTATGATAGCATTCTTAGGCATGGGCCTTCTGGGATCAAATTTCGTGAGGGCACTTATCAGTAAAGGAGAAACCGTACAGGTATGGAACCGCACTACCGCTAAAGCTACCGCGCTGGAAACCTATGGCGCCAAAGCATTTGCTGAAGTGACCGAAGCCGTAAAAGGCGCAGACCGCATACACCTGACACTTAAAGATGACCATACCGTAAATGAAGTACTGGAGGCAGCGCTCGCAGGACTGAAGCCAGGGGCGATGATCATTGATCATACCACTACTTCTGCCGATGGCGCCGTTGCAAGAACGAAAGAATGGGCCGCACGTGGATTCACGTACCTGCATGCACCCGTATTTATGGGACCTTCCAATGCGCTGGAAAGCACCGGGTATATGCTGGTTTCCGGCGATCAGACAGTGATCAGCAACATCACACCAGCCCTCGCTAAAATGACCGGCCAGGTGATCAATTTTGGAGATACTGTTGGCAAAGCAGCCGGCATAAAACTAATTGGTAACAGCTTCCTGGTTAGTCTGACGGCTGGCCTCGCAGATACCCTGTCACTCGCTAAAGCACTCGACATCTCTATCAGTGATGTCAGCACCCTATTTGGTACCTGGAACCCCGGCACAGGGGTACCAGCCAGACTGCAAAGGATGACGTCTGGTACCTATAACAATGCTTCCTGGGAACTGAGCATGGCCCGGAAAGACACGCAGCTGTTTATTGATGCCGCAAAAAAAGGCGATACCCATCTGGCAGTATTACCGGCTATCGCAGCAGAAATGGACCGCTGGATAGAGAAAGGTCATGGTAATGATGACTGGACGGTAATAGGAAAAGACAGCATAGAAGGAATTACGAATTAGGAATTACGAATTACGGATTTGTGGGTAGATAGGCAAATGTTGATCATCTGCTGTTATCTACCCACAAATCCGTAATTCGTAATTCCTAATTCGTAATTCTCTTTACTTACCCTCTCCTTTCAACGTCACCTTATAAGCGGTGCCAATAAACGTTTCTGCCTTCGGCTCTGTAATCACCTCTATGGTCATGCTACCTGGAGCAGGCGCAGTAAGCTTATAGTGAATAATGGCCTCGTTAGCGGCCGTAAAATCGATACGGGTAACACGCAGTTCATAGCCTCCGGTAGGCTTGCTGCCAGCGGAAAGTACAATACTGCTTACCTTGTCGTTTACCGGCGTGGTGGTAAAGGTAACAGCACCATCTGCCTTTTGTCCTTCTCCGGCATTTTCTTTATGCGACTGTATAAATTCGGCAGCTTTCTTTACCATAGTAGCAGCTTCTGCTTTGGTGATGTATGCCTTAGGACGGAAATTGCCGTTCTCCAGTGCCACTACATTGAATTTGATGAGCGTTTGTACGGCATTGAGAGCACTGCCTGTAAAAGACTTTTCATCTTTTATATTCAGCCACATCATATTCACCGGGTACTGGTTTTTAGCGGTGATGGCTTCATATAAAGCAAGAGCAAACTGCTCCCTGGTGGCTGGTGACTCCGGGTTCCGGTCACGGCCAGACTGGATACCGTTATTGCCGGCGATGATGAGCGACTGCGCATAAGGCGCTTTGTCATTGGCCAGTTTAAAGTAATCCGTGGCCTTAGGGGCTTTAATAAAGCGGATATTGTCGATATTTAAACCCAGACCTTTTACGATAAGATCAATGCCATTACCAAAAGAAATTCGCGATTGGGGTTTGGGGGCTGTGTATTCTGTTACAGGTTTATCTTTGCTGTAAAGGTCCTGAGGCTGTAAAGTCAGGAGGAATACCGGTAATGCTACTGCCGTGTATAGATTCATAAAAACAGGTTTTTATACGATGGGGCGAAATTAAGGTATTTGTGAATAGGTTTAAAAATCCGTGTAATCTATTACCCTCCTTCCGCCCGAATTCCACACTTTGGGGCACCCGCTCGTTTTCCCTTAATCAATAGCGGTGAGCATTAGCGGGTTTAAAATTAAAATTAATCCTAATGGCATCCACTTTGACTGTACGAAGGTGGACAAATATTAACGGATGAAAATTCTTATGGTAGATGATGATGCTGACGACCGGGATATCATTCGGTTTTCAATGGAGTCTATAAATGCACCTGATACGATTTCTTTTGCGGAAGATGGAGAACAGGCGCTGACTATTTTGCAGGAAAACGATGCACTTAGCCCGGTTCCGCTCCTCATTATATTAGACCTGAACATGCCCAGGATGAATGGCACGGAAACGCTCAGGAACCTCAAACAGGATGACCGTTTAAAAAACATACCTGTAATCATTTATTCTACTTCTATCAACCCTTTCGAAAAAGAGAAATGCATGGAACTTGGTGCACATTCTTTTATCACCAAGCCGATTTCTTACCAGGAAAGCCTGGATATTGCCCACACCTTCTTACGCTTTCTATAACTTGCTTAGTAAATAATCCTGAACGTTAAATTAATTCTTGGCTGCAAAGGTCGGGAGGACTTGGCTATACGATGCTCCCATTGTTGTTGCAGGTCTCCTTTCATGATCAGCAATGAGCCGTTGCCCAGCTTCAGGGAATATTTGCGCTGATGATCTTTCTTATGTCTGAAGTCAAAGTTCCTCGCCTGCCCCAGGCTTAAGGAAGCGATATTGGGATGCTTCCCCAGCTCTTGCTCATGATCGCTATGCCAGGCAACAGAGTCGTTACCATCCCGGTAATAATTCAGCAACACACTGTTGAAATGTAGCTGCGTGAAATCCTCCACCTTATGTCGCAATGCCAGCAATGCCGGAGTCCAGGGGAGTGGATCAAATTGTTTTTCAGAGAGACGATAACTGTATTTCGCATCTCCATACCAGGCCAGCAGTCGTGGTGTAAGGATCACTTTGTCTTTTATCGTTAGAGTAGATTGCTTCCAGGGCACGGTGCTAACCAACTCATTCAGGAGTGCGATGCCTGCTCCTCCTTCTAGGAAATGCGGATAATATTCCAGCAGATTCTCCGGAAAAAGCAAGCTCTCATTATCATCAAAAAAACTTAGCTGCGACATATGGTTGTATACTATCTCAATTTTATGCCAGAAGGTTCATTGGGTAATGAAAAACGCTATTTTACAGGTAAACGCCCCACCTCCGGAAGGGGAACTCAGGCGCTTAAAAAGAAGCAACATAGTCGTTCCGCAGCTCATCATTATTTCTTTTGCGGATTCAGTACCTGCAATGCTTTATACGCCGCGTTGTGCAAAATAGTCAGGTGCGTTTCCTCAGGCATGGGCACAAACACCACCGACATGCCCATTACCGGTTCCGCCTGTAGCTTATCTGACAGCGCCTTTGCATCATCTTCCATTTGTTTTCCTTCAGTACCCACCGCAATAAAAATCTGTGCATCTATTCCTGTATCACAGAAGGGTTTCTTTATTTTGGCCAGCAACGATTCATTGTCCCACCATAAGCTGGGGCTAATGATCACATAGCGGTTAAACAAATGAGTATGTTCCACCAGTATTTGGGTAGCCAGTAGACCGCCCAGCGATTGTCCAATGATAGTGCGGACATGGTTGGTTCTGAAATGTTGCTTTACATAGGGTTGCAATTCCTTCTCAATAAAACGGATAAATTTTGCAGATCCTCCTCCGGTAGGCAGGTCTTTTTTATCTTCCACCACCGTAGACGGAAAGGTAAAATCCCTTTTCCGGTCTATGTTCGCAATACCCACTATAATAGAAGGTGGCATTTGCTGGATCATGGTTAAAAATTGTACCAGTCCTGCTATATGCAAAAAGTCTTCATTCGCAGAACCATCCAGCAGGTATATGACCGGGTAGGTTTGTTGGATATTTTTTTCATATCCCTCCGGGAGATAAATATTCAGCGTGCGTGTTTCATTTAATTCCGTTGACCGGATCTGCTGTACTTCACCGATTGAAAAAGGAGTGGTTTGCGCATTTGCTGTACTAATGAATAAGATGCCAAGCAGAAAGATTAACAGACGCATTTTTTTCTTTCAAACTTAAGCATAAAAAAGATATCCACCGTTTGTTGGCTTAACAATGGCGTAACATGCCCCCGCTATATTTGTGATGTCATGATTAAAGTCCAGATACCCGATGGAAGATTTTTCTGCAATTGAAGTGTATGTGCGGGAGTGGCTGAATGGAAGCGACCTGCAGTTCAAACCTGTTTTTCATTATTGCTTTCCAAGGCTGTTAAGATACGCTGCCCGCTTTATCAACGATCATACGCTGAGTGAAGAACTGGCGATGAACGTACTATTTAAGGTATGGCAACAGAAAGAACGGATGGCAGGTATTGATGATTTCAACAGCTATCTTTTTATCATGATGCGCAATGAAGTAGTGAGTATGACCCGCCGGAAGAAAATGCTGACACAGGAGATCTCTCCGGACCACGACTACCCTGCTATTCAGCCCTCCGACAAGCTTCACTACCGGGAACTGGTGCAGCGCTACCAGCAATGCCTCGATAAGCTGCCCCCACGCAGAAGAGAAGCATTTGTGCTGAACCGAGAAAAGGGATTGAGTTATGCAGAAATTGCCAGCCAGCTGAACATCTCCGTTTATACCGTACAAAATCATATTGCCTCTTCTCTTAAAATGCTGCGCGCAGAGCTGCAGGACTATGCCGACCTCCTGCCATTTGTATTCCTTGCCTTACTCCCAATGTTAAGCGTATATTAATTCAACCTTTGCGGATAGTTTGACCGGTTTCTTACCTGCGTCTTATAAAGATGTAAACAGTTACCGTGGAACGACCAGCTAAAACATTCATGATTGCCTACTTCGCAGGAACCCTGCCGGAGCAGGACCGCAGCATCGCAGAAGATTATATTGCCAGTGGCCAGGATACCGCCTTTGTACAGGCCTGTATGGAAACGGCCTGGCATCAGACGACCACCGCAGGTATACATTACCTGCCCGACCAGGATGCCTGGGAAAAATTTTATCATCGTACCCGTATAGATATAATGGTGAAGGAACCTTTACCGCAACAGCAGCTGCCCCGCCGCCGTTTCCTTCGGGTTGGTATAGCCGCTGCCGTTATAGTGTTGCTTGGAACAGCCTATACTTTCTTTGCTTCCCGCTCCACACCAACACCTATCAGCTGGACCATGGTAACAGGTACGCCTATGCTGATAAAAAAGGTACAGTTGCCCGATGGTAGCAGCATCACCCTGTTTCCCGGCGCCAACATCCGTTATAATAATGAGTATAACCAGCACGAACGTACGATTTTACTGCAGGGCCGCGCCTTTTTTGACGTAGCTGCTGCCGCCGGGAAACCTTTCCTCGTTAAAACAGGTAACTACACCACACAGGTACTGGGAACACGTTTTGAAATACAGGAAGAAAGCAATCGTCAGCAACTATCCCTTATCCTCCAATCCGGTAAAGTGCAGTTATTAGCTGCAGACAAGCCGCTAGGGGACCTCCATCCGGGAGAACAGCTCCTGCTGCATACCGGCAACGGGCAGTTTAATATCCATCCTGTAGCCACAGCAACAGCTACCGCCTGGATAAGTGGAGAACTCAGCTACGAACAAACTGATCTCGTTGTAGCCTGCCGGGAAATGGAAGCATGGTATGGGGTACAGATCACCATACACCGGCCGGAACTGCTGCATAAACATATTACCGCCAACTTCCACCGTATGTCGCTGAAAAGTGTGCTGGACATCCTCTCACAAACAGCCCGCTTCACCTGGCAACAGGATCAGCAACACATACACATCTATTGAAACAGCTGTTAGCTGTTAGCTATTAGCTTTTAGCTTTTAGCCTGTAGCATTTGTTTTCAGCGATACTAATTATAAACTATTATCAACAAATAATAATCTAAAAGCTAACAGCTAATAGCTAACAGCTAACAGCTAATCATAAACTATTATCAACAAATAATAATCTAAAAGCTAACAGCTAATAGCTAACAGCTAATCATAAACTATTATCAACAAATAACAAGCTAAAAGCTAACAGCTAATAGCTAACAGCTGTTACCTGCCATCTATTCAACTATAAAATAATGAAAACTATGTCATCGCATCGCTTTATGATGTTGATCTTACTGTTATGTGTGGGACAGTACAGTCTCGCACAGCAATCACCCGGCAAACTGATCACCCTCAGCGGCAGTAAGCTGAGCGTGCAACAGTTTATCCAACAGGTGAAATCACAGCAATCCCTGAAATTTACTTTTGATGAAGAAGTAAATGAACGGATGCAGCAATCCATTAGGATCCGCAAAAGCCCGGTGGCCCTGCCGGATGCACTGGAATGGCTGACTACGGACGCGGGTATACGCTATCGTATCGTCAACGACTATATTATTCTCAGCGTAGCTAGTACCATCAATAAAAAAGAAAGTAATATCAACGGGAAAGTATTTGCCGACACACAGGAACCACTGGCCGGCGCTACAGTACGACTAACAGAAACACGTCAGACTACCGTTACCGGCGCTGACGGCAGCTTTCACCTGCCTGCTGCTCCCGGCAGTTATACCCTGGAGATCAGCTATATCTCTTTTAAAAAACAAACCATTTTTGGCGTCACCGTTAACACAGACCAGCCCACCATAGTAAATGCTACTATGCAGCCCGCAAAAAATGCGCTCAACGAAGTAGTAGTCACCGCACTGGGTATCAAAAAAAGTGAACGCTCCCTGGGGTATGCTATCTCCCAGCTGTCGGAAAAAGAGGTGAGTGATGTACCACAACCCAACGTACTCAACAACCTCACGGCAAAAGTACCTGGTGTAAATGTACGCAGCACCGGATCTGATCCGGGTTCCAGCGTAATGGTCACCATACGCGGACAATCCTCTCTCAGCAAAGACAACCAGCCTTTATATATCGTGGATGGTGTGCCGGTGGCACCCGCTATTCAGAATCCGGCACAAGCCGTTGRTGGCAAACAAACCATCGACTACGGCAGCCCTATCAGCGATATCCCGGCAGATGATATTGCCAGCATCACCGTGCTGAAAGGCGCCAGCGCCGCGGCATTATACGGCAGCCGCGCAGGTTCCGGCGTCATCCTGATCACCACCCGCTCTGGTGCACAGAAAAAAGGACTGGGCGTTTCGTTTAACTCCACCGCTATGTTCGACAAAGCCTGGATGTTTCCTCATTTTCAAAATGAATTCGGTTCCGGCGACTGGGCAGGATCAGATAATACCATCAGCACCGGGGCCTGGGGCCCACGTCTGAATACCGGTGTTAAACTGGTACAGTGGAACAGCCCCCTCGATGCCAATGGTAAACCCATTCCGCTGGAATGGAAAGCTTACCCGGATCGCGTAAAAGATTTCTTCAATACCGGTCAAACCTATACGAATAACATCGCAGTATCCAAAAGCAGCGACGCCGGCAACTTCCGCATCTCTTATGCCAACATGCAGAACAATGGGATTGTGCCTAATACCGGCATGAAAAGAAATAATCTCACTTTTTCCGGTGCATATAATATTCGTCCTTCTATTCGTATCAGCAGCAATATTGCGTATACGAATAACCGTAGTGATAACCGCCCTTCCGCCTACACGGAAAGTGTGACTATGCAGGTATATAAGCTCACACCTAACGTAAACATTCACGACCTCCGTAACTACTGGGTACCGGGGAAAGAAGGAGTGCAACAGTACAATCCCTACTCTACCGATGATAACCCTTACCTGATCGCTTACGAAGAAACCAACAGCTATAGCCGTAACCGTCTAACAGGTAACGTGCAGTTGTTTGTGGATATCCGTCCGGATCTGACGCTGATGCTGCGCACCGGCTTGGACTACTATTCTCTGAACCAGGACCAGAAGCGTCCTTTCAGTGCCAAAAGAAATCCTAAAGGCGCATTTGTATTACAGAATGATCTTTTCCAGGAACAAAACAGCGACTTCCTCCTAACGTGGAAGCCTAAACTAAAAGGTGATATTGCTTTCTCTATTGCAGCAGGTGGCAACCGCATGGATCAGCAAAGCAGCAGCAATCAGGAATCTACTGGTAGTCTTACCCTGCCAGGCATCTACAATCTTTCCAATGCTGCGGCCGGCGCCATGACTTACAGCCAGGGCAAATCACATAAAAGAATCAACAGCGTATATGCGTTAGGGGAACTCAGCTACCGTCAATATCTTTTCCTGAGCATGACGGCCCGCAACGACTGGAGCAGCACGCTGCCACCGGAAAATAATGCTTACTTCTACCCTTCTGTATCTGTCAGCGCCATTGTATCTGATATGCTGCATATGAAGTGGCAGCCACTCTCCTACCTGAAAGTACGCGCCAACTGGTCGCAGGTAGGTGCGGATACGGATCCTTATCAACTGCTGAACACTGTGCCTTTTGATACCGACTGGGGCAACGTAAAACGTGCTACCGTTACATTTAACCAGAAAAATAACCAGTTGAAACCAGAGATAGCCACCTCTTATGAAGCCGGTATAGATGCCAGCTTTCTGAAAGATCGTATAGGCTTTAACGTAACCTGGTATAAAACCAACAATCGCAACCAGATCATCCTGGCGCCTACCACCATTGCTTCCGGCGCCAACAGTATGCTGATCAATGCAGGTAATATACAAAACGAAGGATGGGAAGCCTCCCTGAACCTGGTACCGGTAAAAGGTCGCTTCACCTGGAAGTCTGATATCAACTTCACCCGCAACCGCAATAAAGTCATTGAGCTGACCAAAAGCGTGAGCAGCTACATGCTGGGCAGCACAGACGGTAGCAACATCGAATACCTGATCAAAGAAGGCACACAGATGGGCGATTTTTATACCCGCAGCTGGCTGAAAGTGAAAGATGGCGAATATGCAGGTCAGGCACTGCTGAACAGTAAAGGCCTGCAACAACAGGATAATGATTTTACCAAAATCGGTAACTACAATCCTGATTATATGATTGGATTCAATAACAACTTCCACTACCGCAACCTCACGCTGAATATGCTGATAGACTGGAGACAAGGTGGACAGTACTACTCCTATGTAGCGAAAAGCCTCATCCAGGACGGACGCACCGAAAACACACTTCCCGGCCGTGATGCCGCGCATGGCGGTCTTAACTGGACGGATGCCAACGGCAACAAACGTGATGACGGCATGATCATGCAGGGAGTGATTGCCAACGGCGATGGAACCTATCGCAAAAATGAGGTGATCATTGCAGCAGCAGATTACTACGATAATAAATACTGGAAATACTACGAGAATGAAACTTACAGCGCTACCTATGTGAAGCTGAAAGAAGTTTCCCTCACGTATGCTTTTGGTCCGCAGCTGATGCGCCGCCTGCCTTTCCTCAGCAATTTATCCTTGTCGCTGATCGGCAGCAATCTCTATACCTGGACATCCGCCAACAACGGCTATGACCCGGAAATCACGATGAGCCTTTCTAACCAGCGTTATCAGGGCGTAGGTCACTGGACTTTACCCGGTACCCGTTCCTATGGCGCAAAACTTAGCTGTAATTTTTAATACCCGCACTCATGAAAAAATATATCCGCATATACGCCACGCTTTTCGTAGCACTAACGTTCAGCGCATGTACGAAAGATTTCGAAAATATCAATACCAACCCAAACAGTCCCGTAACCACCCGGCCGGAATATCATTTCACCGAAGCCATTACGCAAACCGCCTATGCTTATGAAGAAAATGCATTTGACCGGCGCCCCGCAGCATTAGGCAGGTATATTACCCTGATCCGCAACAATGATTATGAATTGTTCCGGTGGACAGCAGTAGACTGGAGCGATATTTATCAGCGTGCCATGGTGATCAAAACCATGCAGCAGGAAGCAGGTGCCGCAGGTAAATCTACCTACGTGGCGGCAGGCAACGTACTGATGGCATTCAACATGTCGTACCTCACCGATTTGTTTGGAGATGCACCCTATTCAAAAGCACTGCAGTCATTGGAAAACGGTAACATCAAACCTGCTTACGACAAACAACAGGACATTTATATGAGTTTGTTGTCGGTATTGAAAGATGCCAACGAACAATTGAAGAATGCCGGTACCGGCATAGATGCCGGCGCCGATGCCCTGTATGCAGGCAACGCATTAAAATGGCGTAAACTAGCTAACTCCCTGCGTTTACGGTTATTGATGCGTTGTTCCAAAGTATATGCCGACGCATACAAAGACATACAGGAAATCGTTAACAACAAAGAACAGTATCCACTGATTGCTGCCAACACAGATAATGCAGAAGTGATCTATCCAGGTGTAAAAAAAGATGATAGCTGGCCGGGCGGTCCCCTGAATATGATCGACAACGATTTTCTGAAAACCAAAGCCAGCAAGGAACTGGTAGATGCGTTGCTGGAAAGAAATGATCCCCGGCTGGAATTGTGGATAGCACCAGTCAGCAGCAGTACCGGTGCTACCGTAGATCAAAACAAGTATGTAGGTGTACCGCATGCTGCGGTGAATCCTGCTGACTATAACGGTGGTGAATCACATCAGTCAGTCTTCTCGTCTTTCTTCCGTCAGAATAAATCTGCCAGTCTCAAAGCCAGTATGATGGTGTATTCCGAAGTATGTTTCCTGTTGGCGGAAGCGGTGCAGAGCGGTAAGGTAACCGTGCCCGGCACTGATGCTGCCACACTTTACCATGATGGGATTGAGTCTTCCATGGACTATTATGGTCTGAAAGCTACTGCCACCAGCCGCAACTACTACGAACAACCACTGGTGAAATACGATGGTACATTGAAACAGCTGATCACACAGAAATGGCTGGCCATGACTTTCCGCGGTGCCGAAGGCTGGTTTGATTTCCGCCGCACCGGCTTCCCGGCTTTTGTAGCAGGCCCGATGGCTTTTCAGTCAACCTTCCCGGTAAGATACGCCTGGCCCACTTCTGAGCAGGATGTAAACCTGGATAACTACAAAGCAGCGATCAGCGTTTTTGGTCCGGATGATATCAATACTAAAATGTGGTACCTGCAATCACGTTAACGGATAAACGATTATAGCTATGCAACATATGGAGAGAAGAAAATTTTTAGGCAACTTCCTCAAGGCAGGGAGCCTGCTCCCTTTTGTAGGAGGAGCCGTATTGCTGGAATCGGCCACGGCGGGTCCTGCGGCGGATAAATCTACAATACCTCATCCCGCACTGGAAAGTTTTG
This sequence comes from Chitinophaga sp. 01L420, assembly GCF_056399985.1. Lineage (NCBI taxonomy): Bacteria > Pseudomonadati > Bacteroidota > Chitinophagia > Chitinophagales > Chitinophagaceae > Chitinophaga > Chitinophaga sp. 01L420. The sequence continues at coordinate 104,573 of NZ_JBFTSK010000010.1, forward strand.
AGCCGCTCCCTTATCCTGCCACCAACATACCGGATCGCATTATACTAACGGTAACGGATAAACCGGCTACATCTGTTACGCTGAACTGGCGTACCGCCGATGCTACCGGCGCACATTATGCAGAATATACGATCGCGGATGCTCATCCTGATTTCGCCGCCAAAGCCAAACGTGTATCCGCAGATGCCCGCAGCTTCCGGTTTGAGCAGGTGAGCGCTGCCCATCACCGTGTGACGCTGCAGGACCTCCAACCCGCTACCACGTATACCTATCGCGTGGGCAACAACAGCGGCTGGAGTGAGTGGACCTCTTTTCGTACTGCTGCGGCAGATAACAGCAAACTGTCTTTCATCTACCTGGGAGATGCACAGGTAGGCATCCGTCCTTTCTGGAGCCGCGTGATACGGAAAGCTTATGCACAGCTACCGGATGCGCAGCTGATCATCCACGCCGGCGATCTGGTAAACCGCGCGAACAAAGACGAAGAATGGGGGCAGTGGTTTGAAGCAGGTGGTTATATACATGGCAGCATTCCGGCCATTGTAACACCCGGTAATCATGAATATACACATGAAGATGATCAGCCGCATCTGTCGGTGTACTGGAAAGAACAGTTTGGCCTGCCGGCCAATGGTACGGGAGATGACAACCTCGAAGGAAGTGTATACTATACGGATATCCAAAACGTCCGTTTCATTTCGCTGAATACCATGATGCTGGAAGAAGCGGCCAACGAAGCCCAGATACACCGGCAAACAGCCTGGCTGGAAAAGTTGCTGAAAAACAATCCCTGCAAATGGACCTGCATCACCATGCACCACCCGGTGTTTTCCACCAAAAAAGGGCGTGACAACAAGCAGGTAAAGGCCTGTTTAAAGCCACTCTTCGATCAGTATAAAGTAGACATTATACTGCAGGGACATGACCATGCATATGGCAGGGGCATGCAAAAAGTGGCTCCAGGCGGTACCATGTACCTCGTGACTGTCAGTGGCTCCAAAATGTATGAATATGATACGTCTATAGAATGGACGGATGTAGTAACAGGTGACATACAACTGTATAGTCTTGTTACTATCGATAACGATACATTGTCGTTCCGCTCCTGTCTGGCTACCGGTGAGGTATTCGATGCCTTCGACCTGGTGAAACAGCCCGGTCGCCACAACCGGTTGATTGACCGCAGGCCTTTATAACTGTCCCCTATCCCTATATGTAAGGCTGTTTCCTTTCCGGAAGCAGCCTTTTTTTGATACAATTTGTAGAAAGTTTGAGTCAATTACGATATCTCGCAAAGCGGATAAAGTATATTTTGGCATTGAAATTTATATCGACTATAAAGATGATGAAACTGATTGCTATAGCTTCCACGATATTGCTGGGTCTTTCCCTTTCCACCCTGGCACAGCAGCAACAACGTACTGTTGTGCCAACTTATTACCCGAATCGCGCACCACTCCATCCCAAACCTTACATCGCACTTCCCCTGGGGGCCATTACGCCTAAAGGCTGGTTGCTAAACATGCTGGTGCAGCAAAAGAATGGCGCCACGGGGCAACTCGACAAATTGTACCCGCTGGTAATGAACCAGCGTAATGGATGGCTGGGCGGTGATGGCGACCAGTGGGAACGCGGCCCCTACTGGATAGATGGCCTGCTGCCGCTGGCCTATATCCTGAAAGATACGGCCCTCATCGCCAAGGTAAAGCCCTGGGTGGAATGGTCGCTTAAAAGCCAGCAGGCCGATGGCTATTTCGGTCCTTCCAAAGATTATAGTCCCGAACCTGGCATACAACGGGACAACAGCCACGACTGGTGGCCCAAAATGGTGATGTTGAAAGTATTAAAACAATACTATGATGCCACCAGCGATCCACGTATTATTCATCTCCTGACCAACTACTTCCGGTATCAACTGAAAGAACTACCGCAAAAGCCCCTCGACCACTGGACGTTCTGGTCACGCTACCGGGCAGGTGATAACCTGATGGTGGTATATTGGTTATATAATATTACTGGAGATGCATTCCTGCTGGATCTTGCCAAACTGCTGCATCAACAAACATTTGATTATACCGATGCCTTTTTACATACCAACCTGCTCTCCACAGCTGGCAGCATTCATGGTGTAAACCTGGCACAGGGGATGAAAGAACCTGTGATCTATTATCAGCAGCAGCCGGATAACAAATACCTGGAAGCTACCCGTAAAGGTTTTGATGACCTCCGCAAATTTAACGGCATGGCACAGGGCATGTATGGCGGCGATGAAGCCCTGCATGGCAATAACCCTACACAGGGGGCAGAGCTGTGCAGCGTTGTAGAAATGATGTTCTCACTGGAAAGCATACTCGAAATAAGCGGAGAAGTATCTTATGCCGACCAGATCGAAAAAATTGCATTCAATGCCTTGCCGGCACAGATCTCCGAAGATTTTATGACCCGGCAGTACTTCCAGCAGGCCAACCAGGTAATGGCCACCCGGCATATCCGGAATTTTGATGTGAACCATAGCGGTACCGATCTTTGTTATGGCTTGCTCTCTGGTTATGCCTGCTGTACCTCCAATATGCACCAGGGATGGCCAAAATTCACGCAAAACCTATGGTATGCCACCACAGACAGCGGAGTGGCAGCCCTCCTGTATGCACCCAGTGAAGTAAAAGTATATGTGGGCCGGCAAATACCGGTAACGTTTAAAGAAGAAACGAACTATCCTTTTGAAGAAAGCATCCGGTTTACCCTTAGCATACCTAAGAAAGTAAGTTTTCCGTTTCACCTACGCATACCTGCCTGGTGTAAAAAAGGAACCATCAAAATAAATGGCAAAGTATGGCAGGAAGCGGGCGGCAACCAGATGGTGAAGATAGCCCGGGAATGGGCACCAGGCGATGTAGTAGAGCTGCAATTGCCGATGCACATCTTCCGGAATACCTGGTTTGAAAATTCGATGTCGGTAGAACGTGGCCCTATCACGTATGCACTAAAAATCGGGGAAGCAGAGCAGGAAGTCACCAACACAATAGATCCGGTGGATAATGGTAAAACCTATACCGAAGTGCGCCCTACCACTCCCTGGAACTATAGCCTTATCGCCACTCCCGATAATAAGATGCAAGATCGTTACAAAGTAACAACCACCGGTGTGATGCCCGCTTATCCATGGTCATCTGCGCAGGCACCCATCTCCATAAAAACAACCGCCAAACGAATACCCTCCTGGCTATTATATAATGAAATGACAGGACCCATTCCGTACAGTATTACTTATGGCATGGAAATGGGCGCCGAAGAAGAAATTACGCTCATACCCTACGGCTGTACAAAGTTGCGGATTTCACAGTTCCCGGTTGTAGGTAACTGATAAATAAATGGGGTGTATCAAAAAATGATACACCCCACTTTTTAAATTTATTTATTTTTATGCTGCAATTTTGTTTGCAGTCCTGTTTTCAGGTTTAACTCCACTTCAAACTTAGACTCTGCTAAAACAAACAGGCTGCGGATCTTCTGGATATTATCCAGCTTCGATAATTTGGTCAGGTTAAATTGTTCGTAGGCTTCCATATCAGCTACCAACACCTTCAACAGGTAATCAAACTGTCCGTTCATTTTATAACATTCCATGACTTCGGGGAAGGTATTGATCTTTTGTTCGAAGGCTGGCAGGCGGTCATGCCCGTGTTCCTTTAACGTAACGCTGGTATAGGCCACGAGGTTTTTGCCCAACTTATTTTTATTGAGCACGGCAATATAGCGTAAGATATACCCTTCTGCTTCCAGGCGTTTTACTCTTTCAAATATAGAAGTAACTGACTTACCTAACCTGGAAGCAATCTCTTTATTAGTTGTTCTGGCGTCTTCCTGTAATATGTCCATTATACACATATCAATCTGGTCAGGTATGAAACTCATGATGCTATTTTTATCAAAAATAGCGATACTGCTACTGATTTAGGAAAAAAAGTCGGTGGAAGCAGTTTTTTTTAGTTTTGTTTTCGCTTTTGAATCCGTTGTTGTCATACCATCGTCACATAGCATAATTTGCTTTCATAGAAAACAAACCACGTTTGGAAGACGTACATCATCCTTCCATTTTTTTTATTCATTAAACTCATTTTTATATGAGAGAAAGTATTGTACTGCCGCTAAAAGCGGTGGGCCTGGATGCTATTGCCCTTGTTGGCGGTAAGTCGGCCTCATTGGGAGAAATGATTGCTAACCTGTCAAAAGTAGGTGTTGCCGTTCCGGATGGTTTTGCTATCACCACTACCGCCTATTACGATTTTATGAAACAAAGCGGGCTCGAAAAATTCATTGCAGAACAGGTAGCCACCGTTGACTTTAACGATATCATCACCCTCCGCAGAGCCGGGCAGAAAATAAGACAAGCAATCAGCAGTACCCGGTTTCCGCACGAGCTGAGTGACGAGATCATTGCCGCCTATCAGCAGTTATCACAGCAATACGGACAGGAACAAACAGATGTAGCCGTAAGATCATCCGCCACCGCGGAGGACTTACCCGATGCCTCTTTTGCAGGACAACAGGAAACCTTTCTCAACGTAAGAGGGCCTGCTGCCTTAATTGATGCCGTAAGAAACTGCTTCGCCTCCCTGTTTACCGACCGCGCCATCAGCTACCGGCAAAATTTCGGCTACGACCATTTTAGTATAGGCTTGTCCGTATGTGTTCAGAAAATGGTCCGCTCCGATCTGGGAGCTTCCGGCGTTGCCTTCTCTCTCGACACCGAATCAGGATTTAAAGAAGTAGTGGTGATCAATGGTTCCTTCGGTCTTGGTGAAATGGTAGTGCAGGGTGCTGTATCACCGGATGAGTTCATCGTATTCAAACCCTGCATGCAAGCCGGTTACACCCCCATCATAGAAAAAAAGCTGGGTGTAAAAGATAAGAAAATGGTGTACGGCGAAAGCAGTGATGAAAGAACGAGGATCATCCCGGTAGAAAAAAAGCAACAGCAACATTTTTGCTTGAGCGATGCACAAATTATGCAACTGGCTACCTGGGTACGTTGTATTGAAACCTATTACTCCCAAAAGAAAGGCCGCTGGTGCCCGATGGATGTGGAGTGGGCTGTAGATGGGCTCACCAATGAACTGTATATCGTACAGGCACGCCCCGAAACCATTCACTCCCGGAAAGATCATAACATGATCACCTCTTATGCCATTGATCATACCAACACCGCCAAACAATTATTAAAAGGTATTGCCGTAGGTGATAAAATAGCCGCCGGTAAAGTCAATATCCTCTTTTCCCTCGACAACCGCTTAATTACCGGTAGTGAATTTAAACCCGGTGATGTACTCGTCACCGACATGACAGATCCCGACTGGGAGCCCATTATGAAAATGGCTTCGGCCATCGTCACCAATAAAGGAGGACGTACCTGCCACGCCGCCATCGTTGCACGCGAAATGGGTATCCCCGCTATCGTTGGCTGTGGCGACGCCACCGAGAAATTAAATGCGGATCAGGAAATCACCGTTTGCTGCGCAGAAGGCAGCGATGGTATTGTATACGAAGGCATACTGCCTTTCCGGGAAGRTCAACTGGACCTCACCAAACTCCCGGCCATACGTACCCCGCTCATGCTCAACGTAGGCTCTCCTGCCATGGCTTTCCAGTTTGCCCACCTGCCCAACAAAGGCGTGGGACTGGCCAGAGAAGAATTCATTATCAACAACTACATTAAAGTACATCCGTTAGCGTTATTAAAGCACAAAGAACTGCACGATGCAGAGCTCTCCGCTAAAATAGCCCAGCTCATTCAGGGACACGATAATGAAGTAGACTACTTCGTTAATAAACTGGCCTATGGCGTTGGAAAAATTGCGGCTGCTTTTTATCCCGAAAAAGTAATCGTACGTTTTTCCGATTTCAAAAGCAATGAGTACTTCAATCTGTTAGGTGGCAAATACTTCGAGCCTACAGAGGAAAATCCGATGATCGGCTGGAGAGGCGCCTCCCGCTACTACTCCCCACAATACAAACCTGCCTTTGAACTCGAGTGCAAGGCACTGCTCAAAGTACGGCAAACCATGGGACTGAAGAATGTAGTGGTGATGATTCCTTTTTGCAGAACCGTAGAAGAACTGCAGCTGGTACTTGCTACCATGGAAGAATTTGGATTGCGCCGCGGCGAACACGGCCTGGAAGTATACCTGATGGCAGAACTACCCTCCAATATTATGATGGCGGAAGAATTCTCCGCTTTCATTGATGGCTTCTCGATAGGATCAAATGATCTGACACAGCTCACACTTGGTCTCGACAGGGATTCTTCCCTGGTGGCCAATCTTTACAATGAACTGAATCCGGCAGTACAACGGCTCATTGCACATTTGATTAAAGTAGCAAAACAACAAAAAGTAAAAGTAGGTATCTGCGGACAAGGCCCATCGGACTTTCCGGAGTTTACTAAATTCCTGGTACAACAGGGCATTGATAGTATTTCAGTTACACCAGATGCAATCATAAAAACGGTGATGGCGATTCATGAGGCGGAGAAGTAAGAAAAGAGCGCGCTGGAGCCTGAGGGCTTCAGCGCTTTTTTGATTTGTGAATTATTCCTGCAGTTGTATGGAACATATAATATTCATTACTTTTTCGATAAACAGTTCATGTTCCTTCTTTTTACCTTTCGCCAGTAACTTAAACTCAAACATCACACCATCTCTTTTCAAAATAGCAAGAGCACTTATATTGTAGCTTTGTATATCATTTATTTCGTTGAAAACGCCCACCACCGGGATCAAATGCTTACCTACCTGCATGATAGTGTCTATCACGAAATGAGCGTGGCAATTATCTGTTAAAAACATTTTCCTAATATTCTCACGAAACTGCCTGATGGCATTTAAAGAATCTTTCGCCACCTGCGTTTCTCCCTGTTGTATAATCGTTAACTGCTCAATTGAATCGTGAGGAGACCTTGTGTACATCCATCCGTCTTCCAAAGCAATAGGAAAAACCTTAGGCTGAAACCTGTATTTAATTTGGTCGCATGGCAGGCCGCAGTCAGAATGATGTGTCCACTGTAATGCAGTATCCCAGCCCGGAGGTAAGTCCATTTTAATAATGCCGCGGTTATCTTTTAACACCAGTGTTGTCGTACGATGATGTCCCTTCGGAGAACGACAGGAGCAGGCAAGGATCACAATAATAAGGTACAGGGGAATACGCATGAACTGAGTTTACTGCCCCATAACGCCCGGGTTAAAAAAAGATTGCATAACTTTCCCCTCCGAAAATAAATATTATGCAACACTTAACCCCCAATTCTGAAGCTGATGGCTTATTAAAAGTACTCAACGATTATACTTATGCGTTAGATATACTTGACAAGTACGATCACCAGGTACTCGAAATTGAATCCACTACCCTTGAAAATATTTTTGAAATTACTTATCAGAATGCCATGAACGCGATCATGGGACTTCGCGATAAATTTGGTGGCAGCAGCCTTTTCGGCAATGAGAAAGATGAATCTTTCCAGGGATCGCTAGCGGCCATCTATCAAACTTTCGGAGGCCAATTCGTTTATCCCAGTGTAGAAGAAAAAGCTGCGCATCTTTTATACTTTGTTACCAAGAATCATTCTTTTTCAGATGGCAATAAAAGAATAGCCGCATTTTTATTTGTGTGGTTCCTCGATAAGAATGCTATTCTTTATCGTGAAGACGGGTCTAAAAAAATTGGCAATAATGCACTGGTAGCGTTTACGCTGATGATAGCGGAATCTAAGCCGGAGGAAAAAGACATGATGATAAAGGTATTGGTGAATTTAATGAATGGGAATAACTAACTCACCGCGGCATATTAATCGCCTCCATAAACTGTTTCATATATGCATCACCGATAGGCACATTATACTCTCCTGTAAAAATGCGTTGTCTTTCTATGCTATCTATTTTATCCAGGGAGATGATATAGGATTTATGCACCCGTAAAAAGCGAAACGGCGCCAGGATTTCTTCAAAGCTGCGCAGGTTCTGTAAAGTGAGTATCTTTTGCTTGGTAGTTTGTATGGCCACGTAATTACGTAATGCTTCTACAAAAAGAATATCTTTTACATCTACCCGTACAATCCGTTTATCGGTGCGAACAAAAATATAATCTGTGCCGGCAGGTTGTGAGATAGCGGGGGTGTTTTTTGCCTGTACCCGTTGCACTGCCCTGGCGAAACGTTCAAAGGATACGGGCTTAAGCAGATAGTCTACAGCTTCACGATCAAAACTCTCTACCGCGTATTCATCGTAGGCAGATACAATGACGATCTGTATTCCTGCCGGCGCTAATTGCATAAATTCAATGCCGCTGAGTTCCTGCATTTGTATGTCGAGGAATACCAGGTCTACTTTTTCCTGCTTCAGAAAAAGTAATGCTTCCTGCGGATGAAGAAATGTTTTCACTAACTGCAGGTCCGGCGTTTTATTGATGAAGGATACCAATACCTGCGCCGCCAGGGGCTCATCGTCTACCACTATACACTTTACTGCCATATGGTTACCAGTTGATCACTAAGTTACTATAATATTCGTCTTTCATATCCACTACTTCCAGCTCATGTTTTCCAGGGTAAATCAATTGTAAACGCTTACGCACATTATCAAGCCCGATACCGCCGGTTTTATCCCGCTGATGACCGGAAATATAATTATGCACCCGGAAAACCAACTGTTGTTCATCGCATTCCAAGGTAATGCGAACCGGCTTTTCCGGGCGATTGCTCACGCCATGTTTGAAAGCATTTTCTACAAACGGCACCAGTAATAAAGGTGCCACTTTTTTATCCGGCAACTGTTCCGGGAATTTAAACACCACCCCTTCATTACAACCGGTACGTATACGTTGTAAAGTTACAAAGTCCTGCAAATAACGGATCTCCTCCGCAATAGGCGCACGGTAAGCAATATCTGAAGGCTGCTCTACCATATAGGCCAGCAGATCGGTGAGGGTTTTATGCGCCGTTACCACTTCCGGTGAGTCCATCAATGCCAGTGAGTAAATGCTGTTAAGACTGTTTATAAGGAAATGAGAATTTAACTGCATCTTCAGAAAACCAGATTCCGCCTGTAGTTGCTGCTGCTGTAGCAGGGCTCTTCGCTTATCTTCCTGTAACCATAAAATAAAAAAACAATAAGCAAATGCAGCCACCACGATCACCAGACCACTCCATAAGCCGCTGACAAAATACATCCGGAAAGGTTGATATAATTGTACTTTTTCTCCGTTAACATAGCGATAACCGGTATTCAATATGATATCCCGGAAAAAATTATCTGCAATCAAATACTTCAGTACGATACTGCCCGTCATTAATGGCAGCACTGTTGCCAAAAGCCGGCCCCAATTATTGTATTGCAGAAATGGAGGTACCACCCAACGCACATACACATAGCACAACAGGAAATTCAGCAAGCCAAAAAATCCGTAATTAATATGGAAGTTGTGCATCACCAGCGGGGTACGTTTCACAATGGCAATCGCATTCAGCCCRTATACCAGCAGCATCCACACCACCATTAGTGCAAAAAACTCAATGATATTTTTACGGACATTACTCATTGGCAGGATATATATTTATTTTATCCGGTAAAACATGACCAGTAGTATTTTCCGGTGTTACAGACAAAAACACGGTATCGCCGGAAATATCAAGTGTAATCACCAACGCTCCGGGAATCCCCTGTAGTTCCCGCATTCTTTTGTCCACCAGGTACTGTAAACGCAATGCTTCCACCAGTCCGGCCGGTTCAGCGCCTGTAATCTGCAACACTATTAATTGTGATGCATTACAGAGATTACGTAGATCCAGGTAACGCTCGAGATTCAACAGCTCTCTTTTTAAACTCACTTTATCATTTTCCAGGGCTTTATCATAAAGCATATATCTCAGCAAATCCGATAATAACAGCATGGCGCGTGTACCCTCCTTTTCACGTTTCTTCGGGTCCTCCAATAACGGAGCCAGTTGCTGCAAATTATACAACAACTGCCTGGACCCTTCCTGCATCCGCTCATACCGCCGCCGGGCATGGGCGGCCGTAGTAGCCAGTAACCGGTCTTCCGGTGCTGCATTACGCCACTCCAGGAAGAGGCGGTAACTATACGCCAGTAATGCAACACCAGTACCTACCTGTATCGTCAGCGGCAGATACTGCATAAAAGTCATAGGCGCAGGCGCCGCCATCCGGCCCGCCATTGACATCATTTTCAACGGAATAGCCCTGAACAATACCTGATCAGGAAATATAAAATAACCAATGAGATATTTGAGTATGGAAAACCCCAGAATTGAGGCAATAGTATATATCACCATACGCCCGTACTGCTTTTTCTTTACTGCAGCAGGCAGGAAAAAGAATACCAGCAGGTAAAACAATTGAAAATTAATAAATCCATACAGCACATATTTTACCGAAGTCCATTTCAACAAAAACAGGTTTGACCACGCCCCCTTCATCGATGGATATATGTATAGCAGTATGAGGGCCATCCAAACAGCCAGGTGTGCAAAATAACGGTATGGTTTACTGTGTCGCATATACACTTACAACATTGAAGATAGTATTTGCAACCACTGTTTCGGCATAATTGCCTACTTATTTTTTTCGTACCTGTATAAGCGCCGTTCGTACTTCCCATTGCACTGAAAGTACCTGCTGACGGTCATTTCATGGTTGCTCACCCTCCATTGCTTCAAAATTGTTTCATCCATGCAAAAAGAGGGAATGTACATTCTGCAACCGGGTACGTCCATTATCCGGAAGAAGTTATTAGGGGATAAGTACTTTGGATTTTCATTTTTGTTCGGGACAGTTCATATATCGTAAAATCAACCAACTATTGTATGAGAAAGTCATGTTTATTTATCCTCCTATGCATGTCCGGCATCTCCGCCTATGCACAGCAGGTTTTAAAGGGAACCGTGAAAGATGCGGTATCCCACCAGCCAGTTCCGGGAGCTACCGTAAAAGTAATAGGAGCTGCCAAAGGAGCTACGACCAATGACAAAGGGGAATTTGAGCTCAACGTGCCAGCCAACGCACAACTGCAGATTACCTCTATTGGCTTTGAAAATGTGGTAATAGCCGCCAGTCTGATCAAAGCGGGACCAATCATGATGCGCATCAAGGCCATCAGTCTGACCGATGCCGTAGTAGTGGGTTATGGCACCCTGCAAAAATCAAATGTCACTACCGCCATTTCTACGGTAAAAGCTGATGCCTTATCCCCGGAGAAAAACATTGCCAGCGATTTTGGAAAAGCGCTGACAGGCAGAGTAGCCGGTGTATTTGTGGCGTCCAAAGACGGAGGTCCCGGCGGCACACCTAATATCCTTATCCGTGGCGCACAATCGATCAACGCGACCAGTACCAATCCCCTCATTGTAATCGACGGACTGATTGTTGAAGGCAATACGATCTCTATTAATAACATTAATCCGCAGGATATTGAATCCATTGAAGTCCTGAAAGATGCGGCATCAGCGGCTATATATGGCGCCAGGGGATCTACCGGTGTAATCATTGTTACTACTAAAAAAGGAAAGATGAACACCAGGCCTGCTTTAAATATTAACATGTATACCGGGATCAACAATGTACCTACCTCCCGGCATATGCTCAATACAGAACAGTATACTTCTGCTTTTAACGACGCCCGTAATAACCGCATAAGCGATATTGATGCACAACTGGCCGACCCGGGCAGCCTTACCCCTGCTAAAATCAGTCAGTTGAAAAATGAAAAAAACACGCTGCAAAGTCAGTTGAATGGGTTGCAGATGGCCGACCGCAGCACCGACTGGCTGGATCGTATCAAAAATAAAAACGCGCCTGTCAATAATATTCAAGCCAGCATGAGCGGCGGCGGTGATAAAAACAATTATTACATGTCACTCGGCCGGTATACCGAAGCAGCTACCATGGGCACCGGCAACTTCGAAAGATACACCGGCCGCCTGGATCTCACCCAGCAAGTCAACAACTGGTTGAAAGTAAACGGTAACATCAACATTACCCAGTCTGTCAGAAAAAATATCAGCAGCCCGTTAGTCACTGCTTTCAACGCCAGGCCTGACACCCCGGAAGACCCTGTACTCAATCCCGATGGATCACTGGGCTATTATGTAGGTCAGCAACAGCATCCGCTGGGAGTAATGATGGATAATAATAACAAAGATAAAAACAACGTATACCTCGGTAGTTTATCTGCAGATGTGAAACTGTTGAACGAATTATCCTTCCGTTCCTCTTTTAACGCTACCAAATTCAATGATCTCGCTACCACCTTCTACCCTGCTTCGGGCTACCTCGGTGCTTTTAACAAGGGTACCTTCAAAAATCTGGGGGTAGATAATTTCTCCTATAACTTCGATAACTACTTCACCTATACGAAAAGAGTCAGCCGACTGGGTATCAACGCTACCCTGGGGTATACCTTCTATAGCAACGAACTGAATAGCTTCGGCTATGATCTCAACGGCTTCCCTAAAATTGATGGTATTACCGGCGCCGCCGCTGGTGCCGCTTACGGCAGTACTTTCAATATTGGCAGCTACAATGTCAACAATAAAGAAGTATCCGACGCCTATTTCCTGCGTACCGGCTTTGACTGGGAAGGTAAATACCTGCTCAATGCCTCTATCCGCCGCGATGGTTCATCCAAGTTAAATGCCGATAACCGCTACAGTTGGTTCCCTTCCATTTCCGGTGGCTGGGATATCGCCCGCGAAAACTTCCTCGCCAACAACAGATTCATCAACCAGTTGAAACTCCGCAGCAGCTATGGTATCAGCGGCAACATCCGCCCGCTGGGATACTTTGATGCGCAAAACCTGCTCACAGCTACTTCTTATATGGGTAATTCCGCCCTGCAGCTTGGCACCACTATCGGTAATCCCAACATACGCTGGGAACGTACCAAACAAGTGGATGCAGGTATTGACGTTGCCCTGCTCAACAACAGGCTCACCTTCACGGCAGACTACTACAATAAAACCACCGATGGCTTAATGAGTAGTAATAACATTTCATATATCTATGGCGCTGCCAGTATTCCGGACAACATCGGCAGCATCCGCAACTATGGCGTAGACCTGGAACTGGYCCTCAGCAGCCGCCCCGGCACCGCCTTCTCGTGGAAAGTGGAAACCAATATGAACATCAACAGGAACTTATTGGTGTCATTAAAAGATTCTCTCACTACTTATGGTGCTTTCGTTTTTGGAGGTCCTATGACCAAAGCCAAAGTAGGACAATCACTCGGCTCTGTGCAGGTATATGAATCCATGGGCGTAGATCCGCAAACAGGCGACATGATCTATAAAGACCAGAATAAAGACGGTAAATGGGACAGCAATGATATGATCACCGTTCCTGTGGCATTGCCCAAATTCACCGGCGGTACCAATATCACCCTGTCTTACAAAAACTTTACGGTATCCGCTTTATTTAACTATGTGGTAGGCAACAAAGTATATGACTTCTATGAACAAACATTACGCAACTATGATATCGACTATTACGGTGTAATGCCTAACAAATTTGACATCATTAACAACCGCTGGAAACAAAAAGGAGATATTACGGATGTACCCAGAGCCATTGTAGGTCCACATGGCGCCAGCCAAACCAGCGACTGGAACTACAGGCCATCTACTCAATTTGTATATGACGCCTCCTATGTTCGTTTGCGTAACCTTTCCGTAAGCTATGAACTAACATCCTCCCTGCTGGATAAAGTGAAAGTTAAACGGGCACGCATTTACGCATCTGCACAAAATGTATTCACGATCACCAAATATATTGGATTTGATCCTGAAGCAGCCAGCAACACCGGCATTGTAAGTTCCAACACGCCTAATCCACGTGCGGCTGTTATTGGTATAGATCTTTCATTTTAATCCGCCAACACATGAAACAACATACTTTATTACATATCGCGGCTACCATCACCATCGGCTTATCTGCCTGCAGTAAGCAACTGGATGAAGTAGACCCTAATACCAGGATTGCTTTCTCTCAACTCAACAAAAACAACCTGCCCCTGGTGATCAATGGTGCCAAACTGGCCCTCACCAATAACAATGCATTTTACCTGTACTACGGATTGCAGGATGTTATGAGCGATGACTTTCAATCCCTGACTTTTCCTACCTATGAAGCAAACAACATTGCTTCCAATGATAACTCACTGGTAACGGCTTATAAACAGCCTTACCAATGCATCGCCAACGCCAATATGGCGATACAATATGCACAGCAGTTTTCCGGCGACAGCAGTATCAGCGCCACACTGGGCGAAGCCTACCTGTTACGTGCCTTTTCATACATGCTGCTCTCTGAATACTTCGGCGATGTAGTCATCATAAAAGGAGAGGAAGATCCGAAAAGTCGTCCTCCACGTAACCCGATAGCAGAAGTAAACCAGTTGATTGAAGCAGACCTTAAAAATGCCATCGATCAGTTACCGGCTTATACAAGCGCAGTGAGTGGTTCCAAACAGGGAGCACAATTATTACTCGCCAGATTTTATCTGAACCGGGGCAGAAACGATGAGGCACTAACCATGGCCAACGCTGTAATCAGCTCCGGCAAATTAAGCCTGCAATCCAATTTCGGAGATATTTTCAAGTCAACAGTGAACAGTCCCGAAGCCGTATATAAGATCAACGAAACCAGCACCAGTACATTTTATGGCATGCCGGCTTTATTCGGACAAGGCGGCAGCGGACAGGCCGGCAATGGCAATACATGGGCCGACAGCAACCTGGTGAAATCATATGAGCCAACAGATATCCGCCGCAGCTATTTCATTCGTACCAAAGGCGGTTCGATAGTAGATACGGTATACTTCCTGAGTAAATTCCCATCAGAGCTTACACCTTCGTATGTGGTATGCCGTTATAGTGAAGCTTTCCTGATTGTTGCTGAAGCAAATGCCCGTAAGGGAACTGTAGACGTGACTACTTACAATCAGCTGCGCACAGCCCGGAAAGCCAGTACAGTAAGCAATACAGACTTTGCTACACCTGCCGCTTTTCTCGCTGTCATTGAACAGGAAAGAAGAAGAGAATTCATAGGCGAAAGATTAAGATGGAGCGATATGCAGCGTTTTGGTAAAATGACCAACTGGCTGCAATCATTCGGGCAACCTGTTACACATGTACTGATGCCGATACCATCAAGGGAATTTTTCATTAATCCTGACCTGGCGCAAAACGCCGATTACAGTAAATAAAAACGGAAATCAATTATATTTAAACTAATAACGATGAAGAAAACAGTTTTAAAATTTTGCGCACCGCTGATGCTATTAGCAGCCCCCGCAGCCCTGATGGCACAACAAAACAAAATAGTGAAAGCCGTTACCGTAACCGGTAGCGTTGAATTCACCGACCCAAAACAGGAAGTCAATAAAGTATTTCTGTCGAAAGATAACCTGAAAGGAAAAGCAGAAGTAGTAGATTCCTGCGTGGTAGGCAAAGACAATACCTTTTCTTTTAAAATCAAACAAGACCATCAGGGCATCTATATCATCAATGCTATGAACTGGGACCGTGCTACCTTTTGGAGCGATGCAGATGTAAAAGTAGCCATGAGAGGATATGACACCGCCAGGTATAAGGTTAAAATACCACATTACAATTATGTAGACGGATCCTACGACAATAATTTCATCAATCTACGCGAACTGAACAACGAATTTAATTACCGCCGCATGGTAGATGAATACAATATGGAATATTATTCCAAAAAAGCAACGGATACTACCTGGTACGCCTATATGAAAAATACGAAGAAGTATAACCCGTTGAGCGAAGATTATAAAATGCGGGAGGAAGTACTCGTAAAGGCGTATGCAGATCGTCCGGTAATGGTGTATGCCATCCGTGGTATGGCAGGCACAGAAGCAGGCGAAAAATACGACAAGGCCATGAAGATGCTGGACCTGCTGATCGCCCGGTATCCCTGGTTAACAGAAGCCAAACAATTAAAGGAAACCATTATCACCAATAAGGCACAGGCCATGCGTTTGAAAAGCGGTCAGCCTATGCCATCCGTACAATATCCTGATGCCAACGGTAAACTGGCAGGACTGGAAAAATACAAAGGCAAATACCTGCTGGTGGATTTCTGGGCTAGCTGGTGTGGTCCATGCAGACAAGCCATTCCTAAAGTAAAGGAACTGTATGCCAGCTATAAAGACAAAGGATTTGAGGTAGTAAGCATTTCTATTGACACCGATAAAAATGCCTGGAAAAAAGCGATGAAAGAAGAAGACATGCCCTGGGAACAAATGTTGAGTGATAACAAAGACAAAACAATGGAACAGTTCCAGTTCTCTGGTATCCCTACCATGTATCTCGTGGATAGCGAGGGTAAAATCATGGAGCGCTTTACCGGATACAGCGATGAAGCAGCCGCTAAAATAAAGGAAAGTCTGAATAAAGGTACCAAGGCAGCACCAGCTAAACCGGCAGCATCCATTCCAATGACCAGTTTCTAAAGATCATACACCAACCATGAAAAAACACATCCTGATGATGGCCGGCAGCTTGCTGCTGGCCTCTTTTCACCCGGCAACCGCACAAAAGAGTTACAAGATAACGGCAAACATCAAGGGGCAGGGCGACTATCGCCTGAGCTTATCTTACGTAACGGCAGAAGGGCATAAAATGGATACGGTGATCGCCCGCAACGGCGATGAATTCACTTTTTCCGGCAATGTTAATGAACCCGTGATCGCCACTTTTGCTTCCCGTCATCCGGGATCCAGATTTGAATTCGTCAAAGGAGGCATGTTCATGCCTGCACCTAACCTGGAAATCATCCTCTCTGATAAAACAAACGTACAGATTTCCGGGAATGCCGATGAACTATTCAAAGCCACGGTAAAAGGAGACAAAGCCAACGAAGAACTCAATGCACTCCGGCAAAAAGAAATGCCACTGGTAGCACAAGCGTGGGAACTGCGCAAAAAAACAGCAGGTCTGCGTAAACCGGAAGACAGTACCGCCAAAAAAGCGGTGCTGGCAGAAATGAATGCCACCAACGAACAACTTACCGCGCTGCACAAAAAATTTGTGACAGATCATCCGAATTCATTTGTAAGCGTAATGCTGATGGCCAGAATGCAAAGTGATTACGAAGCGACAGCCTACGAACAGGCATTTAATAAATTGGGAAATACTTATAAAAACACCTATCTGGGTAAATACCTGGCTTCCCGGATATCCGGCGCTAAAGCCACCAGCGAAGGTGCTGCTGCGATTAATTTCACCAAAAAAGATAACCACGGAGAGTCGTTCACGTTATCTTCCCTCAAAGGAAAATATGTGTTACTCGACTTCTGGGGTAGCTGGTGCGGTCCATGCAGGGCGAGCCATCCTCACCTGAAGGAAGTATATGCCAGGTACAAAGACAAAGGCCTGGAAATTGTAGGCATTGCAGATGAAAAATCCAGTAATCTGAATGACGCAAAAGCGGCATGGCTAAAAGCTATACAGGATGATGGCATCAACTGGATCCAGGTGCTTAACAACTACGACAAAGCCACCACCGACCTGGCCATGTCCTATGGCATTACCGGCTTTCCTACCAAAATACTGCTGGATAAAAACGGTAAAGTATTATTCAAATTAGTAGGTGACGGCGGTGACGAACTGGATCAGAAATTAAAGGCCACACTGGGCTTATAAAAAACAGGGTGTACCAGATCACCGGTACACCCTTTTATCGTAAGCCCCCTCAGGCATTACCGTTATGTTATTTCACCGGCTTCRACTCCAGCACTTTCACCTGCAATGGCGCCAGTTCTATCGTGATGCTGGCTTCACTATCCATCGCTCCGGCTTTCACGTCTTCTATCACATTAAAAGCGGCAAACTTAGCCTTATAGTCCGCCGGCAATTCTAATACCTCTTTCAAACGGAACGTAATTTTTTGCGGTGCTGCAGATGGATTCCTCCAGGTAAGCGTGCCTTCTTTATGATTCCATGCCGCAAAGCCATACACTTCTTCCTTACCGGGATCACCGCCTATCCAGTGTATATCGGATAAAACATCGCGGTGCCTCTCAGACCACTTCATGCCTTTAGCCAGTACATTCCAGGCGGCAGTACTCATCAGGTGCGGATTAATATACAATTCCTGCATACCGGTACCGTTACCGAAAAACTCCCAGATGTCTTCCGCCAGGCCCGCATCATTGTTGTCAAAAGATGCCCCCAACCCATTTTCATTATTCACTACAATACCATGATACATCAGTGCATTGAGCGGATATAAGCGGGAACGTTGCACCACATTTTTATATACTTCCGCATCGCGGTAGTTGATCCATTGTTGTCTTTTAGTACCCACACCCTGTAAGCCCATATCTTCACCAGCGCGCCAGATGGCATCGCCATAATTGAGCCAGTAAGGAGAAGGCCAGGTACCTACCGTGAGGTTAAAAAACAGATCGGATTTTATTTTACGCAGATCTGTGATCACACGTAAAAAAGATTCCACATCCCTGGCATACTTCTCTCCTGCCCCGGCAGCGCCATTGCCGGCACCTACCCCATCAAATTTAAAACTGATCACACCCTGATTTTTTACAAATCCTTCCGTGAGCTTTTTAAAATAGTCGAAGTAGTGCGGATCAGCCAGGCTTAAACCGTTATCATTCGGTGTAAATGGCAACTGCAACGTTTTAATGCTGGCCAGGCGACTGATCTTTTCCTGATCATAACCACCCCAGGGTGATACCCATACTCCCATGGCCGATTGGTACTGACGTGCCAGCGCATCCATCTTCTTAAAACCATTGGGCAACTTACTGCTGAAATACCAAAGTCTATTATAATCATCCCAGCCACTATCCCATAAAAAGGCGCTAATCTTTGCTTTGCGCTTTACTACCAGGCTGTCGCCAAACATTTTAATCCGGTCCATGGCATTGGCCTCCGTAATTTCCCGGCCATCGTACCCTACATCATACCAGGAGTTATAATGTGGGAAAACACGATAAGGTACTGCCCTTACTTTTTCGAGGTAAGATAGAAAACCCCGGCGAAGTTGCTCCGCAGGCGTAATACCCCAGGCTACGCTGACGTCAAAGCCGTTACCCGAACGCAGTGTGGCAGATGCGGCCACGCCACTTCTGGTAGCAGTAGCACTCACCTCATTCTGCGCCATAGGGTGTTCCAGGGCAAAAAACAGGTTACCTGCCAATATCGGAGAGCCATCTACAACACCGGAAAGCACGGGTTGATACACAGCAGGAATATTGACCAGCGATAAATCCGTAATTGCATGCTTCGGATCCACGATATGAAAATGTTGCTGGATAAAGTTACAATCATCGTGCAGCGAAATACGCCAGGTGATCGTGATACCGTGTGCTTTATTGGTGAGCCCGAAAATCAGCTGCTTTCCCGGCAGGCAGTCAATTAACTTCACCGCATCCGGTACCACTGCAATAACGCCCGCATCGCGGGCGCTGATCGTAAAATCAGATGGCAGCAACACCGTGCCATCGTTTAATTTCAATGCAAATAAACTATTCTTATCAAAATCTATTGCTTTAGACAACAGCTTATCCCGGAAGGTAACATGACCAGACTGCTCACCTATCGACCCGAAGTTTACCTCCAGCACATCATTCTCTAACACGTATTTGCCGGGTAAAACGGTTGCTTTAGCGGGAGCTTTACCTGCATAAAATACCTGCGCGGGCAACGATTGCTGTATAGTTAGCAAAAAGAGTACGATCAGTATCCTACCGGTGAAAATGTTTTTCATAGAACGTCTGTTGAACAGAGGATAATGTTAGCTGATTTTAGTGAAAAATACTGACACAAACGATTGCGTGAATTAACCGGCAATAACCGGTTTTTAGTATAATTGTCCTGATACACCACTGCATTTGTCGCTTTCACCCCGTATACTCAAAATATATCCTTGGTACATTTACAGTACATTAAACCGTCTGCCATGGAACCATATACTTTAGAACGCGATGTGGAGGTATTTTATGTGAAAGCCTCCTCTTTTCCGCAAGGCATTAAACCCGCCTTTGAAAAGCTGGCTGCTTTACTGCCCGATATACAGGGCAGAAAACTATACGGTATCTCCCGGCYGGAAGGTGGCATTGAAATCATTTACAGGGCAGCTGTAGCCGCTCAATCACCCGGAGAGGGCGCAACCTATGGTCTCGATAGTTTTATTATCAGGAAGGGGGTTTATACGAGCGAAATCCTGTTGAATTATGAACAGGACCTGCCCAAAGTCAGCCAGACATTTGACAAGTTGCTGCAAACACCCGGTCTGGATCCCCAGGGCTGCTGCGTGGAAGACTATCTCAATGAAAAAGATGTACGCTGTATGGTGCCGTTAACTTTTAGCCATTAGCTTTTAGCTTTTAGCTTTTAGTAAATGCAGCGCAGATGATGTAATGTAAACCTGCGCAGCATTTGCTAAAAGTGTTTAGCGTATTTTTCCTCTTTTAATGACGATGGCGGGAGTAAAAAGGTGCTGAGTACACACCCAGCACCTGTATAGGATTAGAATAGTTGATATTTATAATTTCTCTTTCTTCCTGATTTCTGCAAACAATGCTTTAAACGTAGCTACATTATCCTGTGTGCCTTTGCGCACGCCTTTGCGGTTATAATACCCGTCAATAAACTCTTTTGTATTCACCCACATGGTTTCAAACACGCCGGGCATTCGTTCCGATAAGGTGCGTGAAAACTCCGCCATCAGCGCATTTTTGCGGGCGGCGTAAACCTGGTCCAGCTGTGCCAGCGCCACGGATGTTTTAGCACAGGCAGATGGCAGCACCTGGAATCCTTTGATCGCAAAGTAACCAGGCGTAGGTGGCGCATCTTCATACTTCCAGTCACAGATCATAATATCTTTCGGTATCATATCTATCGCCCTGGCGGTATTATTCATGCTCGCCTGCCAGGCCAGCAGGTTCGTTTCTTTTCCATCTATCAGGCGATCGCTCCACATCCACATCTGGCATTTTTTTTCCTTGAGATGTTGATGCAACGCATTTACATAGCCCGCAAACAGTTCCGCCGGATCTTTACCACCACAACGCGGACATTTATTATACCCGATGATCCAGGCTTCGTCCAAACCTACGTGAAAAGCATCGGCCCCACACACATCGATCAGTTCATCCATCAAAGGAAAAATGACTTTGAACAAATCCGGATGCAAAGGACAAAGACATTTGCTATAGAAGTCAAACATTCCACCATCTTTCCATGGCACCGGCGGATTATAATCCGGTGATTCATCGAACTGCGGATACTTTTTCAACAACGGCCCTATTTCCGTTTGCTCCGACTGATGTGCCAGCAGGTTCATGGTCGGAATAAACCGGATACCCGCTTCCTTACAGGCTTTCACAATCTGTTTCAGATCGGATTCCGAAATAGCATTCCGTTCTGCCAGTTCCGGATCAGATTTAAACTGGTATACATACTCAATCCTCAACGCCAGCGTATTCACCCCTTCTGCTACCAATGCTTCTTTGATGAAGCGACACAGCAATGGCACGTCCTGCGAAGCCGGTACACTAAGCAGCAGTCCTTTTACCGGAAGTACATTCCATTTAAACGGAGCCGGTTGCTGCGATTGAGCCATCACCGGCAGCCACAACAGCCACAAAACGGGCAGGATATGTTTTAATCTTTTCATTTTTACTCAGTGGTTACTTTACGGATACGATTATTGTTTCTGTCCAGCACATATACAACCCCGTTTTTGTCGATGGTAACACCAGTAGGTGCACTAAACATCGCGGCAGCGCCGGCGCCATCTGCAAATCCTGCGGTGCTGCCACCAATATACGTAGTCACATTCCACGTATTGGCGCTGATCATACGGATACATTGATTGCTGTTTACCACCGAACCATCTGAGGTGCCATTACCAGCTACATACAAATTGTTGGCGGCATCAACAGCAATCCCCCAGGGATAGTCGAAACGGGAAGCTGTGCCGGTGCCATTTACCAGGCCGGTTTGATTAGCAGTACCACCAACAATGGTCGGCGCCCAGGTGTCTGCTGCGAATTTTTTGATCACGGAACTCCCATTCTCTGTCACAAATAAATTGCCTTTATCATCTACGGCTACATCAGCGGGATAACTGAGGTCCTTGATAATCTCTTTGGCATCGCCTGCTGGTGTTACCTGGAAAATGCTGCCGGCAGCGCGGGCATTGGCGTAGTACATCGTTCCATTGCGTTTATCAATACCAATGCCCCAGGCTTCTCCCCACGCTATCAGTGATGTGGTACCATCCGGTGTAATTTTGCGGATGGTCCAGTCGGCCGGATCTGCCACGATTACATTGCCATCTTTATCTGTAACAATATCCAGTGGAAGAGAGAACTGCGCAGTGTTTCCTTTACCTTCCACATAGCCGCCGGCACCATTGCCTGCCAGTGTTGTCACCGTTCCATCAGGCGCTATTTTCCGTACACGATGATTGTCAGCATCTGCGACATATAAATTGCCATCGGCATCTACATCCATACCGCATCTTTTACCAAAATTAAAAGAGGAGAAAATGCCTTTGCCATCAGAAAAACCAGCTACACCATTACCTGCAACCGTACTTACTTTGTAGGAAGATATATATCCGAAGTCTTTGGTGGAGGTAGTCGTTTTCCCATTAATAGTCACTGTGATTTTACCACTACCCGCTTTTTCTGGTATCACGATCAGGATATGATCGCTGATAACCCCTTCTATCAATGCTTTCCTGCCGTTCACAGTTACACTTACACCAGTGGTATCTGTACTGAAATTGCTGCCGTAAATTAATACTYCCGTGCCCGCGGCACCTGTTTCCGGTGTAAATTTATCAATCACCACCGGGGCATTGTTGTCGTGTACAAAGCCCTTGTCTTTTTTACAGGCAGCGGCCGTGCATAACAGCATCACTATCTGCAAACGATATAATATAGTTTTCATCTGTTATTTTTTTAGTGAGACAGTTACGTTATTACCAACCCGGATTTTGTGTAAAGCCAGGGTTCTGACTGCTGACCTTATCCATTTCGCTTTGCGGAATAGGCAACCAGTAATTCCTGGCAGCATCAAACACTCTTTTCTCAATTACCGGATACGAATACGTAACGTTACCGCTACCGGAAAGAGCTACGCCGTGTACCTCTTTGTTATCCACTTGTGCAGCTATTTTCCAGCGGCGTACATCCCAGAAACGATGATCTTCCAGTGCCAGTTCTATTCTCCTTTCGTGACGGATCTTTGCACGCAGCGACGCCTGGTCACCACCACTGATAGATGGCATACCTACCCTGCCACGAATGGCATTGAGCGCATTGTATACATCCGCACCAGGACCTGCTGCTTCATTCTGCGCCTCTGCATAATTGAGATACAGTTCTGCAGTTCTGATCAACACCCATTTGCGATCGGTACCACCGGAGCCGGAAAATAAATCTACCGAAGGGAGCAGGTATTTACGTGGCCAGTAGTTGGTCGCTATCTGCCCGGAGCGTGGTGCATCAGCACCGTTAGGATCCAGTACTTTTCCTTTCCAGCTGCAACCAGGATATAAAATGGTAGCATAAAAGCGCGGATCCCTGCCTTCATAAGGTCTTTGCGCGCTGTAGCCGGAAGCAGGATCAGTAATGGGCAAACCCGTAGTCTTCATTTCATAGTCATCTACCAGCTCCTGTAAAGGTGTAATGTTTCCATAGCCATTGGCACTGCGGGGATTCATCTCCCGATCTATGCCGCCATCACCAAAAGCACCGGGCGCACCGCGACTCCAGATCACTTCTTTATTAAAATACTGTGTGAAAATATCGCTGTAGTTATCATACAACGTATAGCCGTTCATGACAGCAGTATCCAATGCAGCCCTGCAGGCTACCGCAGCTTCCTGCCAGCGGCCGGATTCATTACCAGGATTAAACAACGGGCTTGCATAAAACAAACGTACCCGTCCTTCCAGCGCCATGGCAATCATTTTAGAACCACGCCCCCAGTTAGAAGGGCGATCGTTATACGTTACCGGCAATAATGCAGCGGCTTCTTTCAGATCACTCAGGATACTGGCCGTCACTTCCGGAATGCTATTGCGCTTAAAGTAAATGCCGGATGGATCGTCGAATGGATTTTTTTCACTCAGCAACAACGGCACGCCACCCCAGGCACGCATCAGTTCAAAATAATAGTATCCGCGCAGTAACAACACTTCTCCTCTCAACCGGCTGCGACGTTGCGGATAGTTAGGGTCCTGTGGTATCATATCATAGTTGGTGAGGAATTTATTACAGGCGCGGATTTTTCCATAGAAACTGGTCCACAGGTCGGCCATTGGAAAATTAGCCGGACTCATAGATCCTGTATTGAAATTACCTGCGTCCGGATAGGAGGCAGAGTTATCACTCGCCTGGTTGGTTTCATCGGTAGCACTGCTCAAGCCCCATCCCGAACCGGGTTTAAACATATTAGGCAAACTCTGATAAATGGTATTTACAAAGCCCTCCGCATTTTCAATATTTGAAAATACTTCCTTTTCGGTGATCAGGTCACTGGGCTTTCTGTCGAGAAAATTTTTCCCGCAAGCAGTTACACACATCATCAGTACTGCCGTAATCCCTGTTTTTATTAAAGTATTTTTCATCATTATAATTTATCCCCGTGATTAAAGATTGATGGTAATACCAGCGTTAAACACCCGCATAATCGGATAAGGCTGCCAGCCCCAGCGGCCACCGGTATTGGATTCAGGATCTATGCCCAGGTCTTTTACATTATCCCAGGTGATCAGGTTCATGCCATTTACATAAATGCGGGCACTCTTTATCTTCACTCTTTTCAACAAATGAGCGGGCAAGCGGTAACCTATTTCTGCATTCTTCAATTTGATGTAATCTGTTTTCCTGATCCAGTAAGAAGAGCTGATAAAGTTGTTGGACATATTGCYTTCAGATAAATGCAGGGCCGGGAAAGTGGCATTGGCGGCATTCTCCGGTGTCCACCTACCCTCATGTATCGGACGATAGCTTTCCCGATAGTTGGCCGTCAGCTGTGAAGAAAAAATCTGGCGGCCACCAGCTGCACCCTGGAACAGTACACTCACATCTATCCCTTTATAGTCCATCCCGAAGGTGGCACCAAAGTAATTGGTAGGCACATTCAGCATAGGAAGCATCACCCGGTCTGCTTCATCTATTTTATTATCCCCGTTGATATCCTTGTATTTGACATCTCCCGGTATCAGCGGAGCAAATGTTTGTTTAGGGCTTTTATTGATTTCATCCTGACTCTGGAACAGTCCTTCCGCAATATATCCCAGGTCATAGCCAATCGGATGTCCTACCTTACTCTGGTATGGATAGGCCAACTTAGGTTCATCCTGTTCAAGGATTTTATTCTTTACGTACTGGTAGTTTACTTTTGCAAAAACACCTACCGGCCCTACATTAGTGTTCATGTTCAGTTCCGCTTCTATTCCCCTGTTCTGAATGCGGCCCATATTCCTGTTCAGCGAGGCGGTAATACCCATATATCCGGGAATAGTGCCGGCAGCTACCAGGATATCTTTACGCAGTTCATTAAAAAGATCTACTGAAAACTTCAGCTTATCTTTCATAAAGCCTGTCTCTATACCCAGGTTTGTTTTGGCCGCCTTCTCCCAGGTGATTGCAGTGTTACCCACCCTGTTTTCATAATATCCACCGGTACCGGAAGCCACACTACCAAAGGTAAATCCGCCACCACGGGCATAATCAGACACATATAACCAACGTTCTCCACCTACCTGATCATTACCCACATAACCATGAGAGAAACGCATTTTCAGGAAGCTGAATAACGATTGATCTTTCATGAAATTTTCATTGCTCAGCACCCAGGCAGCAGATAAGGCCGGGAAAAATCCATATCGTTTGCCGGGAGGAAAGTTTTCAGATCCATTGTAACCTGCATTGAATTCGAGGTAATACTTTGTGGCATAATTGTAAGCGATGCGGCCAACGAAGCCTTCATATACCCTTGGCAGATTACCTGACTGAGAGCGGTAGTTACGGTTAAAGAGGAACAATCCACTGAAAGCATGTTTCCCGAAATCCCGGTCATACATCAGTTTCAGATCATAGTAGTAATACCTTTCTCCGCTGGAAGCGCCGGAACGCTGTAAGCTGGTAGCCTTACGGTGTTGGGTATACGTACCTTCCCCACCGGGTACTGATTTATAGCGATAGGAATCAAATTCCTGATCCAGTGCAAAGTTGATATCCCCGTAGTTTTCAAAAGTAAAGAGTCCTTTTACTTTCAGACCTGGGGTAATGAAATCCAGTTTGCGGGTAAGTGCCACGCTGCCATTGGTACTATGCCAGTATGCATCCAGATAACCATTCCGGGTAATCAGGCCATATGGATTGTAGAAGTCTTCCCGCAATGTGCCGGATGCAATGCTGCCATTGGGATTCAGCCGGGGAGTAAGCCGGTTGGTCATCTGCGAAAGCACCACGAAGAAAAATTCATTGCTGCCCCTGTCGCCGGAAGGACTTGTTCTATTCTCCAGCCGCGAAGCCAGGTCCACCTGCAGGTCGGTATTTTTATCCAGCGTAATATCTACGTTGGAGCGGAAGTTGAAACGGTCGTATTTATACTTGACGCCGTAAATATTTTCATTAGCACGGTTGTAGATGGGCTCCTGCCGCAGGTAAGAGCCGGAAACAAAATATTTCACATATTTGGATCCTCCTCCGATATTAATATTAAGGGTTTTCTGAGGTGAATTTTTCCGGATCATTTCACTGTACCAATCTGTGTTGGGATAATCATACGGCTTCAGTCCTGTTTTATAATATTCCAGTTCCTGATCCGTGAACACCGCAGGCATGCCATCATTTTTAGCCGCTTCATTTTCCAGTACACCAGACTCATAGGAGCTCAGGAAGCGGGGGAAATTAGTAGGCTGCTGCAACGCATACTGCATGTTTACCTGGATATTGGGAGGACCATCTTTACCACGTTTGGTGGTGACCAACACAATACCATTCGCTCCCTGAATACCGTATAATGCAGTAGAAGAAGCATCTTTCAGGATAGACACTGATTCTATTTCATTAGGGTCCAGCTGACCAATGTTAGCGTCTCCCCTCGGTAAACCATCAATAACCACGAGTGGATTGGTAGCACCAGTGGTGCTGATACCACGGATGAACAACTGCGCATCGTCACTGCCGGGTCTGCCGGAATGCTGGGCTGTGATCAAACCGGGTAGTCGTCCTGCCAGGGCATTAGACAAATTGGCTACCGGGCTTTGTTTGAGTTCTTTGGTTTGTATACTGGATACCGCACCGGTAATACTTTGCCGGGTTTGCTTTTGTCCGTACCCCAATACCACTACTTCGTTCAAACCAGCCTCGGAGGGTTTCAGCCTGATGACAGGTAGTTGTGTATTGCCTTTTACCGGTACTTCTTTCGGCTCATATCCCAGGTAGGAAATGAGCAGTATGCCGTTTTCAGGGACCGTTATTTTAAAGTTGCCGTCTACATCTGTAGCGGTTCCTTTGCTGGTACCTTTCAACTGAATGCTGACCCCGGGCAGTTCCTGGCCATTTTCTGCCATTACCTTACCTGTTACCGTTATGTCGGCCGCGCTCTCGGAAATAGCTACCAGTCCTCCTTCCAGCATTTTGTAGCGGAAGCTTTTGGCCAACACCTTATCCAGGATCTCTGGCAGCGTAGCTTCTTTGAAATCGACATCCACCTTTTCATCTTTCGGAAAGGTTTTGTAATTGTACAGGAAGCGGTATTCGCTCTTGGTTTCTACCCACTCCAGCAGCTTATGCAAAGCTATCTGCCGGCTGTTAAGCGAAAACCTGCTTTGTGAATGCACATCAGCACGTACCTGTAGCATGAAAACAGTAATCAGGATGAGGCAAAGCTTCATACACAAGAATATTTTTCTCACTAAATAGTTGGAAAGGGCTGTTTTTAAACACAGCGTTTTTTTCATACATTTGAATTGAACGTTAGACATTTGAAACAATGAAAATCCCGCACGGACTACTTGTTTCGTTCCATGTTTGACATTTAAAGGGAAGTGTGGCGACACTTCCCTTCTTCTTTAGCGGAAGGCGTGTGGTTATACAGGTTCCGGTGGAACCGGGACAAAATTTTTCATCGTGTTACTGTTTTTTATGATCTGGTTGACTAATGATGTATGTAAACGGTATCCCCTTTTATGGTATAATTGAAATCTGCTGTTACCTGCAATGCAGTTAATGCTTCTGTGACGGTTTCCTTTTTAAAAGTTCCTTTAAACCTGTAGTCGGTCGGGAAGGTGTCTGTTAAGATGATTTTGCGATTGTACCAACGGCTCATCAGTCGCACCAGCTCGGGAAATGACTTATCTTTAAACTCCAGCCTGTCATCCATCCACACGAGTTCACTCACCTTCTGACTGCTGACATTCGGTGTCACTTTTTCCACGATGAGGAGTACATCTCCCCAGTCAACGATGCGGCCATTCACCGCCATTCCACTGGTTACCTGGGTTTTCTTTCTGAGGATAGCTTTTTCACCCGGCGCCAGCACCAGGCTGTTGCCATTGCGGCTAACGGCCACATGACCTTCTACCAGCGTGGTTTCTATGCTCCCGTCTCCTTCATATGCTTTTACATTAAACCGGGTACCCAGCACCTGCACATTCAGATCAGCGGTATGGATTACAAAAGGATGCTGGTCTTTTTTAGCGACTTCGAAAAAAGCTTCTCCTTCCAGGTACACTTCCCGGTGGCCACTACTAATGTTGGCAGGGTAAGTCAGGTGACTACTTACATTGAGCCATACCTGGGTGCCGTCTTCCAGCAATACCTTTTTCCGGACACCTTCTTTGGTATCCAGCGCCAACTGCCGGTCTGCACGGGGTAGCAACATCCATATACCGGCGCCTGCCAACAGCAGCACTGCCGCCGCCGCTACCTGCCACCAACGTTGTTTTATTTTAGCCACTGCCGCCGCGGCCGGCTCCTGCCATTCCCCCTCCTTCTTTAAACGATCGGTGATATCGTTATACATCTGGAGCAGGTCCGGCGGTGCATCACCACTGTCCGGCGTTTGAACTGCCCGGTAGTTTTCGTACCATGATTCCAGGGCCGTCCGTTCGTCTTCCGTACAATGCCCCTGCAGGTATTTTTCCAATAGCCCTATCAGTTGTTGATCACTCATTATTTTGGTTGTCTGCAGATATAGACACGGCACTTTATCCCAACCCTACCCCCTGCGCAAAATTTATTTTTCGTCCATTGTTGATGGAACCACCCATTTTTTTATATCTTATGCACTTTATGGCAGCCGGACACCTAACGATACCGGCATAAGTGGTAAGAATGACGGAGTATATTGCATTACAGGATGAACAATTGATAGCATTACTGGCAAACAATGACAACAAGGCTTTTGAAACCTTGTACCAGCGCCATGCTGCTGCACTATATCATCATGCATACAAAAAATTTCCCGTGCCTCACCTGCTGGAAGATATGTTGCAGGACATTTTTACTACGCTCTATAAAAAACGTGCTACGCTCACGGGCATAAAAAATTTCAGCGCCTATCTTCACGGCGCCCTGCGCAACCGGATACTCAATGAGCTCAGGAATTCGCTGCTGCATCAGCAACATCATCAACATCTCCCGATAGAAAAAATAGCAGAAACAGATAATACCTACGACTATAAACTGCTGGAAAAAAGATTTGCCCTCGCACTCGATAAATTAACGGAGCGCAGCCGGGAAGTGTTTTTACTCAGTCGCCGCGATCATCTCTCCAATAAAGAAATTGCAGCACGCTTAGGCATTTCTGTGAAAGCAGTGGAGAAACATATGGGGAAGTCTTTACAGGTAATGCGCAACGAATTCAAAGACTATGGTCTCCTGGTGGCGCTCTCTATAATTTTCTATCAGTAAAAAGGGCCGGCCCAAACAGTCTCCCTGTTTCAGCCAGCCCCATATTTTATCTATCGCCGGAAATTAGGCGCATTTAACAACAGCATCGATAGTAGCATCAACGCTACGCCCACCCATTGCCAGCCATTTACCGGTTCTTTCAGTATCATATGCGAGCATACAATGGCTACCGGCAATTCGGCCGTCATAATCACGGCACTGATACCAGCGCCCACTTTGGGAATCCCCTTTGCAAATAATAACGGCGGGATGATGGTGCCGAACAATCCCAGGAACAGTGCCCACTTCAACAGGCCCAGATCAAAATGTGTACTGGCGATCAGTGGGGCTGCATTCACCAGCAGGATGCCCATGGTGGATCCCGTCATAATCACCGCACTTTTTTGCAGTGGATGCAACTGCTTTCCTACCCTGCTGTTGGCCACCACATAAATGGCGTACAAAAAGGCGGAAGCACCGGCATAGAGCAATCCTTTCAGCGATACCGGCTGCGTACCGCCTGTAGCCAGTCCGCTGCCCAGCCAGGTACCCGTAAGAATTAATGCCGTCGTAATCAGCTGTAATAAAGAAGGCTTCTTGCCAAACAAACACCATTCCAGCAACAATCCCATCCAGGTAAACTGCATCAGTATCACAATGGCCACCGAAGCCGGAATATATGCCACAGACACGTAATACACGAAGCTGGTAAATCCGATACTGCCCCCGGTTAACAGCAACCAACCCCATTCCCGCGCGCTCAGGGCGGCTTTATTTTTCTGATACATCCATAACAGGATCCACAATACCACCATACCGGTGAAGGCTTGTGTACCGGAGATTTCAGCGGCAGTATAGCCTTCGCGATAAGCCAATTTTACAAAAGTAGAGAGTATACCGAAGCTGCACGCCCCGGCGAAAACCATTAATATATACCTGGTCATTATTTTCGTTTGTGTAGAAAAAGAATAAAGAGAA
Organism: Chitinophaga sp. 01L420; assembly: GCF_056399985.1. NCBI lineage: Bacteria > Pseudomonadati > Bacteroidota > Chitinophagia > Chitinophagales > Chitinophagaceae > Chitinophaga > Chitinophaga sp. 01L420. The sequence goes on from NZ_JBFTSK010000010.1 coordinate 135,530, forward strand.
ACGTAGGTGCACGAAAAAATAACCAGGTCAACAGACTTAGACAGATACAATGATTCAGCTGATTCCTGCAACAGGAACAGCGGCTAAGAAGAAGAAATGCTGGTTATTTTGCCTGCAAAACAACAACAGCTGGAGGAGGTGTACTGGAATATATGCGGTGCATGTGAGTTATATTATGGTTACAAGGTAGAAATATTTTTTTAAATACTCCTATACGGCATAAAAAAACGCCACCGCTTTTACAACGGTGGCGCATCATCCTTAAAAAATATTACTCAGGTAATTTTGCGTGCATCAACCTGCCTTCTGTTATCACCGAGGTATCCGCATCCGCTTTGGACCATACTTTACCGGAAAAAATGGCGTCGAATGTTTTATCGCCTATGGCGGTAATCGTAAATTCAATGGTAGAACCGGAACCAGGGGCAGTCCCATTGGCATCTACCTCGGTGCCATAATCTTTGTTACCATAATAGAACTTAAAGTAAGGCATCTTTATTTTCTGTCCCACAAATAAAGCGGGTTGTGATAATCCAGATTTTACTCTCAGCGCATTGTAACAAGAGAAAGCATAACTTTTATCTGCCTTTTGATACAACATAGACGTGACATAACTGAAGTCACTGTAATTAATCACATAATGATTAGCCTTAAAATACACGGTGGTAGCCAACTCCATGCAATTTATTTTATCATAGTGGGAAGAGAAAACATACTTTTTATCCGGGCTTTGAATGGATAATACCTTTTCATCCACATCAAAATTACCTGTTGGGCCGATATAATATTCAAACAGGTTTATATTACCTATTCCGGAAGGATTATCACGTATCAGGTTTTTATAACCGGCAGGTATAGTCGCCGTAATAACAGTGTCCGGTAGCCCTCCTGTTCGGGGTACCTGTACTTTAAAAGTAATGTCTGCGTCAATAACACCGTTGTAGATGGCACTTAAATAATGACCACTGTTACGGGCGCCTTTATCGACCTGGTTAATTTGTATTTCTACAGGTATTTTCTCGTTGGAATTAAGGCTATTATTTCTGCCTTTGGTGTCTTTTGCATCTTTTTTACATCCCATAGCCAATAGCAACAGGGATGACAGCATGAAGAAATTGAGGGTACGCATGGTTATAATAATAAGTGATTAAATCATAAGCAGCGTAAATGTAAAAGGTTCAGGGTATTCAGCAAGTCAAAAAATATATCAAGATAAATTAAAAACAACCGCGCTGCTGTCAGAGCAACTACCACAGCGCAGGTTGTCATTTTATAACAATATAATTACTTTACCAACGGTTCTTCCGGATTCAATCTGCAAATGTGCAGCAGCCATTTCTTCGAAGCCGAATATCCTGGAAACATGGGAAATCAACTGTCCTTGTTGTAAAAGATCCGCGAGTTTCGCCATATCTGCGCCACTGGATTTTACGGCCACAGGATAGCCATGGCAGCCCACTGCTTCCGCTTTTTCTGTAACGGCTTCTTTCAGACCGGAAGGCAGACTTACAATAGTAGCACCTTCTTTCATGACCAGCAACGAGCGATCAATGTTTTCACCGCCAAGCGTATCTACTACAAAATCAATATCTTTTGTGTGCTCTTCCAGTTGCCGGGTAGTATAGTCAATATGTTCATCAGCTCCCAAACCCAGTACCATGGATTTGTTGGCAGAAGAAGAAGTACCGATGACATATGCGCCCCAATGTTTAGCCAATTGCACGGCATAGTGTCCTACGCCACCGGCAGCTGCGTGTACCAATACTTTTTGTCCGGGTAAAATAGGCGTATAATACGTCATGCCCTGCCATGCAGTGAGTGCTGCCAGTGTAGCCGCGGCGGCGGCTTCATGCGAAATGTTGGCTGGCTTCAATACCAGGTGTTCAGCAGGAGCAGCTACATACTCGGCATACCCTCTGCCATGGCCCGGGAAATTGACCATCCCGAATACTTCATCATCTACCTTAAACAGAGGAGAAGCAGAAGCGGTGACGACACCGGAAATATCCCATCCCAATATCAGCGGATATTCATCTTTCAATCGTGCCCACTGTCCTTTACCAATGCGCGTTTTTACGTCTACCGGGTTAATACTGATGGCTTTTACTTTCACCAGCACTTCTCCTGCGGCAATAACAGGCAACGGTAGTTCAACGATCTGTAAATGATCCACGCTGCCAGGTTCCTTCAAAATAATAGCTTTCATTGTGCTCAATTTTAAAACAAATGTAACGCTGGCAAGCGGCTATTACCTGTATATTTATACGAAAATTCTGTACATTTCAGAGGAATGGTCTCGGATCGAAAATAACTTTCAGTGAACTCACCCTTCCCCCATCCAGGTGGTACCATGCGCAACCAAAAATGGTTTTACCGTCCATCGTCAGATCATAAAACAGACATACGTCTTCCTGGTCCACAAACACCTTCTGTACGGCATATTTCAGCTTCATCTTTTTCATATCATCGAAGTAGGCAGTGGCGCCCTGTCTTGATCCCATCACGCCTTCAAAAGTCATTTCCTCGTTGGCAAAACGCTTTGCTGCATCGAAATCTTCTTCATTGATGGCCTGTATCAGTGAAAGTACCACTTTCGCATTATCAGATACCTGGTTTATCTTTTCCATAATGAGCTATTTTTTATGATAACCGCGAAAAAATCATACCGTTATTTTTCTGCCGGATTCACCTGTTTCAGGGTACAAAATTCCGCAATAAGGGCATGCTACGGCGCATTTGTTACTCATTTCCGCATAAAAAAAGAGGCACATCCGCAGATGCACCCCTTCTCTTCAAATCTACGACAGATTATCTTTTATACGCTGGCAGTCTGCGCCACCTTTTTTGCAGCCGCCGGTGTTTTTTTCTTTCTTCCTTTGCCCCACCAGATAATAAACCCGGTAATGGGCAAAGTGGCGCCGATTAAGCTGGTAAAAAATGCCATGAACTTTCCGGGCAAACCAAGTATGCTGCCCACATGGATATCGTAGTTCATGCGTCTCAGTTTACCGGCAAAATCAGCTTCCTGATAAGACTGTTCATATAGTTTGTTGCCCGTAAGCGGCTCCAGTGTATGCTGATCATACAGGTAACGCTGATTGTTATAATACTGCCCCCGGGAAGGATATACAATCACGCTGATCGCCGCCTGTGCTTTGGTTGTATCCGGGAATCCCAGGTAAAAACCAGCTGCCTCCGGATGTTTGCCAACTACTGTTTTCCAGGAGATGTCCATCTTTTGCCCCAGGTTATCAAAATGCTTTTTCCCTGCCTGCAAAGAATCTGATTTCAACTCTACAAATTCAGGCATGGTTTTCCCGCCCGATGTTGCCCAGTACAGGCCTTTGCTCCACCATTCCAGTCCGTATACCATACCGGTAACGCCTATAGCAAAAAGCAGGAGCAGGGCATAAAATCCAAGTACATTATGCAGGTCATAGTTGATCCTTTTGGTACTTGCGCCCCATTTTATTTTAAAACTTTGATTACGGGTACTTTTATTCCATTTTTTAGGCCACCATAACACCAACCCGCTTATCAGCGTAATCACGCAGATAAGGGTGCTGTAATTGATAATAGGACGTCCTATTTTGTAAGGCAGCCAAAGAAAACGATGCCCGTTCAATACCCAGCGAAAAAAGCTGACATCCCCTTCTTTGCGGTCTACCTTGCTGATGACTGCTCCGGTATAAGGATTCAGTTTCAGGGTAGACCCACCCCGACGCCCGCCGATATTAGCTTCTACGGCCTTCCCTTCTTTGTATAATACATAGCCCACCTGTTTACCGGGATACACTTTATTCGCTACCGCCATGATCTGCGAAGGAGCAATCAATGCCTGCGATTGTACCGGAATATTGGTCTCCGGTTCCGTCAGGCTGGTAATTTCTTCATTGAATACATAGATGCAGCTGGTAATACAAATGATGACTACAATAATACCCGACACAAGGCCCAGCCACAAATGCAGCCAGGCAGATATGCGATAAAACAGTGACCGGGAATTGGATTTCTTCCCAGCTACTTTTTTTGAATTACTCATATTTTTCTACTTAAACGGGTTATTAATATTCCACTTTTGTAATCGCCGTAATCTTACCACCGTTCACTGTCAAACCACGTGTAGCCGTAGCCATAGCTATGTCTATTTTATAAACCCAACTTCCATTCGCCGTATTTAAACCGATATAACCGGTTTTGCCATCTTCAGAAGTGGTATTATTATTATAGGTGGCAGAAGTACTGGTAATCGCCGCCGGCGCACCTGTTATCCAGGTAAACGTTTTCTTTTCCACATCTGCCAGGGCCATTTTCAGATTGCCTTTCACTGCCCTGGCATCTTCATACATCATCAGTAAAAATTGATGGTGCCCCAGGTAAGCCTGTGAAGCAATATGATGACCACCGGATATTTCCTGCACATTGAAAAAATAGTTTTGATCAAATTCGGTGGTCCCTTTCAATATCCTCACAATAGCCGAAGGCCTGGTGGTGGTTACTTTCCCACTATTTGTTGCAGCCGCCTGTGAAAAACCATATACATCCCCCTCTTCAGTAACGCCTAATCCATCAGTGAAATAGGCTCCTAAGTAGCTGGTCCGGTTATCCCTGATTACTTTTTCCAGCTTCAGGTCGGGGTAAGAAAATACAGCCACCCAACTACTATCGGGATACGCCGTACCAAATGCGTCACTGCAGCATCCTTTGATACTCATGTAAGGAGCATATACCTTTTCTCCTACCTGGGTAGCCCAGGTGAAATGCGCCCTTTCCCCGTTTGCAGCCAGTTGCACAATATTTATATTGCCACGCCCCACAATCCTTGATTTCATGGCATCAATACGATACGTGCTGGCCACTTCATTGCCACTCCGCGGTACTTTTATGAGTAATAGCTCGTCGTTTACTTTAACAAATACCTGTACGGTTTCTGTCTGAAACTCTGTTGTTTTCACCATTTTACCGCTGGTAGTAAAGCGATAGGTAGTCACCGCTCCCGGGTTGCCCTGTCCATACAGGAGACTGAAAAATCTCCCCTTATGCGTCAGGTAGTAGCGGTAAGAGCCATCCTGCTCCATACCATTGCCTGCAGTGGTAATAGTACCGCCACCCAGACTATCCGTTGTCAGTAAAACATCCGCAATACCGCTGGTACCTATGGGTGTTGCTGTTATTACATATTTTGCCAGCCCCTGGAATTTTCCTTCTATAAAAGACTCATCCATCGTATCTTCTTTATCACATGATATTCCCATAAAAATGATACTGCAAAACAGGAATAAAAGCTTACTTATTTTTTTCATCACTATCCTTATTGAAATTGAAATGATTGATATTTATTTACTGATAAAGTACCGCAGCTTGGCATAAAATGCACGACCTGGTTTCTGTAAGGTGAAATTGTCATACAGTTTGTTATCCACCAGGTTTTTACACTCTACAGATACATTATACCGGCCATTAACCAGGCTATACACCATGTTTACGTCCTGGGAAAACTGTCTTGGAATTCCTAACTTCTCTTCTGCCTGGCTGGGCCAGGAGAGATAATATCCGTGCACATACAACAGGTTATAACCCAGCGTAAGTGTATTGCCTTTTTTCAATACATTTCTAAAGAAGAGAGACGCATCTGCATTACCAAAAAGAAAAGGCATATTAGGGATACGATCTCTGTACAGCGGACTTACATTCTTTTGTCCGTCTTCATACTCCGTATTGTTACGCAGGTTCTGGTAGGTCATGTTCACCCCGGCAGTAAATAGTTGTTTGAAAGAATATCTTACCTCTCCGTCTATTCCCATATTGGTCACTTTAGCCAGGTTACCATTTGTTTGCCTGGTCTGGTTAGGATTCAGCATAGGACGGATAAAGTCGCTGGCATCGCGGTACAGGAAATTAGCATCAAAGAGAAAACGGTGATCACCTTTAATATTCAACTGATAATTTACCCCGAAATTGAAATTGTTGCTGCTCTCAGGTTTCAGGTCTGTATTACCTTCCAGGTTGATCATATCACCATACAGTTCTTCCGTTTCAGGCAAACGATAACTTTTTTCATAAGAGGTTTTCAGTTGTAACACCGGCAGGATAAAGTAGGTGGTAGCCAAACCGTATCCCTGCTTACTAAATTTCGACTCCTGATTTCTATAGGCTACATCCCCCCAGTTACCACTTGGATTGTAGCTTTGCGAGAAGCTGTTGCGTTGTGAATAATTTTTCACAAATACGGAAGTATTCCACCTGGCATTGTAATCAAATTTATATCCCAGACCCAATACGTTCTTATTTACTTTTTTTGGTTGATCATACTTCTCATCCTGTGGAAATAATTCATCCTTTCCTTTGCGGCTGAAAGTACTGTATACATCATTGATGATAAAGGAATGGTGGTCATCTAAACGATAGCTCAGATTGGCGGTACCCAATCCATTGTTGTTACTGAATTTATACATGCTCCGTTCCCTTTCGGCACCATTATTAGGCACATGTTGCTTAAACCAGTTGTAGCGACGGTTTACCGTATCAATATTTTGTTCATGTCCCAGGTTATAGTTACCTGTCAGGCTAAAGTCCAATCCCTTTACAAAGATGTCTTTTACCTGGTATTTCACACTGGGCATCAGGATATCGCCTTTGCGGTGCCAGTCGCCAAATACACTGACCATTCTTGCGCCGGATTGTATTTCCGCGTAGTTCTGTCCCATGGTGATACCGAATAATAATTTATCGGCGTATTTCTTTCCCACTACCCCCACATTGGCAATGATAGTTTCATTATGATAAGTATCATGGAATCTTCTTACCCATTGACGGGGATAATATTCACCGGTAAGCAGATCGGCTACATTCACGCGTACACGATAATTGTTATCGGAGTAATTCTGGAAGGCATTTATCTGCACCGTAAAACCTGATTTGGCGGTATAACCTGCATTCAGGGTAGAGCGGTGTGTGTTAAAGGAGCCAAAGGAATAAGAAGCATCTACATAACTGCGTTTGCTATTACTGGTAACGATATTAATAGCGCCACCCAAAGCATCTGATCCCAGCCAGATAGGCACTACACCTTTGTATACCTCTACTCTTTCTGCCAGGTTGATAGGAATATTATTCAGCTGGAAAGAAGAACCAAAGTTATCCATAGGTACTCCATCCAGGAAAAACTTCACCTGCCGTCCGGTAAAACCATTCAGGGAGAAATTCATCCTGGAACCTAAGCCACCATCTTCGCGGACGCGGATGCCAGATACACGATCCAGTGCATGTGAGAGATCCAGGGTGGAGTTGTATAATTTCTTCGCATCAATGGCCGTTACGTTAAAGGCCTGCCGGTTTACTTCCTGGCTGGTAGAGCGACCTATCACGGATACGGTATTTATTTCACTGACAGCTAATGTCATGGTAAGTTGTAGTATTTTTTCTTCTCCTGCCTTCAGGTCCAGTGTCTGATCGGCTTTCTTAAATCCTACTGCAGAAATACTGAGGATATGTTTACCAGGATTCACTTTCTGTATGCGGAAAAATCCATCTACATTAGAGATAGCGTTGGCGTTATTGTTATGCAGTTTCACGGAAGCACCGGGAACAGGTGTACCGGCAGCATCTTTCAGATAACCACTAATGGTAGCCGTACTAACTGACTGGGCATAAGTAAAAAGGACAAGGGATAGCAATATGCTTGTCAGCAAAAGTTTTCTGATATACATTTTTAAACAGCTTTTTTTAAGTCTCCGGCAGGTATTGGCAATAGTTGATCAGGCGGCGTTTCCGCAACATCCGCTACTGGTTTCCTGTCTCATTTTAGTTCCGCAGTATGTGTATGAAAAGTATATCCTGGCAGCATGGTTCCAGGCGTTCACATACAGTATTGATTATAGGTATTGAATTTCTTTTGCAAAAGTACCCGAAAATTTAACAAACCATTTTCGACATCGGGAATTTTTAGGTTGCTGAATTTTTCCGCATTGCGTCAGGATTAAATTTCGGTTATGCGTATACGTTAGTAAGGGTTCGTCGTGGGCAAGACGAACCCTTATCATGATCCCTTGGTTATAAGTAGCTACAGCGCCAATTTCAGTGCTGCCGCTACCCTGTCAGTAGTTCCTGGCATAGCAATAATTTCTTTGGTTTTATTAAGAATAAAATAGGTGGGATATCCATGAATCACCAGCTTATCCAGGTAATTGCCTTCCCTGCCATTATACAGCGTCACCCATTGTGACATTCGCTGTTGTTTGTCCAGGAACGTTGTCATCTTTTCAAGTGTTTCATCTACTGCGATACTCACGATGGTCAGTTTTCCCTTACATTGCTCCATCCAGTCTGGAAAATTTCTCATACCTGCAATACAACCCGGACACCAGGAGCCCCAGAAGTCCACCAGGATGAGATCTGATCGAATATCTGCAAAGGATACGAGTGCTCCTTTTTCATTCTTTAATGACAAAATCGGAAATGGATCTCCCAATTTAATTTGATTATTGCGCAATATCACTTTTTTAAGTGCTTCCTTCGCATGCATATCTTTTAATACGGGTAATACCTTTGTCTGGATACCATCCGCGTACTTTTTCTTTTCCGCCGGTGCTTCCCCTGATCCGTATAACTGGCTGCAACCTGCCACTATAGCCCAGTCACGGAGGCAGTCATTTTTAAAATATCCAGCCTCCTGTACCACCCGATCCAAACTGCCCTCCTCATTGCGGAGTTGATACCTGCGATCCCTTAAATAATTTATTCTGGCACCAAGATATGCCTCCAACGTTTTCATATAAAATGGATTCCAGGTCCGGAGATCTACGTTATTGAAATAATTATTCTCGAAACCGGTTAATAAATTATTTTCCACCGGAATAAAAGTGATAAAGGACAATTTATAAACCGCCGCCATATAATGAATAAGATCATTGTATACGGGCTGCTGGTGAACCAGGTATTTCGCTTCCATGCGTCCAAATATCTTCAACATCGAATCAGCTGATAATTGACATTTGTACCTCCCGCTGCTACTATCTATAAATAAAGAAAGCCAGTTTTTCTCCAGATCCCTCAGCAGGTCTCCTAACTTTTCATTCACCGGAATACCTTTGATGTCTTTTACCACGAGCCCGTCCGCTAACTCATTAACAACATATTCTCCACCCTGCAATACATATATGTTAAGCGACTTGTTCTCTACCTGCAACTTTACCAAAGGAGCAAAGGCATCACTGATGCTTACCTGGAAATTTCCCATGGTATCTGTTTGCACCTGCGCAGCGGGAATAGCGGGGCCACTGAAATAATCGGCGTACCCAAATACAGTCAGCCATTTCTTCGGTGAGGTTTTAATCTGTCCCTTTATCACAACGGAAGCCTGTAATGCAGTACCAATAATGATTACAAAGATAAACAGGTATAAAAAAAGAACTTTCATGTATACTTTTTATTTCCGATATGAATGTACTGTTTATAACCCGGCTAAAAATGTGCGTTACTTGTTAAAATCTTCACCCGATAACTTTAAACTTCTCGCAAAACAACTATGTTGTTAACAAAGAATTTACACTTGATAATCTGCATTCTTCTACCTTGAATGCAAACAGGAAGGAAAACCTGCCCCTCTTTTGAATTTGAAAACCTGGAAACTATGAAAATAACCAATGTAATACCCAGGATGACCAGTCAGGATGCTGAAGCAAATGAAACGACCGGACGGATTATAAAGATTGTCAATTCTCTGGCCCTTGGTGCCAGTCTGCTTGCTTTTGTACTGGGCTGTTTACTCTATTATATGACCGGCTATAAAAGTATATTATATCCGGCCATGCTGGAAAGCGCCTTGTTTCTTTCCATATTGCTGATCACCCGGCACAGCCGGCCGGAATACGGGCAGCAGTTGATGTTCTTTTTACACAGTGTATCTATCTGGTACTTTGGCATCGTACTGGGACCAGCAGCACAGATCTACCTGTTTGCCCCGTTCCTTGCGTTTTGTGTATTCCTGGTATTTCACCGCCCACTGGCACAAATCATTGTATTAACCAGCAGCGCAGGCATGTTGCTGTTAATAGAAATGAATTACCGGCAAGGACTTATTACACCGCTGCCGCTGAATAAGGAAACCGAAGCGGGTCTTCGCTGGCTTGTCATTGCAGCCGCCACTTTCCTGAATGGCACTGCCCTCTATTATTTTACCAGGGAAAGCAGGTTTCAGAATAAGCAATTACAGCTTTTGGTGAATCAACTTGATAAAGCCAATCAGGCAATGAGAATATACGTGCGGGAAACCACCCACGAAATCAGATCTCCGCTGAATGTAGTCAACAGTATTCTGCAGAACTACATTGAAACAGCGGATAGGGGGAAACGAACCGTCCAGGTGGGAATAGCCCACCTGGAAGCGGTTCACTTTGCCTGCCAGGATATGCAGCTCGTGATGAGCAATGCCCTTGGCTGGTCAAAGATTGAGGCAGGGAAAGATGAGATCAGCAAATCGCCGTTCCTGTTCACCGACTGGATACTGCAACTCTGCGACACCTATGAATACCTCGCCAAAAGAAGATCTGTACATATTAATATTGCCTTCAGCGATAACCTGCCCGAATATATTCTGGCAGATAAATCAAAACTGCGTACCATCATCGTTAACTTACTCAGCAATGCTATCAAGTTTACTACTTTCCGCTCCATCATTACGGTGAGTGCCACTATGAAAAATAACCAGCTCGTTTTTTCTGTTACCGACCAGGGAGCAGGCATTTCAACAGAGAAAAAAGAACACATCTTTGATCCGTATGTCAGTGAACTCGGGCAACAAACAGAGTCCAGTGGGCTGGGACTACCCATCGCACGTCATATGGCACGCATGATGGGAGGTGATCTGTTTGTCAGTGACAACACCGATGGCGGCGGCAGCATCTTCACCCTCCACATGCCGGTAGAAGCCATTCCGCCACCACCTACCGCGAATGCGATCATCGATTATTCTCTCTTAAGTGGTTTAAAAGTACTGGTAGTGGATGACGATCATCTCAATCATCTCGCCTTCTCCCTCGCTTTGAAACGCATGGGCATAGAAGTGATCCTCGCTGATTCAGGTCCGCAAGGCTTCACCAAAGCCCGTCTCCATGAACCAGATGCCATTTTAATGGATATGATTATGCCGCATGTCAGCGGTATAGAAATGCTGGCACAATTTAAAGCCGACAGAACACTGCGGCAAATTCCGTTCATCCTGGTATCCGGCAATTGTTATAGTGAAGTACGGGAAGAAGTAATTGCTTCCGGCGCAGATGGCTTTTTAAGTAAACCTGTAAATATTGAACAACTATATAACATACTGAAAGAGCTCGTGGTGATGGCATAGCCATCATCACACTGCTTTCAAACGCCAGGTGGACCTGATTCTGCCAGCCCCCCGCATCTTTTGCAACTGCGCTTCCGTCAGTTTTTCCAGCAGATGTGGCAACGCTGTCAGCCGGCTACGGTCCCTCTCCGCCTCTTTGTCTATCTCAAATCCCATCTTTTTAAAAAATGCTTCGGCCACCTCAAAACTGTCAAACATGTTTTCATGAATCCTGTGCTGCGCATAAAAGGCATTCCACTCTTCCCCACGATCAACACCCGATTTTGTATGGTCCCATTTCACATAAATATCAGCCGTAATCCAATAGCCACCACGCTGCGTCAATACCCGGTGAATGATACGACACAACTGTTCTTTTTCTGATTCATCCAGGTACATCAACAGCCCCTCATTCACAATCACTATTTCACCCGCCGGAAAACGACTCACCCTTTCTTCAAATTGCGCTTCATCTAATGCATTCAAAGGCAACAACTCCAATGCACTCACCACGGATGCGCCGGACAACGCCGCCACAAATTCTTTTTTAATCGCCACCACTTCCGGTAAGTCTGTATCAATATAATGATAACCCGGCTGCTTCGTGGCTTCCAGTCCCCGGAAAGAAAAACCCGACGATAACTCCAGTATATTTTTAATAGACAAATCCGCCAGTAGCTGGTCAATACTCCAGTAACGGTCTTCGAAATGCAATACCCGCCCCCAAAAGGAAACGTCTTTATTGCTAAGGTCCGGCTGATAGGGCTGCGGTGCTATCATCAGCTCCGCAGCCTCCTTTACAAAAGGAATTTGGGTGATCCCTTTCAACAGTAATAATGATTTGGCAGTAGGGCTGATGGTGCTGTAATCGCGGGAGGTTTCCATACGTATTATTTTATACGTAAAGATACCAGCTATTCTTCACCGGCTAAAAAATCAGCATAAAAATCCGGAATCGGACTGCTACGGATACCGGCAATGGTGTCGGCAATCGGATAAGCTACTTTCCGGATCACCGGTGTCAGCTTCTCTCCGGCGATCGTTAGCTGCAGGTAAGCTGCCAGCCGGTCTTTCTCTTTTGATCTTCCCACGGCGCCTGTATTCATCACCATCTTACCGGCCGGTTCCAGTTGCCGTATATACGACAAATGGGTATGCCCCGTAATCAGTATATCTGCCCGGTGTTCGTCCAGCATATTTAACAGGTCTTTTTCTGCATGCTGTTCATATAAATATTCATCATTGCTCCTGGTGCTGCCATGTACCAACAACAAAGTAGCAGATGGAAAACTCAGTCGTATAAAACGGGGCAGATCGGTCAGGAAAGCCTTGTTATCCGGTGTAATGGTATCTTTCGTATAATTAATGGCGGTAAGCCTCGCGTCCTGCTCTACTTTACTATGCTTGCTGAGAGGTAACACCGGATGATTAAAAGCAATGCGCTCATCATGATTGCCCATGATCACTGGTATCTGCCGGCACCGGATCAGCGCTATTACTTCATTATGCCAGGGCGCCGCATCTGTTAAATCCCCCAAACAATATACCTGGTCTGCCCCAAAGGCATGAATGTCTTCCAATACCGCCTGCAATGCCGGCAGGTTGCCGTGAATATCACTGATGATAGCTATCTTCAACATGCTGATGATTCTTTGATCTTGTGCAACGTTACATATTAATTCAGGCGCAACATATTTATTGCGAAAGAAAAAGTAAAAAACACAACTATTTCATTAAATAATACCATTTACTTTTTACCTATAAATGCGGCCAGGTAAGGGGCTGTTTTACTATTAGGTACTGTTGCTATTTTTTCGGGTGGCCCTGCAGCTATTATCTTTCCACCTTCATCGCCGGCACCCGGACCAATATCAATTACCCAGTCGCTGCCCGCGACTACCCGCATTTCATGTTCTACCACCACTACGGTGTTGCCGGCATCTACCAGTCCATTCAGTTGTGTAATTAATTTTTCTGCATCGGCCGGATGCAAACCGGTAGTAGGCTCGTCCAGTATATACAGCGTATTCCCTTTGCCGATGCGCTGCAGTTCTGTTGCCAGCTTAATACGCTGCGCTTCTCCGCCGGAAAGTTCTGTGGCGGGTTGTCCTAACCGCAGATAGCCCAGCCCCACTTCATGCAATACTTCCAGTGATCGCTGCAGGGAGGCATCTGTGGTGAAAAAGTCTTTTGCTTCGTCGACCGTCATGCCGAGTACTTCTGCGATATTTTTATCCTGCCAGGTGACTTCCAGCGTTTTTGCATTATAACGAGCACCATGACAGGTAGGACAAGGGGCATATACGCTGGGCAGAAAAAGCAGTTCCACCATCACGGATCCTTCGCCCTGGCAGGTTTCACATCGCCCTTTTGCCACATTAAAAGAAAAGCGTCCGGCATCGTACTTCCGGGCTTTAGCCATTTTGGTAGCGGCAAACAATTTACGCACCTGGTCAAATAAACCGGTATAAGTAGCCAGGTTAGAACGTGGAGTACGACCTATCGGTTTCTGATCTACCTGTACCAATCGTTTAATATTTTCCATGCCACCTGTAATGCGGCCACCCAGCGTAACAGGCCGCGATTGTTCGAGCTCCTCTCCTTCTTCCGCTGCCGGTGCTTCATAACCCAGATAGGTGGCCACCAGCTCTACCAGCACCTGGCTCACCAGGCTGGATTTACCGGAGCCAGATATACCTGTTACGGTAGTAAATACACCTAATGGAAACGCAGCATCCAACGACACCAGGTTGTTACGGGTAACGCCGGCCAATGTCAGCCAACCCTTCGGTTCACGGGGCTTGCGGGTAATTTTTTTTTCCCGGGAGAAGAGATAATGACGGGTACTGGAAGCTACCACGTGCTCCAAACCGGCAGGTTCACCACTGTATAATATATGTCCGCCTTGTTCACCTGCAGCAGGGCCTACATCCACAATCCATTCCGCATGACGGATCACATCCAGGTCATGTTCTACCACAAACAGCGAGTTGCCCGCCGCTTTTAGTTTATCCATGGCCGTTAGTAGGGCTGCTGTATCAGCAGGATGCAATCCGGCAGAGGGCTCATCGAGTACATACACTACGCCGAACAGATTAGATCTTACCTGTGTAGCCAGTCGTAACCGCTGTAACTCGCCCGGAGAAAGACTGGGAGAACTACGCTCCAGCAGCAGGTAACCTAAACCCAGATCCAGTAAAATAGACAATCGTGCTGCCAGATCCTGCGCAATACGCTGCGCCACAATAATACGCTCCGGGTGCAACCCTTTTGCCACAAAGGCCTCGGAAGATCCGCAGGCATAACGTTCCATTAAAGCCGCGAGCTTTTTCAGCGGCAACCTGGACATTTCTGCAATGTCCAGTCCATCAAATTTCACCGACAGCGCTTTTCTGCCCAAACGCTTGCCATCGCATTCCGGGCATTCCCTACTGATCATATATTGCGACACCCGCTTTTTCATAGCAGCACTTTCTGTGTTGGCAAAAGTGTGCATCACATATCTTTTCGCACCGGAGAAGGTACCCATGTAACTGGGTTCCATCTTGCGTTTCAGGGCATCTTTAGTTTCTTCAGGTGTAAAGCCGGCATATACCGGTACTACTGGCTGCTCTTCTGTAAACAGGACCCAGTCACGCACTTTCTTTGGCAGCTCGCGCCATGGCTTATCTACATCATAGCCGAGGGTAACGAGTATATCCCGGAGATTTTGTCCGTACCAGGCAGTAGGCCATGCGGCCACTGCACGTTCCCGGATGGTCAGTGAATCATCCGGCACCATAGAGGCTTCTGTGGCATCGTAAATACGACCGAGACCATGACATACGGGACAAGCGCCCGCAGGGGTATTGGGAGAAAAGAATTCTGAATCCATTTGTTCCTGGTGAGGCGGATATACACCTGCCCGGGAATACAACATGCGCAGCAAATTAGATAAGGTCGTTACGCTGCCTACAGATGAACGGGTAGTAGGTGCGCCCCGCTGCTGTTGCAATGCTACTGCGGGCGGCAAACCATCTATTTCATCGACTACCGGTACCGGCATTTGGTGAAATAACCTCCGCGCATAGGGCGACACTGACTCCAGGTAACGGCGCTGTGCCTCTGCATACAGGGTCCCAAATGCCAGTGATGATTTACCTGAACCGGAAACGCCGGTAAATACCACCAGCGCATTTCGGGGAATGCTGAGCGTTACATTTTTCAGGTTGTGTTCACGTGCACCACGCACATGTACAAAACCGGTATCACCAGTCGCTGTAGGGGTTTGATCTTGTTTTCGCATGCCCGGTTGCCACAAAAACTATGCCCCGCGACCAGTTGGCGTATCCTCACAACACCGCAAGATCCGGGTTTTCTGTGGTAGTACTCCGTGCTAATTTTACACTTCAATACAAATTGTATCAGATGGAAAATATCACTAACCGTCTGTTGTCGCACAACTGGCAGCACACAACGGATCAATTACTGGAACAGGGCTACGCCCTCGTAGAAAACGCGCTGACCAAAACGGAATGTAAGGCACTCATCAGCGCCTACAATGCTGATAATACCTATCGTAAAACCATTGTGATGGAACGTTACCGTTTCGGCAAAGGAGAATATAAATACTTTCAATATCCGCTACCAGACATCATTACCAGCATCCGTGAAACAGTATATCCTTTCATTGCGCCCGTAGCTAATAAATGGATGGAAGTATTGAACATCGATAAAAAATTCCCGGCTACACATACGGAACTAAAACAATACTGCCATGATAATGGCCAGACCAAACCCACTATCCTCATATTGAAATACGGGAAGGATGGATTTAATACACTTCACCAGGATTTGTATGGAGACATTTATTTTCCGATGCAGGTAGTGTTATTTTTAAATGAGCCGGAAGAAGATTACACGGGTGGTGAATTTGTACTCACCGAACAAATCCCCAGGGCGCAATCCAAAGCAAATGTACTCAAGCCTAAACGGGGAGATATGTTAATATTCACCACCAACTTCCGTCCCGTGAAAGGTAGTAAAGGCTATTACCGGGTAAATATGAAACATGGGGTAAGTCCGGTCCATAGCGGCAACCGGCATACGTTAGGGATTATTTTTCATGATGCACTGAGTTAAAATAAAGCGATGTTTTATCACGAAAAACTAACTCCCCTATCACTGAGGCGGCTCATTCACCGCGGTGGAATTAAGCTGGGCGGAAATCAATCACTCCACATATATGGTACCCTTTCCTGTGCATCCGGCAGACGAATGAAAACGGCTAACCGTGTTTTCTTTGCAGATGAAGCCGAAGCGAAGGAAAATGGGTACCGCCCTTGCGGGCATTGTATGCGGGCGGCATACAAAGCATGGAAAGCATCACTCTCCCCACGCCGTTAGCATCAAATTACGCGGTCCTCCGTAGTTACGGTGTTCGCATAAATATACACCCTGCCAGGTGCCCAGTGCCAGACGACCATTGCGAATAGGGATCATCACAGCATTACCCAGCAATGCTGCTTTCAGGTGAGCCGGCATATCATCTGACCCTTCATCATCATGTAAATATTCCGGATCATTCTCCGGTACTGTTTTGTTGAAGTACATTTCAAAGTCCAGTCTTACCGTAGGATCTGCATTTTCATTAATGGTGAGTCCTGCAGACGTATGCTGAATGAATACCTGTAACATACCTGTTTTTATTTCGGCGAGTTGTGGAAACCCCTGCACGAGTTCCGCGGTGATAATATGAAATCCTCTCTTTCGTTGATGCAGTTGTATAGGCTGCTGGAATATTTTCATGCCGGTTGTTTAAGAGGTTGCAAGATAATAATTTCATGGCTGACCATACACCACACGCCAGATCCGGTTGGTTTTATCATCTGTTAACAACAGTGCGCCATCTTTCGTTTGGAGCAATCCTACGGGACGTCCCCGCACCACTGAATTCCTGGCATCTTTCACAAAGCCGGTTAAAAAGTCTTCCGGCTTACCTGCAGGCTTGCCGTTCGCAAAAGGTACAAACAGCACCTTATAACCAGATATGGGTTTCCTGTTCCAGGAGCCATGCTGAGCGATAAACGCACCATGGTGATATCGTTGCGGGAATTTATCTCCTGTATAAAACAACAGCCCTAAAGAAGCAGTATGCGCCCCCAACGGAACATCCGGGATAATAGCATTACTCAGGGATACAGGTGCAGGCTCTTTTACTCTGGGGTCAGGATGTGATCCGTAATAAGACCATGGCCACCCGTAAAAACCACCTTCCTGTACGCTGGTGAGATAATCAGGTACCAGGTTGTCGCCTAATTTATCTCTTTCATTCACCGCCACCCATAAGGTGGAAGATCCCGGCGCCCAGCCCATCCCTACGGGGTTTCTCAAACCTGACGCGTATATGCGCAAACCGGTGCCATCGGGATTTATTTCAAGGATGCCGGCCCTTAATTTTTCATTCCCGATACCTTTCTCTGCATGGTCAGTTCCTGATCCCACAGCAATGTATATTTTAGTTTGTTCTTTATTGGCGATGAGGTTACGGGTCCAGTGCCGGTTTACTTTACCTGCCGGCAAGTCCAGTATTTTTTCCGGCGTACCGGTGAGCTTTGTACTGCCTGTTTCATATGTGTATCGTAATAAGGCGTTGGTGTTGGCCACATAAAAATATTGCCCGATTAAGAGCATACCGAATGGCTGTTCTAAACCTTCGAGGAAGGTGCTGCGAAATTCAGGGATACCATCGTGGTTCGCATCCCTTAACAGGGTAATACGGTCCACACTATGTTTCATACTGTTGGATTTGTTGGCGCCCACTATAGTGGCGCCTATCTTCGTCAGAAAAGTATGATTACTGTTGGAGGAGGCGACCAGTATATCACCATTGGGCAACTCATACATCCACCGGGGATTGTCAAAACCAGCGGCATATAAGGTAACGCGAAAGCCTGCCGGCGCCACGGGAGCTTCCCCTTCCTCCCATCCTTTTACATGGCTGTAATTCATATGCGATTTGGTCGCGTACGGCTGTGGCAGAAGAGCCGTATCCTGCGCAGCGAGCGCCTGCGTAATATATAATAAAAACAGTGATAACAGTTCTTTCTTCATGGGGTAAATTTTCAAGGTAATCACTATACCATCACAATATTTACGCCATGAGCACCTGCCTAACGAAGTCTGCTGTACGCATTACAAAATATTTAATTCGAACGGTCACACATTTTTCTTTATCTTCATATTTGCCCACCGCTATAGTAACAATGAGAATGGAAATCCATAATGTTTAAATTTTAACCATGATGAAGCCGCAACAAATAATGATCATAGACGATGATGCAGATGACAGGAACTTCTTCCAGGAAGCTATCAATAATATTTCACCTGTTATAGAAACACATATTTGTGATAGTGGAATTCAGGCGCTCGCATTGTTCCAGGAAAACAAAATCACCACACCTGATTTTATTTTCCTCGACTTTAATATGCCACTGATGAATGGGAGAGAATGCCTGGTAGAATTGAAAAAAATACTGCAACACAAGATTACCAATATTATTATACTCAGTACTTCTGATATGAAGGAAGATATGGAAGATGCGCTGCGTTTGGGAGCTAAGCTGTTCCTGACCAAGCCCAACACTTTCCAGGAGCTTTGCAGTATGCTGAAAGGTGTACTCGAAGGCAGCTGGCAGAAGTTATTCTCTCATCCTGCCAGCTCAGATATGTAAGTTTATGCTTTAACAGCTCCTTTATTATATTTATTCCTATACTCGAGTGGTGACAAACCCGTTGTCTTTTTGAAAATCGTCCGGAAAGCCTTTGTATCAGAATATCCCACCTCCCACATAATTTCGTTGATATTTTTCCGACTGCTTTCAAAACTTTTTTTCGCTACTTCCACTTTTACCCGTTGGATGTATTCAGATACGGTATTGCTGGTGGCTTTTTTAAATCGTCTTTCGAGACTCCTGCGGCCAACGGCAAACATAGAAGACAACTGTTCTACTGTTATCTTCTCCATGAAGTTCTGTTCTATAAATTCCTGCGCCTGTTTCACTGATTCATCCTGATGTTCCCGCTGTCCTTTGAATATGGTAAAGCAGGACTGACTGTCCCTGTCTATTTCTATTTCAAAATATTTGGAAGCCAGAATGGCCATATCTCTGTCTGTATATTTCTCTATCAGGTATATCAGGAGATTCCAGAAAGAATTAGCTCCACCACTGGAATAAATGCCAAATTCATCTGTGATGATTTTTTCAGAAACCAGTTCTATTTGTGGAAACATGGCCCTGAACTCTGCTGCCGCCAGCCAGTGTGTAGAACAACGCCTGCCATCTAACAAACCGGTAGAAGCCAGTAAGAAGGCGCCTACGCAAAGACTAGCCACTTCTGCACCGGCCTTATGTTGCTGTACAATCCAGGGATAGAAGTCCTTATTCTGTGCAATGACTTCCTCCCGCTCTCCGTTTACCGCAGGAATAATGATCAGGTCTGCTTTGTGATCCTCTGTAATCAGTGCATCGGGAGTTACCCTGAAAAGCCGGTCATATACCTGTGCTTCTTTTGTGAGCCCTATCAGCTTTACATTGAATAAGGCAGGTCTTCCCAGGCTTTCCAGGAAGTCATTCGCTTTCGTAAAAGCAACAAAAGATCCTTCAATGCAGCTGAGTGCAACGGCGCCTTTGGGAACGAGAATAGATATCTGCTTCATATACCAAATCTAAGATAAAAGATTGTCGGAATCAACCCTTTTTAAGTCGTTTATACCCCCATCATGAATTTAATAGGTAGTGTACTTTTGAATTGTACCATCATATCAACATTAAACCCTTATAAAAATATGAAAAAGACAAAAATTATCTACTGGATCTTTACCGGCATATTGTCGGCCTTAATTGTCCTGGGAGCAGTACCTGATCTGATCAGCATACCGGAAGCGCAAACCATGTTTAAACACTTAGGCTATCCGATGTATCTGTTGCCATTCCTGGGACTGGCAAAAATAATGGGCATCATTGCCATTCTTATCCCCGGCTACCCAAAACTCAAAGAATGGGCGTATGCCGGTCTTTTCTTTGATCTCACCGGTGCGATGTATTCCAGCTTCTCTGTTGGCGACCCGGCTTCACAATGGGCGCCGATTCTGATAGGATATGTCCTGATTTTCGGTTCTTATATTTTCTATCATAAGCTGGCTGCAGCCAAAGATAAAGTCAGCAGCCAATTGAATGTAGCATAAAGTTACAGGGGTAAATTATAATAAGAATTAACGGCGCCCTGCCCGGTGTAGTTGGGTCCTGCCTGATCATCCRCACCGAGATATAGAAGGCCGGTGCTAAAGACCAGTGGGCCGGTGCGACTGATGATCCGGGTGCGACTATTATACTGGATGCCCTGTTCCTTCAATAATTTCTTCAATAAAATATCCTTGGGCAGCATTATATTTTGTGCATCGAGATGAGCAACAAAATATCCGTTTGTAGTTAACGCACTACACGCCATGGCGATTACTTTTAACTTATCGCCCAGGTAATGCAACCCATGTGAACAGGTGATGAGGTCATAAGATTTATCCGGTTGCCAGTCCACTACAGACGTCACTTCGAATGTGAGTCTTACGCGGTTTTCCGCTTCCGGTGGAAAGGTATCCAGTAAATCAATTCCCTTTAATTGTACTTGTTGTTGTAATCCTTTTCGGGCTAAATCGATATAAGTTTGAACCAAGGCAAAGCCGCTGCCACAACATAAATCCAACCACGTGGCAGCACCGTTTTCCCGTATTTTTTGTTCCAGAAAACGGGCAGGAATAAATTTAAATTCCTTTTCATAGCTGTTAATACCGCTGGCATTCCGGTCGCGGTTCATACTGGAATTAGCGACTACTGCAGACCATATCAGGTCTTTTTCAGGGAGTAAAGGCATAAGTAATTTGGGTGTGTAACAAGATACGCATTGGCCTTGTAAATAGCAATCATTAGCAGCTTATTTTATTCCCAAAAACATGAAAGGACTACCGTTTATGCGGTAGTCCTTTCATTGGATTAAACATCGGATTAAACTTCAGTTGGAACGGGCATATTTACTACGGCCGCACCACGTGCAAGCTTAGCTTTTACCAGTTTACTTACACGATATACCAATAAAATACAGGGAATCGTTAGCCCTATAATTACCCAACCCAATGTATCATAATGTTCCAGCGGACTGAATTTATCTTTCTGAGATACAATCATGCCGGCAATTACGGCTGCAATACCGCCTGCTACCTGTTGCAGGGAAGAGTTGACACTCATGAATGCACCTCTGTCGGCCAGATCGGGGATACCTGTGGTCAGTGCGGTGAAAGGAATCATACGCCCCATGATACCACCCATCATCAATACGTTTAAGGTCATGATGATCCAGAGTGGTTGTGGAGTAAGATGAGTGTAGATCAGCACAATCACCATCATGTATACGGCAGCGACAGTGTAAAGTAAAAATTTATCTATCTTATCACTCAACTTGCCGAGAAGCGGCATAATGAACAGGGCGCCTACTCCCGATACCATAAATAACAAAGGTAATTGCTGTTGCGTGATATGCAGATTATTGATAGCGAAAGCACTCCCAAAGGGCATCATCATAAAACCACCAATAGACATCAGCGCAGTAGCGGTGAAGCCTATACGATAATCTCTTTTCGCCACGGTGTGCAACAGATGCTTATAGGCACTTTTGTCCCGTTGTACGGCCAGATGTGCTATAATAGGTTCCAGTTTGATACTGATCAGTAGCAACACTATCAAAGCCATGCCGGCCACCAGGAAGAAAGGTGCTTCCCAACCCCATGCATTAGCAAGATATAAGCCAATGGGAATCCCCAGTACCTGGCTGGCACCGAAGGCCATTTGTACAAAGCCCATCACACGGCCACGTTGGGAGAGGTCAAAAAGATCGGTGATAATAGCCAGAGAAATAGAACCTATCACACCACCGAATAAACCCGTTACAATCCTTGCTGCCACCATAGTGTAGTAGGTGTTGGCCAGGCCGCAACAAAGCGTACCGATAATAAAGCCTACGTAAAAAAATACCAGTAATTTTTTACGGTCAAAACGATCTGCAAAACCAGCGGTCAGCAACCCGGAGATACCGGCGCTGAAAGCATAGGCAGATACAATAAAACCAAACTGGTTAGGTTTTATACTCATAGATTTCATGAGCATATCTCCTAATGGCGACATCACCATAAAATCCAGTATGACGGTAAACTGCGTGAGTGCCAATAGGGCAACCACCAGTTTCTGATGAGACGAAAAAGTAGCTGTTTGTTTCATGTAAAGGATATTGACGGATAAAGAAAGTGATTAGTCTTCCAGCTCTGCACATTCATACGCGCTGGCATGCACCAGTGCTATGATGTTATCTGTTGCCGGTTCAGCAGCTACGACTCTGAGTACGCAATCCACATCTTCCAGGTCCACGGTCCATTTCTCGATAAACGGCTGCCGATCCAGTACCTGCGCCACTTTTGAGCGGTCTTCCACTGTTGCGATATTCGTTTTGAAAACAAGAATATGTTGTGCTGTATTCATCTTATATAAGCAAGCGCTCATTTATTAATTTGACAAAAAAAATAGCTATTTCGATAAGCCTTTTATCACGCAGTCGAATGTTTCTTTCATGATCTTTTCGGAGAACTTAAATTTACGGCCGCCAAGACTTTGACCTTCGTTATGAAATTTTATCAGGGAATAGAGTGGCGCAAATGCTACTGACCAATATACTTCCAGGGGCATGCGCTCTATTTCGCCACGGGTTACCGCATTCTCCACATAATCACCCATGTTTCGCTGAAACTCATCGGTAATAGTTTCCAACATTTTTTCCTTGTAGGCAGAGTTGCGTAGCTGGTCAAAAAAAGCGGCAGATTTATGGTTATCTAATGCATACTCCGCCCGATTTTTCCACTGACACCAAAGACCATCTTTAAATGACATTTCCGGGCTAAATCCCTTCAGCGTTGCACGGGTCATCTTAATGCCTTCTTCAATGCTGATACTGGTGAGCAGGTCTTCTTTATCTTTATAGTAGATGTAAATAGTAGCCGGAGATACACCCGCTGCTTTTGCCAGGCGATTGATCCCGAAATTCTCCAGTCCATCCTTCGCCACCATCTCAATGGCGGAATCCCGAATGGCCTGCTGTTTATTTTCATCTCTGTATCTCATCCGRCACAAATATAAGTGAGCATTTGCTCATTTAAAAATATTTTATGCTTTTTTTTGAAAAATTACCGGCTCCATACAAAATTATGTCTGTAGGGAACCGGCTTAAAAGTGAGGCTGAGTAAGCGTAAGTGGCTTTAAGTGGCTTAGTCAGCCTTACTTTTTTTTAGTGAGACAGGTCCGGCGGCGTGAGCTTTTTGGAAAGACCGCCATCTACAGTGATTTCTTCCCCGGTGGTGAACGTAGCATCAAAGGCCAGGAACAACACCGCTTTTGCGACCTCTTCTGCCCTCCCATTCCGTTTCAGGGGAGTCACCTCAT
Organism: Chitinophaga sp. 01L420; assembly: GCF_056399985.1. Lineage (NCBI taxonomy): Bacteria > Pseudomonadati > Bacteroidota > Chitinophagia > Chitinophagales > Chitinophagaceae > Chitinophaga > Chitinophaga sp. 01L420. The sequence continues at coordinate 159,377 of NZ_JBFTSK010000010.1, forward strand.
CTCCAAGCTTTTCAAATGCCAGCAGATCTTCTTTTGAGGCGCCGGAAACGCCCATAGTAGGCGTGTGTATGAAACCCGGACTTACTGCATTCACCCGGATGCTGCGGGGCAACAGTTCAGCCGCAAACCCTTTTACAAATGATGCCAGCGCTGCCTTCGCGCCGGCATATACGCTCATCCCTGCATAGCCCGACTGATTGGCAATAGAAGTAGTCAATACAATAGCACCATGATCTTTGATCAAAGGCGCCAGTCGCTGTAAGGTGAAGAACGCCCCTTTGGTGTTGATGGCAAACGTTTTGTCATAGGTAGCTTCTGTTACCAGGTCAAAAGGCTCCAGCATCGAAAAACCGGCATTGATAAAAAGGAAATCAATTTGTCCCAACTTCTCTTCTACTATGCGTTTCAGCGCGTCAATGTCATGCAGACTACTGGTATCGGATTTCACGATGTGTACTGCCGGACCCAACTCCAGCTGCGCGGCTTCGAAGTTCTTTGGATTGTTACCTGTGAGCAATACTTCTGCTCCTCCTGCTATCAGCATTTTCACTGTAGCCATTCCCATTCCATGTGTACCGCCTGTCACTACTACCTTTTTCCCGGTATAATTGGTTGTCGTCATATACTTGTTTTTTTGATAAATAATACCGCAAAGTGACGCAGWTCCGGGGAACAGAACAATAACGGATATTATCTTCCTATACGGAAAATTTTATCCCTATGCCCACTATTCACGGAATAAGGATAATTTTGTCCTTATTAAAAAGCAGATAGGTATGTATGAAAAAAAAATCCCAAAAAGTTTTGCATGTGGCATGGCGATTATCATGGAAATTATTGGTGGCAAGTGGAAATCTTACCTGGTGTATCTTATTAACAAAGGCGTAAAAAGACCCAGTGAACTGCAGCGTGCCATGCCCAGCGCCAGCAGACGGGTATTGGATTTGCAGCTGCGGGAATTGGAATTCCATGGTATTGTTCAGCGTACTATATTTCATGAATTACCGCCTAAAGTAGAATATTCACTCACCGCGTTTGGCGAATCTTTATTACCGGTAGTAGATGCGATGGATAAATGGGGAGAGGATTACCAGGATGTTTTTGAACAGCTCATGGCGAAGAAACTGGAGGCTACAGCGGTATAATAGCAGCATAGCATTACCACCATGTTTCATTCTTAAAAAATGCCTGTGGTGTTTGCCCTGTAAATGCTTTAAAGTCTTTAATAAAATGCGCCTGATCAAAATACCCGGCATTATAAGCGGCTTCCGTCAAACTCTCTGCTTCAGAATAATGGTCCAGCAGATGTCTTAATCTCACAATGGCTGAAAACTGCTTGGGTGTACTGCCTACGCTACGCCGGAACCTTTTTTCAAATGCATCCTGGCTGATGAATAAGTCCGCCGCCAGCGACTTTATCTTTATATTTCCGTTGGTATCTTTCATCTGCTGTACAGCATGACTCACCAGCAAATCAGGCGATTGTGTTCTTAATTCGGCTAACAGGAACGCCTCTACGATTGCTATCCGTTGCTGATCATCTGTGGCTTCACTCAAGCGCTCCTCCACTTCCCTGATTTTATGCACACGAATCACATCATCCAGTGGTTGTTGTGCTTCAAACAATTCGTGTAATGGCGTTTTAAAAAAAGCAGTAGCGCCACCTTCCTGGAATACCACCAACAGATTAGCCGTATTGGGTTCATATTTCAGCAGACGAGCCGATTTTCTAAGTCCGCTTAACGCTGCTTCCGGCAGTTGATTCGTCAACGTTTGGGTGATATGGCTCACGGCACCTTTCACCCGGAAACTCATGACAACAGACGTATCCGGTAATGTTGTATTCTCCATCCCTTCGCTGCTTTCAATAAGAAGAAAAGCTTTGACAAAAGGCCGGAGAACAGCAATCGGAAGATGACGTTCCATTTTCATATCACACGAGATTTCGCCTGTGAAGATAAACAAAATTTAGCCTTACAGTCAGCTGCATTATTTCCATTGGCTGCCCGCCTGCGGTGTGAAAATAATGCAGCTGACTGTAAGACTAAAGCTTGTTAACTATCGCATGGCTTTTATCAATGCGCCCAATTGCTCCTCTCCATATCCTGCCTTTATTCCTTTGTTCATCAACTGCTGGAGGAAGTTGGGCACCTCCGAAGTGATACCCGCTTCCTGTGCCTGTTTTATCATTAAATCCATCGATACGATACAGGTTTTCAGGGCGCTTTGAGGATGGCCATAATCGTTGTTGGTGATTACAACTCCTTCATGTCTTACCATTTCTCCCAACACAGGCGCGATCAGGTTGATCATATTACCCAATTCATTCACAGGCAGTTTCTCCGATTCAAAAATCCTGGCGCCCTGCAGGAAGCCGGCGATCAATCCGAACAAACTGGATAGTATGGACAGATCCCATGCTGCTGCAGCTCCCACAGCGTCTCCCATATACATACTGTTTCCGCCCAGCACTTTGAGTATCGCTTCTCCACGTTCATAGGCGACCTTACTTCCTGCTATAAAAATGGGGGTATCTGCTTTACCTATTTGTCTTGGTGTAGCCAGCAAAGCACCATCCAGATAATCGGCGCCATGAGAAACAGCCCACGTTTCCGCATTCCTGGCATCCTGCGGTGTGCCGGTGGTGAGTTCCAGCAGTAGCCGGCCACGCAGGTTTGCTCCGACTGTTTCCAGCACGCTGCGGGTGACCTCATAACTATTCAAACAGGTGATAACAACGGGGCTTGCCTGCACGGCTGCTGCTGCATCCGCGGCAAATACCGCCCCATCCTGCAGCAGGGACGCTGCTTTTTCCGCTGTACGATTCCATGCCGTTACCTTATATCCATTATCCAGTAAGGTACGTGCCAATACAAATCCCATGGGGCCCAAACCTATCACAGAGACGTTTTTATCTACGTTCATAGTATTCATTTTAAATGTTTACAATGACGCAAATCTCACCACAATAGCGGCCGCTAACAATATGGGAAAAAAGATTCGGGCATGGAAAAATTTTTCACTATCCTACTGTGGCGACTTTGCGGGGAGGCAGTCTGCCCAGGGATATCTGCTTCTTTAAAAAAGCTATCTTCATCACAAATATCAACGCATGTACGAGAAAAAAATACCAGAGAACCTGGACTGTGGCATCAGTGTATGTATGAAAGTAATGGGAGGTAAATGGAAAGCCTGGATCATTGAATCTATCCACGATGGCATCAGGCGGCCCAGTGAAATTCACCGGCAAATGGAAACTGAAGGCGCCAGTTTGCGCGTCATTACTATGCACCTGAAGGAGCTGGAAGACCTGGGCGTACTCTATAAAAAGATATATCCCGGTACGCCGTTAAAAGTAGAATACTATCTCACAGAAGTAGGTATGAGTACGCTGCCGCTGATCAATGCCATGTCGCAATGGGGCAAAGAAAAGAAACCCTACCTGATCGCGGGCGCACGTACTGCTTATCTGGCGGCTAATTAAAACACGATCGCTTATAATTTCGTTAGCCGCACAGGTTATTGATGGCTGCGTACTGCAGCAGCATAATGGTTTTCCCATCCTTTATTTCCCCTGTCCGGATCATATCCATAGCTGTTGTAAAGGGTAATTCCAGTACTTCAATGTTCTCCTGCTCTTCTTCTAGTCCGCCGCCGGCATGTACCTGCTGGTCTTTGGAATAGGCGGCCGCGAAAAAATATAATATCTCAGTTACAGAGCCCGGTGACATATACGCTTCAAATACCTTGCGCACATCAGTTATATTATAACCCGTTTCCTCCATGGTTTCCCGGCGTATACATGCTTCCGGATTATCCTGGTCCAGCAACCCTGCACAACACTCTATCATCATACCAGTGTCGTTGCCATTTATATAAGTAGGCATGCGGAACTGCCGGGTGAGTATTACGGTTTTATTTTCTTTATTATATAATAAGATGGTAGCCCCATTACCCCTGTCGTATGCTTCGCGCTCCTGCCGTACTACTATCCCATCATTTCCCTTCGCTTCATAGCTGATCTTTTTCAGTACATACCAGTTGTCAGACAGGATTGTTGTTTCGAGGATCTTTATCTCTTTCATATTAAATTGATCGTTTTTGATCGTTTTTGTTTATTTTTGATCAAGTTAAAGATTTAAAATGAATTTCCAGTTAAGAAAGCAAAAAATTCTGGCGCAACTATCCGCACAGGGCGAGGTAGATACCAAAGCCCTGGCGCAATCGCTGGGTATTTCGGAGATCACCATCCGCAGAGACCTGAACCAGCTATCGGATCATGGCCTGCTCTATCGTACCCATGGCGGCGCTATCCCCGTAACACAGCCGGAAATGCCACACCGGTTTATTAATAAGGCTGCTGTCAACCAGGCCGCGAAAGATAAAATCTGCAGCAAAGCTGCTGCACAAATCAATGATGGCGATATTATCTTCATGGACTGTGGTAGCACCGTTTTCCGCTTATGCCAGTTCATTAAAGGCAAAAGGATCAAAGTCATCACCAACTCCATGCCTGTAATCAGCGAGCTGCAAAACAGCCAGGTATCCCTGAACATCATTGGCGGCGAATATGATGCAGAGCGACAAGCCATTCATGGCAGCATGGCCATAGAACATATCCAAAGATACCAGGCAGGTAAAGCTTTTATTGGTGTAGATGGCATATCCGCGCAGGGATTATTTGCGCACAGCGAAAAGGAAGCAGCTATTGCCCTCGCATTGGCCGCACAAAGCACACAAACCTACCTGCTATGTGACGCCGGTAAAATAGATAAGCCTTCCTACTTAAGGTTTGCCCCACTGGAAATGGTGTACGCCATTGTAACGGATGCTGATCCGGCGGAGTTGAAATATTGTAAGAAGAAAGGTGTGAAAGTAATGGGTGTGTAGGACGCGTTTAAAAATGGATGAACCGCTAAAAAAAATAAATACATGCAGGAGCTACTACGAAAACATATAGAAAAAATAGTCCCGCTCACAGATGAGGAATTTGCGTTTGTAGCGGCTCATTTCACCATTGAAAAATATAAAAAAAGAGATTTTCTTATACAGGAAGGTGAAAGCGTAAAGTATACTTATTTTGTAGTCTCGGGCCTGTTAATGCTCATATATAACGACGATTCGGGGAAGCAGCATATTGTTTCATTTGCCATGGAAGACTGGTGGGAAACTGATTTCCTCGCTTTTTACACCCAAACTAAAGCCACTATGTCTTTACAATGCCTGGAAGACACCGACGTGTTCTGTCTTTCGCTACCAGACTATCAAAACTTATGTGCAGGTCTCCAAAAGATGGAGCATTTTTTTCTTAAAAAAGCAAACGGTGGCCATATTGGATCACAGCAACGCATTTTGTCTTTCCTGACCTCCAATGCAAAAGAACGTTACGAACAACTTCTGAAACGATATCCTTCCCTGTCTCAAAGAGTACCTAAAACACTTCTGGCTTCCTACCTGGGCATTTCGCGTGAAACCCTCAGCCGAATTTGGCGTTCGGCTTAACGTTGTTTCCATCGGTTTGTAATTGTGATATTTGTCACACAAAAGATGCCCTATTATGCCTCACCTTTGCCATGTACAATTTATTAATTGTTGTCTCTGCAGTGGCACAAACAAAAAAGCAAACCAATGGAAAAAAAAGTAATTAATCCGTGGAAATGGCAGGATGAGCGTAGCTATGTGCAGGCTGTTGAAGTAAAACAAACAACAGGTACCCTCTATTGTGCAGGACAGGCGGCAGTACACCCAGACGGGCGTTCCAGTACCGATGACATGCAAACCCAGTTAACACTGGCCCTGCAAAACCTGGAACAGGTGATCAGCGAAGCCGGGTACGAATGCAGCGGCATCGTGCGGTTAAACGTCTATACCACTTCATCAGCAGAATTTTTTACCTGCTTTGATCTTTTTCAGGATTGGATAGCAAAGCATAGTGTTAAACAGGCGCTTACGTTGTTCGAAGTGAAAAGTCTTTTTGAAACATTAAAAGTTGAATTTGAAGCGACTGTTGTGAAATAATTATTAAACGTATTAGAAGACAAAGGCCTGGTATTGTACCAGGCCTTTGGTATTTTTTGAACTAGAATACGCTAAGAAAAAAGACATGAAGGTGATTGCTGCATAGGAATACAAGTAGTATATTGCAACATATCCCTATATACTGATGACAATTGCAACACAAGAACTCCTTTCCCGAAAAGAAACGCTGGAAACACGACTCAAAAAGTTCATGATAGATATTGAAGTTACCCATCTTCCTTACCTGGATTATTCACACGAAGAATTTGCCACTGCAAACGAAGCAGGTAAACGGATGATCATTCTTTATGCTGTCGTGTACGTTGCCCAATCCGGCGCTCACGAAACGCAGAATGCCGCCAAGCTTATGAGCTGGCTCAAAGAAATAAACTTATGGGAAGATGTAAGCCAGAATGAAAAAGAGCTTTTTGAGGGAAGTTTAGCCGATGATCCAGACAGGTTATCTAAATTTTCCTGGAGAATAGAAGCTGCCTATATACTTGCCTGGGCTCTTGGAATCGTAAAAGAAAAGCCATCGCCAACTGGAGAACTTTCCCATGAGGAAGTAGATAGTTTTATGAATGCTGTTCCCAGATTACTAAAAGATCCTACTGCTTTTTTGAATGGTCTGGTACTGATTGATAAAACGGACATATACCTGGAGAATATTTTCAACGAACTCGGCACCGCCCATCTCCGGGATTTATATTTCAGTGGAAAAGAGAATATTGCCAAACTACATAGCACGGCTATATTGGAAAGACATAGAGCACTTAACTGGTTACGAAGATTTTCGAGCATTACAGACTGGGATGATACAGATACTTCCACCTGAGATAATGCTTTCACTATATAACAGCAATACCTGGATACCGGTCCGACACCATCTTTTTAAACACATTAAAATCAGCACTCTCGTACCGGTACTCCTCTTTATAGTTGTCCTTATCCATCACATCATTTCCATCAAAAAGAAAAGCGTACAACTTAAACAATTCATCCCTGTAACTCATTGGTGAAACTTATTTAATGCCCGGTGACATTAGTATGGGCTGTGTGCAAGGCATCTTTGAGCCAAATGAATATTACATCTTCTCTGTTCAAAAGACTGTACATAAACTTAACAATCATCAAGAGACACACCACCTTAGCTGGCAGCAATTAAAATTAAGTATACAACTGGAAAATGGATACTTTCTTCATCCTGCAGGAGGTTGCGTGATCAACGACCTGGAAGCGCTACCGGATGAACCCATCTCCATCGATATCATGGGACTTGATCACTACATTATCACCGATTATTTCTATTCCAATATCCGCCCCAATGCCGCTTTATAATCCGGGTTCTCCGTCATCCCGTTATGTCCCTGCCCGTGTAGCGTTATGAGCGTATCCGCAGGCTTCAAACAAGCTTTCAGCTTCACTGCAGATGACTCATAATAAATCACCTCATCCTGATCTCCATGAAAAATAGTGATCGGTGCAGTAGTAGCCTGTACATATTTGTAAGTAGAAAAAGGATATTTTAAGATAAAAGAAGGTAGAAAAGGATACTGATGGTTCGCCATATCCGTCATGCTGTAATAAGGTGCCTGCAATATAAGTCGTTGTGGATGGTTTGCAGCCGCCAGTTTCGCAGCAGTGCCGGTACCAACAGAATAGCCCAGGATGGTAATTTTATTTTCCGGGTAAATTCTCTTCATACTATCATATACTGTCTGTGCATCTTCATAAAACTGTGTTTCACTTTTAATGTTGCCGCCGCTTTTTCCATAGCCCCGGTAATCAAAAATAAACACGTCATATCGTAAACGTGTATACGTAGCCGCTACTTCTCCCCAGGTATCGAGGGCGCCGGCATTGCCATGCAGATAAAAAATCAATCCTTTGGCGGAATCTCTTTTAAACAACAACCCATGCAGCAAAATGCCGTCATTCATACGGATCTGCTGCTCTTCAAAAGGCTGATGAAAGTGAAAGCTATAGTCTGCCGGTAACTTCTTAGGAAAAAAAAGTAAATGCTCCTGGATGAAGTATACAAGTATGCACACCGCTACATAGAGCAATAATAATATACCGGCTATTTTCCAGATGATCTTCATCGTACTAATATACACAACAAAGCCGTTCCAACAGAGTGGAACGGCCTTATTATTAACAAACTATTTTATAAACTTCCTATCAATGCGGTATTGCTATAATCACACTGACTGCAACCATCTACAGTACCCAATGCGCCATCGGTGCCTCTGCAGGAAGTGTAGTTCCAGTAAGCGCGGTCGCGATAAAGCGGACCACTACCAGGGCTTCCCCAGCTACCGTTGAAATTGAACTGGGTAATATTACATGACATCTCCACCAGGTTGTTACCGGTAATGGCTTCATCTTTAGTACCATTAGGATTCCGGTAATCGCCCCAGTAGCTGCAGGAATAACCGGGGAAGCTGATCGTATTTCTGAAATGATAGCTGCCGTGGGCAATCTTGCCTACAAATACCTGTATCTGGTTATTTGATATTACATTAGATGCTTTCTTGGTATACCAACCGGCATGTTGAAAATAAGTAACCGTGATTGCCTGCTGGGTAGACCGGTTAAATTGGACCACTACATGCTCCAGGTCATAATCATGACCACCCAAGTTACTAAAGCAATTCTCCTGACGCTTATACAGCCACCAGTAATCCACAAATATTCTGTTGGCGTCATTGGGACTTACCTGTACTTCATAGTAAGTTGGAAATAGCAAACTACGGGGCGGGGTGTTATTGGTCAGCACCAGTGTACCACCGCAAACGATGCTCGCCGGACTGGTACTAATCCACACATCTTCTACAGAGGTAGGATAATCAGGCGCCGCCTGGTCGAATTTTAATAACGGTGCAAACTGTACGGCCCATGCGCTGGCATTGGCACCGGTAATTTTATTGCTGCTTTCATTACAGTTACAAGCCAGCGCAGAAGTAGCAGCAGCTGACACCTGCAATGGCTTACCGGTTAGGGAATCCAGGTCACCATTGGCCTGTTTACTACATTGTGTAAATAAGAGCGCAATGCTGCCGCTCAATAAAAACAGGAGGAGTTTTTTCATGTGAGGTGAATTTTAAAGTAACAAATATGAATAGCCTGGGTTCTGCATCGGGTTAAGATCTGGTACTCGCTCTCTTCATGAAACCGGAAACAGTTGCTCATTTACATAATCATCGTCATAGCAGCGTGGACCTGCTTCTTTACGGATTACAACACAAAGTAAAGATGTTATATGAACTCAATATTATTAAACGGTTTCTTGCTATAAAGGCGGGTAAGCGCAACCTGATAGTAATTATTCATGGTTAATAATAACGTGGAATAAATAAAAATACAATGGGCCTTCCACGTATGGAAGGCCCTAATAAGTTACATCAAAAATTTTGATTAATGAAAATATTGCTTCAGCATCTCTGCTGCGGTTAATGCACCTGTAGTGGTATTTAAAGAGTCGATCTTCGATAACTCCAGCTTGGCAGCTGAAATGGTTGTTGTTTCCAGCATATGTTTCATTGTCAGCATTTTTGCTACAGGCAGGGAATCCCACAGGTACTTTTCCATCATCAGGTTGGCAATAGGTACTGCAAAGGTGGAACCCATACCGGCATTTTCCACAATCACTGCAATAGCAATCCGGGGATGATCTCTGGGGGCAAAGGCCACAAATACAGAATGGTCTTTGAGGTCTACTACTTTGCCATCTACGATGCCCCTGTTCTCTGCGGTGCCGGTTTTACCACATACGTCAATTCCGTCCATGTGAGCGCCCCTGCCGGTACCATGTTCTATTACATCTTCCATCCCAAAAATAACAGACCGGTATGCGGTATCAGATACGTTTGCTACCACATGCTTTTCCTTGTATTTTTTCAGCAGATCAGAATTATCCTGGTCAATCGACTCCACCAGGTGCGGTATATAATAGAAGCCCCTGTTGGCGATCATACACATCGCATTGGCCATCTGCAGCGGTGTTACCGCTACCTGCCCCTGCCCCATGCCTACATATAATTCAGAACAGGAATTCCAATTGCCGTTATAGAGCCGGTTCAACACGGTAGTATCAGCCACTATACCCGGGCTTTCACCCGGTATGTCAATACCCAGTTTATGCCCCAGTCCGAATTTAGACATGTACTCTTTCCATTTGGTATGTCCTTTTTTTACACCCCCCCATTTATTATTGTCTACTTCCATCCGGTACAGGTGCATAAAATAGGAATTGCAGGAATGCGCCATGGCAATACGCAGGTTGCTGGCATGACCAGCTTCACTGTGCATACAGTGAACAATATGTCCACAGGCGTTATAAGCCCCGCGGCAGGGATATCCGAAGTCGGGTGTAATCAGTCCCTCATCCAGTGCTACTATGGCCGTTAGTGGTTTCATGGAAGATCCTGGCTGATAGGTAGCCTGTATACCCCGGTTCAGGAACGGTTCTGTAGGATCCGTAAACAGCTTGCTGACATTTTTTGTACGGGAACTACCGGTGAGCAGATTAGGATCAAAAACAGGCCCGCTCACCATCGCCAGGATACCACCACTCTGCGGATCAATGGCTACGATGCTGCCTATCTTGTTGCGCATCAGTTGTTCTCCCAACACCTGCAATTCAATATCCAGTGACAGCCGCAGGTTTTTACCTGCAATAGCAGCGGTATCAAACACACCGTCCTCCAGTGATCCCTGGGGTCGGTTTAAATTGTCTTTTATAATATACTGTGTACCCCGTTGCCCCATTAATATCGACTCATACGTTTTCTCCAAACCAGTCAACCCTACATAGTCACCCGACTGGTAATCAGCATACCCTTTCATCTTCAGCATAGCCGGCGATATTTCACCGATATAGCCCAGTATATTGGCAGCCGCCTTATAAGGATAAGCACGTACCGGCCGTTGTACCAGCTCAAAGCCGGACTGGAACAGGTACATACTTTCCTGCAAACGACTGTAAGTGGAGGGAGACAATAACCCCGCGAAAACGGAAGGACGTACCCGCCCGTTTTTCTTCACGGCATCGGCTATACGCGATTTGAATTCTTCGGTCGTTATCTGTAGAATATTACAGAGGTAGGCCGTATCTATCTTCCTGACGGCAGCAGGTGTAACCACCAGGTCATACAAAATATCATTACTGAGAATACTCCGGTTTTGACGATCGAAAATGATGCCCCTGCTGGGATACACAATTTTCCGCGTGACAGCGTTGGCATCCGCCAACCGCACATACTTTTTATCGATTACCTGCAGGTAGAGCAACCTCGCAGCAAAAATTAAAACTAATCCTGTGATAATGAATATTACAACAAGTTTCCTGGGCTGATTATAAACGGACATGGTAAGTGATGGCGGGCATCTTTTAGAATTACAAAACTATTTCATAAAAACAGTTCTGTATAGAAAAATAGATGAGCGGCCATTACAAATGATGAGATCACCAACTTTACTTCCCTTCTTTTTTGAAGGTACCATTCACACCATCCCAACTGTATTTTGCGGCGTCTTTTGTCACAGTCATAATCGGTTCTCCTTTCTTATCCACTTTCTCTGTCGCTACTTCCTCCACCATATTCCAGAAGATCATATCAGGTTGCCCATTCTTTTCTGCCGGGAAAGTAAACGTTTCATCGTGATAAAAAGCTCCAGCATCACCTACGGTATATCTATCCGGCAATGGCACCAGGCGGCCACCGTTCATCCAGGCAAAGTAGTAAAAATTGGAAGGTACACCACAGGCTGCCCCGTTAAAGCCCAACGTGATAATGTTCTGTACGTTGGAAAGTCCCAGCCCGCTCATTATTTTAGACTCTGTAAAATTAGCATCTTCCCCGTCATATATGAGGCAGGAACTGGTAGCCATCAGCTTCCCGGCCTGCACCACTTTCAGCTTTACCAGGAACATCTTTGAAACAGTTTTAATACCATTGTCGATAACCGTTGAATCTACATGACGATCAATGGCATACACAAACTTAGTATCACCCCTGCGCATAGGTGCAAAAGATACTAATCCCTGCCAGAGGAATCCTTCTTTATCGATACCGTTCTTTTTATATTTTATCTCTAACCAGGGACCTTTAAGCCCTTTCAGGGTAAGCAGCTTATCAGTAATGGCGGTAACCGTAATATCATCACCGGTTAAAAGCGTGTCTATAGGAGGTTGTTTGGTATCCGCGCTGATACGCACAAAGGCAGTATCTGCAAAAATATAACGGGAGTCATTTACCTGTAAACTCCAGGTACGCATATCAGGCTCAGTTTCCTGGGCAAAAGCTACAGCCGTAATAAGGAAGGAGCAACAAACAAACGCAAAAAAAGCCATCGTTTTCATGAGGTATAAATAGATATTGAAACCCAAAAGTAACACTTTACCTCCTGAAAACGATGGTCCTTATCATTTTGCCGGAGGACAGATCTGCATCATATACACAGCACTGCTGGCCTCATAGGATTGCAGCACCCCCGTTACACAAGGCACCTTATAATTACGGTAAGTAAGTCCCCTCGTAACATCCCGGTTGCCCCAGGCGGCATTAATATTTTTCTGCATCCAGGGCAGGAACTGTGTTTGTTTAGCATCGGTAATCAGCAGCATTATGTACTCACCCAAAATAGCTTTCAATACTCCCTGCTCATTCCAATCACCTTCTGCCGGCATAATACCGTTTACATCGCTCATGGTTTTCTGCGTGTAAGTCGCCGCCAGATTGGCCTGGTCAAGATAGCTTTTCGTGCCGGTCACTGTATACAACATCACCGCTGCACCAATAAAGGTGCCCTGGTTATAGGTATAATCAGACCAACCTTTATTTCCATTGACATTGTTATCGGCAACCCTGCCGGTATTGGGATCAAACAGGTTATTCATACCCCAGTTGTACACGTCTTTCGCTTTCTGTAAATAGCTGTCATCACCAGTAATTTTATAGAGCGTCATGGCAGCTATGACGGTAGGAAAATTGATGCAGGAATTTTTTCCACTGTGATTAAAATCCCAGAACATGCCTCCCTTCACCGGATCATAGGAACCATCCCATACCCGTTTGAAACCGGACACAGAAAAATCCAGGTATTCTTTGGTACCGGTGAGCTGATGTGCCCTGGCCAGGGATATTACCCACCACATGATATCATCATAAATAAACCACTCCCGGGTGTTGTTCCAGTTGTATTTATCATAGTGGTTGTAACCACCTTCGTATATATCAGTAACCCGTTTAAGGTCTGCTGCATCCTTAGTACGCTTATATACATTCATCGCCATGTCCCAGTAGATAGCCTGGGTCCAGATAGCACCGATATCTTTCTTCTCTGTATTGGCGTAATACAGTTTATCATTGGTACTGTAGAAATACTGGTTAAACGTATTATAGGCGGTACTGGCATCTTTAATAGTAAAAGATACTCCCTGCACCGGCGCCGGGCCTACCGGATCTTCTTTTGTAGTGCTTTTGGAACAGTTGCTGTGCAATAACAGCGTAGCAAAAAGTATACAGGTAATCTTGCTCATATGATCGGGTTAAAGGAAGAATTACGAATTAGGAATTACGAATTACGGATTTGTGGGTAGATGGTAAACGCGGATATCTCCCCACAAATCCGTAATTCGTAATTCCTAATTCGTAATTCAAAATATTTTACCAGCCTAAATTCTGGATCAGTTGTCTGTCATTGTCCACATCATCAGAAGGGATCGGGAACAGGTAATGTCGCTTGCTGAATACACGTGTTTCGAAAGGCACTACTTTTAAGAAATCAGGCAGATCGGCACTGATGTTCAAACCATAGATAGGTCCATTCTCTGTTTGCTCTGCGATCTTCCACCTGCGCACATCAAAGAAACGATTGTTTTCAAAGGCCAGTTCCACCCGGCGTTCTTTGCGGATGGCTTCGCGCATGGCTGCCTGTCCGGCGGGTGCCGGTAATTCAGCTGAACCATACAAAGGAATACCCGCTCTTTCCCTGATCAGGTTTACATACTTCAATGCTTCGGCACTACCCGGATCAGATTCATTCACGCACTCCGCGTAGCTCAGGTATATTTCGGCCAAACGGATCAGCATCAGCGTACGACCACCTACATCCCATTTATCCAGGCCCATGGCTTTGCGCACAATATAACCGGTAGGGGTATAATCATTCCCCCCTGTTCTCTTACCGGAATTACCGGTACTATATAACCGCGTAATCAGGTCCGGATAATTCCTGTTTAACCAATGGCTGCCATCATAAGTGATATTTACATAAAACCTTGGCTCACGGCCTACCCACTGATTATAAATGCTGGCACTCACTTTATCGTTCGGCGCCTTAAAATCTGAATACCCCGTTTTTACATATCCGGAAAGCGGATCGTCAATACTGCGGCCATTCTTTGTAAAAAAGGCATCGACCATATTCTGCGTGGCACCCAAACCGCCACTGCCTCTCACATCTCTCGAATTCTCACCACTATGATAAGGTGTCATTTCATACTGACGGGAGTTCAGGGAATTATCCGGACGGGCAAAAATCACTTCTTCATTCCAGTCATTCAGGAATACATCCCGGCAATCGAGATAAGCATTCTTTTCATTGTTAGCATACGTCCTGGTATACAATTTATAAGTACCCGGTACAAATTCATCCAGGAAAGCTTTATAGGCAGCAGTAGCATCTTTCCATTTCTGCGGATCTACCGACTGACCAATCAGTTGCTTACCATCTTTATTCCTCAACGCCGCCATATCTGTATTACCGTTAAAGAGCGGGCTGGCACCATACATCATGGCATTGGCCCTGAAAGCCAGCGCAATACCTTTGGTAATATGACCTACGGTAGTAGAAGAATATTCTTTGGGYAACACGGCTGCTGCCTTCAGTAATTCATCACTYACATAGTTGACACATTCCTCGAACGAATTACGCGGAATTTGCAGTGTTGTGTCTACCGATACCGGCTTCTCCCCCATCAATACAACGGGACCGTATATACGCATCAGGTAGAAATAATACATGGCACGCAGTGCCCTGGCCTGCGCCTTGGCCTGGTCTTTCAGATCCGGGCTTAAGTCAGTAATTTTATCCGCGTTATCTATAAAAACACTGGCTGCTCTGATACCTTTGTAAAAGTTTCTCCAGTAGTCACCAACAAAACCGGATTTGGCATCCCAGTTACCAATATTTACATCATTCGACTGCACAAATCCCCATACGTAATCTGCCTCATCGCAGCCACCCGTCCATAATCCACGGTTGGTATTATCACCGGGATTACGTTGTCCGAATTCATCCGGAATCCTGCTGTATACATTGTCCAGGAATCGTTGTGCGGTGGACCAGGTCCTGAATGTTTCATCAATGGTTAACCGGTCATCCGGTACCTGGTCCAGGAATTTCTTACAGGAAGATAATAACCCTATGGCCAGGAAAATATATAATAGCTTTTTCATGATCAGTTGCTTGTTTGATTAAAACCTTAAGTTAGCCCCCAATGAGATGGTCTTTACGCTTGGGTAAGAAGACCCGTTGTCTGTATTCAGTTCAGGATCCCATAACTTAAACTTGCTGAAAGTGAGCAGGTTGATCCCCTGCAGGTAAATGGAAGAATTCCGGATACCAATACGTTGTAACAGGTGCGCAGGAAGGTTATAGGCCAGCTGTACCTGTTTCAGGCGGATGAAGCTCACATCTTTTACCCACCAGCTGCTGGCTTGTGTGTTATTTTTATTCTCTGCTTCACCATATGCCAGCCTGGGATAAAATACATCCTGACTTGGGTTATCTACGGTCCATCTGTCGGTAGCAATACTATAAGCATTGGTAACACCACCTCCTCCGTTGAAAGGAATGATGGCACTACCTGCCAACAGGCGGTCTGCATTGGAAACACCCTGGAATAAAAAGCCGAAACTGAAACCTTTATAAGCCAGGTCCATTCCGAAACCATATACCATAGCAGGTACGTCGCCACGACCAATTTTGGTAATATCCGCGGAGTTGATGAGTCCATCACCATTCAAATCTTTGTACTTGATATCTCCGGGTTTTACCTGTGACTTATCACCAGGTACGGCGCTTTTATCAATTTGTCCCTGATCAACAAACAATCCTTCTGCGATATAGCCATAGCGGGCATTCACATTGTTGCCGCGATGCTCCATCCATGGATACAGCTGTGGCGGACGGTCATCTTCTATCAGCTTATCTTTATTCCAGGTGATATTACCACGTACGTTGATATCTACCTGTCCTATCCGCATCCGGTATTCCAGATTTGCATCCAGTCCTTTATTATCTACGATACCGAGGTTACCATACTGCTGATTTTCCAATCCCATGAAAGATACATTGGACGCTCTTTGCAGGAAGATGCCGGAACGATGTTCTTTAAATATATCTACATTAATTCTCAAACGATCCCCCAATGTTACCAGCTCAATGCCCAGATCCTGTTTGTTGGATACTGACCAGCGCACATCTGTGGCATAACGGTTAATGCTGATGCCTGCGCCATTATCCACAAAGCCGGTTCCGTATTTGTACCTGTTATCATTTGAATTCAGATTGGTGATATACAGGAACCTTTCTGCCGCACTACCCAAACCGGTGTTACCATTGGAGTAACGGAATTTCAGGAAAGAAACCGCATCTTTAAGTGGTGCAAAAAAGTGCTCATTAGAGGCTACCCAGGCCAAACCAATGGCAGGGAAGAAACCAAAACGGTTTTTTGGTGCAAACAATTCAGATCCGTTATAGCCGAAATTAAACTCTGCAAAATAGCGGTCATCATAGGAATAAGCGACTTTACCCGCCAGGCCCAGGTAACGCTCCGGAATAGAACCAATAAAATCTCCGGCAAGCGTATTACTCTTATCACTGGTGTAAAATAAACCGAGGCCGGTTACATGATGCTTTCCAAAACCGCGGTCATAATTGACAGCAGCTTCTGTATAAAACTGCCGGGTAGTCTGACGGTCGCCATCTAATTTATCAAATCCCAGGTAATCATCTCCGGTATATGTTTTCACCAGGTTGAGCGAGCCATCCGGTTTATACGGATTATTCATATCCGGATAATAAGTGTCTTCTCTTTTTGACCGTACAATAAAGTTTTGGTTGTAGGTATCAAAGGCAAACATGGCGGTGGCAGATAAACCTGGCGTAATGATTTTCAAATCCTGTGTAGCCCTGATATTGGAATACAGCTGGTTCTTAAATTCATTGCGGTATCCTCTGCGGGTAAGGTCTGCATAAGGGTTGCGGAAACCACCGTTGGCGGATTGTCCTGGTACCAGGTTGCCCGGATACATAATAGGATACGCTACCGGCGAGGCATCCATGGCACTCTGGAAAATATCATGACTGGCTACACCAGGATAATTACCATTGGAAAAGTAGCCCTGCAAACCTACATCCAGTTTGGTTGTTTTGGTAACTTTCAGATTCAGGTTAGAGGTAAAATTATAGCGGTTATATTTTAAGGAAGAATTATACTTCGCCAACTCATCTGTTTTCAGGAAACCACTTTCATTGAAGTAGCCCAGTGATACATAGTATTGGGCATTTTCCACGCCACCGCTGGCATTCAGATTAGCACTGCGGGTATGACCGTATTTATTGAATACGGCATCCATCCAGTTTACATCCGGGTACAGCAGCAGATCTGCGCCAGCCTTTGTTTTATCAATTTTCTCCTGGGAATAGATAGGGTTTTGATTACGTGTAGTGGCAGCTTCATTGGCCAGGTTCATGTAGGTAACGCCATCAAGCATTTCCGGTCTTTTGGTAAATGAGTTAACGCCTTCATTGTAATCAAAATAGATTTGTGGTTTGCCTATTTTACCGGTCTTTGTTTTCAGCAATATCACGCCATTGGCTCCACGAACACCATATACAGCGGTTCCTGCGGCGTCTTTTAAAATGGTGAAGGATTCAATGTCTTCCGGAGAAATATTATTGATGGCTCTTTCCACACCATCTACCAATACCAGTGGTGTGGCTTTGTTGCCATTACCAAAAGTAGCAATACCGCGGATCCAGATATCGGCGCCACTCTTTCCCGGTTCGCCGGAACGTTGCACACCAATAACACCGGAAATACGGCCTGCCAGCATAGTGGAAATATCTGATGCGGGCTGCTTGAATTCAGATGGTTTAATGGTCGACTGTGCACCTACCAGGCTTACTTTGCGCTGGGTGCCAAAACCTACTACCGCTACTTCACCCAGTGATTTGCTGGACAGTTTCAGTTGCGCGTTGATGGTAGACTGACTTCCCACCGGTGCTTCTACGGTTTCATAGCCGATAAAACTGAAAGACAATACGTCTGCCGCAGATTTTACGATGATCTTATACTGGCCTTCGGCATCCGTGGTGGTCATGGTACTTTGTCCTCTAACGGCTACGCTTACACCGGGTAAAGGCTTGCCGTTTTCATCGCGGATAACACCCGAAACCACCGCATCCTTTCGGGCAGCGGTGGTGGCGGCAGGAGTAGTCAGTTTGCTGATCACCACAATATCATTCACTTCTGCAAATCCGAGGGATTTATGCTGTAATATTTTTGCCAGCACATAGTCCAGTCTTTCGTTGGTGAAAGAGAGGCGTTCTACTTTATAAGCACTGATCAGTTGCCGGTCATAGGCAAAAGTAATTTTAGTGCGGCGATGCAGTTCTTTCAGCGCTGATTCCAGGCTACCGCCTTTCAATGCAATCGTTACGCTGGTTTCCTGCAGTATTTGACCCTGTCCGGCATAGGCTGGGGCACAGATGAGGATCAAAACGACTGCCAGCAATCGTTTTTTGAAATTTTCTACAATTTTCTTCATACGTGGTTAGGCATTAATTGTTAACATTAATGAAAGGTTCCATTTACGTGGCATTAGTACGTAGTGTTTGTAAGCGATTAGCTTTGGTGATACATTGTTTTATTATTCGTAAATAACAGTGTGCTTGTCTATAGATCGTACTTTCAGGTGATGGATCGCCGCCAGCACCTGCGCTGCTTTCTGCGGGTCCATACCTGTTGGCAATTCCGTGGTATATCTGGTTGCTTTTACGTGTTCTGCTGTGGTGGTAATGGTGATGCCAAAACTCTTTTCCATCAGCACGGCCATATCATTAAAGGATACATCATTGAATATCAGTCTGCCCTCTTTCCATCCGGGTAAGCTCTCGTCTACCGTTGATACTTTCATGTGCCCGTTGTCTTTGTTATATACCAGCTCCTGGTCTTGTTCCAGCACCTGGATATTGTCGTTGTTGGCAGCCACGCTTACTTTACCGGATATGACGCCGATGCTGAGGGTATGTATGCCTTTATAGGCGGCGATGTTAAAAGCGGTACCCAATACGGTGGTGCGGAGCGGACCACTTTCTACCGTGAAGGGTATGTTGGGGTTGGTGTGTACGTCAAAAAACACTTCTCCGTCTACCAGTTCCAGCTTTCTTGTTCTGGATAAATCATCCGGTATGCGGATGGTGGAGCCGGCATTTAATGCTACAGTGGATCCATCGCTCAGGTGAATGCTGATCCTTTCCCCGTTACGGGTGATATAGGTGGTATAAGTGGGAACCGTGGTACGGTGTAGTATCCACCAGGCGGCGCCGGTTCCTGCCACTAGTAATACGGCGGCGGCGACCTTTATCAGGCGGCGGGGAGTGAGATAAAACGTTTTAGCTACTACAATTTGGGGTTGGATACCACCCCAGATTTCCTGCCTTACGCGGGCCTCTTCTGCTTCATCCATTTCCGGGAGCATGGTATCATCGAACGACTGATACCAGTGATCGATCACCTGGTTTTCTTCCCCGGAGGTATGACCCAGCATATACTTCTTGAAGAGTTGCCTGATTTTGCTGACTTCCACTGCGCGCGATTTTATTACTTATCTGAAAAAATAATGTTCGGTACTAGTCTGTATAAAAAAATCTGAAAATAATTTTCCCTCCGGGAGAAGCTGTACTATCGACAATACGTAGCTGCTCCTATAGCAGGAGTGACACCTATTAAAAAGGGAAAGTATAGTAACTGTGTAGGCCGCTTGGTTGTACGGACTACTTAGTATTATGTAAATGAATGAACAGGTATACCAATACCAGGGTCCATTCTCCTGTAGAAGAGGCTTTAAGAGAGATGCGCAGCCTTTTTAAGGCATCTGTCAGCTGGTTCTTCACGGTTTGCTCTGATATGTTAAGTGTTCTTGCAATGTCGGCAATGGTGTAATCATCTTCCCGGCTCAGGCGGAATATCTGTTGCATTCTGGCCGGCAGCCGGCCAATTTCTTTATCTATGCGAGCTTGCAGCTCTTTGGTTTCCAGCGTATCTGTGGCAATATGCTCATCGAAATGATCAAAAAAACCGGCCTTCTTAATTTCTGCGGCACTAAAAGCATAATAGCTGATCACCCGGTAGCGGATAGCTGTAAAGAGATATCGGCCAAGATCTCCTTCCTGCTGTACGGTGATATCATTTCTCCTTCTCCATAAAGTAATCATCACCTCCTGCACCATATCCTTCGCCTCATCTTTATCCACGCGCTGACAAGCCTTTAAATAAAGGGCCTGCCAATATTTATCATAAATCGATTCAAAAGCAGCTGTATCATCTCTTTTTATAAGCTGTAATAAATCTCCATCACTCAACATTTGTTCGCGCATATTAAAAAGTGGGTGGATACCTTTATAACTTCCCGCGGACGAAAAATAATGATAATCTTTTAGCTTTTGGCCATTAGCTTTTAGCTTTTAGAAAAAATGCAGCGAAAAGAGAAGCGTAAAGGCTCATCTTCGCTGCATTTTTTCTAAAAGCTAAAAGCTAATGGCTAAAAGCTATTTCTACTGCTTATCCCACCCAACCCGGCTGCTCAGATCATCCGGCCCGCCAATGCGCTGTACTGCCTCATCATAATGCTGCTTGTTCAGCAGCGCCTCCCCGGACGGATACCCATGCCTGCGGGGTATTTGTCCGTCACGGGTTTGTGCATTCGCCGGCGGCAATAATTTCGGGAACCCGGTTCTCCTCCATTCATACCAGGCTTCCCATCCATTCAGGAAAAGTGCTACCCACTTCTGCGTACCTATCAGCTCCAACGCTTTAGCAGGACTGTATACCACCCCGGGCGAGGTAATACAGGCGGCATAGGCCGCATCGGTGTATACCCCAAACTGCTGCATCGATGCTTTAATGCCTGCCAGGTAATACAATTCAGCATCTGCGTCGGTACCAGGTATCCAGGTTAACTTCACCGCCTCGGCCAGCGCAAACTGTACTTCCGCAACGGTATAAAAATATACCGGCGATTCCGGCTTACGCATGGCGGCACCCAGCAACGACATAGAGGAAAAATTAGTGTTGATCACCCCATACGCCTGTCCGTGATATAAACCATCTCCCGCCTTGTCTCCGAATTTGGGTAAACGGGGATCATTATTGGCCTGCAAATTATTCACCAATGGCGCGGATATTGCTTTTCATAACGATCTGAATTACATTTTGGCTGTACTGCTTATCTTTTTGAAAAAAAATCAAATTGTAAGAAGAATACCGAAAAAAAATATGAGATTACAATAATATGATTTTGCCCTGAGAGAGTACTTTCACGTACTTAGCAGTTGTTTTTGCTTAAATTCGTCATATGTCAACAACCGGTACCCGAAATCTATCACAACGAGTGAAAACACTTTCACACTTTATCGTAGGAGACCCTCAGCAGTTTACCTTGGAAAACCGCATCTTTAATGCCATTTGCGCAATTGCCCTCATCATTATTGCCATTAATGTTCCTTACAACTACATAACGGGGCTCACAGTTACCTCGTTTATTTTTTCTATCCTGGTACTGGCATTTGCCGGTATTTATTATTTATCAAGATACCGGAAGATGGTAAATCTATGCATCGCCATTTCTGTGATCATGATTAACGTGGCATTTGCCATCAACTACTTCTACAGTGGCGGTATAGAAGGCGCCTCCCTGTTATCCTTTACACTAGCCTTCTTCCTGACCATGCTGATTTCACCGGCTAAACAATATTACTGGTGGATAGGCCTCAACCTCTTTACTGTACTGGGATTGATCGCTTATGAGTATTATCATCCCCTGGCAATTCAACAAGTCTACAAAACAAGGGAAGACATCTTTGCAGATATGACCCCCACCTACATTATTAATGTGGTCGTTATTTTCGTAGGCACCATTTACCTGAAGACTGCCTACACCAAGGAAAAGAAGCAGGGAGAAGAAAAAACCCGTTCGCTGGAAACCATGAATACAGAGAAAAGCAAGCTTTTCTCGCTCATCTCCCATGACCTCCGCAACCCGCTGGCATCTATCCAATCCTATCTTCAGCTGATGCGGGAAATAGAAATTGACCCTCAAAACAAAATACAGATAGAAACGGAGCTACTATATGTGGTAAACAGTACACAGGAGATGTTGTATAATATACTCGTATGGTCCAAAACACAAATGGATGGACTCAATGTAAACCTCGTTCCGGTAGATGTAGCGGCAGCCATACTGCCCATTCTGAAAATTAATAAAATGGCCGTAGCCAAAAAGAAAATCAGCCTGGACACCAATATAGACGCCTCTATTAAAGTAATGGCAGACATAAACATGTTGCAACTGATTGTCCGTAACCTGGTAGGTAATGCGGCCAAATTTACACCGGCGGGCGGCTCTATTTTTATTACCACCAGCAGAAAGGGTGATAAATGTTTAATTGAGGTGAAAGACAGCGGCGCAGGCATTGACGCCTCCAGGCAGGTAGATATGTTTTCTTTGAAAGTACGCTCTACCTTCGGCACCGACAACGAGAAAGGAATCGGGTTGGGCCTGTTTCTCTGTAAAGAGTATACCACTGCACAACAGGGACAGATCTGGTTTGAAAATAATAAACATGGCGGAAGCTCCTTTTACCTGGAGCTTCCGCTGGCTATTTAGCTATTCTGCTTTCAGACTGTTGACCGGGTTGGCCACTGCTGCCCGGATAGCCCGGTAACTCACTGTTAACATCGTTATCAGGATAGCAATAAAGGCTGCCGATACAAATACGGTCCAGCTGATCTGCACGCGGTAAGCAAAGTCCTGCAACCACCGGTTCATCATAAACCAGGCAAGCGGTGTAGCAATAACGATGGCCAGTAATACCAGTTTCAGAAAATCTTTTGATAACAGCGTTACAATACCGGTTACTGAGGCGCCCAGCACCTTGCGGATACCTATTTCCCGGGTACGCTGTTCCGCGGCATAAGTAATCAGCCCAAACACCCCTAAGGAAGCAATCAACACTGCCAGCACGGCAAAGGAAATAAAGATCTTACCAGTGCGCTGCTCAGCTACATACAACCGGTTAAAATCATCATCCAGGAAAGAATATACAAAAGGCTGTCCGCTCATACCCTCCTGTGCCTCATATTTACTTTTGATCTGTGCAATCACCTGCTGAATATTGGCGGTGCGCACCCGGAATATCATTTTACGACGATATTCACCCAGACGAAACACCAGGGGCGGTATTCTATTTTTTAAAGATCCGGTATTGAAATCTTTCACAATACCGATCAGCTTTATCTGTGCCTTACCATTGTTATTATCATACAGGTACTTATCATTCACATCTGTAAAACCCATCAATTTTGCAGCGGTTTCATTTAACAGGAACGCAGTAGTATCAGAAGGCATGTCTGGCGAGAAATTTCTGCCGGCAGCCATCTGCATACCCATAGTGGGAATGTAATCCGCATCCACATACCAGTCATTTATTCCCATTACCTGTCCGTTACTATTTCCGGCATCCCTGGAATAAATACTGGTATTTATTGCCACATCGGTAGGCAGCGAAGCCGTCATCGTACCTGCTTCCACCCCTGGAATCGTCAGTACTTCCTGCCGGAAGCTTTTGGCATGTGTCCATAGCGCAGCAGTATTTCCTAATACCAGCATTTGCTCTTTATTATATCCGAGTTTTTTATTGCGGATAAAATCTAACTGGTTTTTGATAACCAACGTACCCACTATCAGTAAAATAGCAGCGGTAAACTGAAATACCACCAGACTATTTCTCAACCAACTCCCTTTAAAACCACCTGACAGCTTACCTTTCAACACCTTCATCGGTTCAAAACCAGACAGGAAAAATGCCGGATAGCTCCCCGCCAGCAAACCTATTGCCGCAGCTGTCACTACTAAAAAAGGAATCATCCAGATCAGATATGTTGTCTTCAACATCATATGCTTGTCTGATAACTGATTCAGGAATGGTAACAGCAATATGGCAATAGCGACAGCCAGTAACAAGGCGAAAAAGCTGGTCAGTGTTGACTCCGTCAGGAACTGAAAAATCAGTGATGACCGCTGGGAACCCAGTACCTTCCTCACCCCTACCTCTTTGGAACGTCCGGCAGAACGGGCTGTAGAGAGGTTCATAAAATTTACACAGGCTATCAGCAAAATGATGATAGCTACTGCAATAAAAATATACACATATTGAATATTCCCGGAAGGCTCCACCTCGCTGGACAAAGGAGAATGCAAATGAATTTTGGAAAGAGGTAACGCCACATATCCAAAATGGCCACCGTTCTTTTCAACATCCGCAATAGTACTACCCGTCATTTTTTTCAGAGAACTCTCCATATATTTTTGAGTAGCTCCCTTCAGATACCCTTCCAGTTGCCCACTGCTTCCTCCCGGCCGCATCAGTATATAGGTGGTGTAGTTATCTGCCATCCACTGCGCACTGCGACTGTCCTCCAGTTCAGACATAGCGCGGATAAAATCAAAGTGCAGATGCGACTGGTCAGGCACATCTTTTATTACCCCGGTTACCTGGTAGGTATTCACATTATCTGTCAATAAAGTTTTCCCTAATACATCAGTGCTGTTAAAATATTTGAGTGCCATGCGTTCAGAAATCACAATAGAATGTGGCTGCGTTAACGCGGTTTTAGGATCACCCGCAATCATAGGCAGGGTAAATACATCAAACAACGAAGAATCTGCAAAACTGGCGTTATTTTCTAACAGCGTGGAAGTACCCTTTCTTACCATTATATTACCTTGCTGAAAGAAACGTACATAATTCTCCACCTGTGGATAATCCTGCATTAATACCGGTCCCAACTGACTGGGTGAATATCTTTCCTTAAAAGCATTGCCATTCACAAAAAAATCTGCATCCACACGAAAAATGCGATTAGCCTTCTCATTAAATTTATCGTAACTCAATTCATCTGTTACAAATAAGGTGATCAGCAAACAGGTAGCCATGCCTATAGCCAACCCGAAAATCGTAATCGCTGAAAACCCTTTGTTTCTCCATAAATTACGTAATGCTATCCTGAAATAATTTTTAAACATAGTGCGAATTATAGAAGTTCCTTGTATAGACACATCAACTGAAGGTTGGTTGCTCCAAATAAATGCCGGAAAGGAAGTCTTTTGATTACCAACGCTTTACAATAATTCCGCACCGGGCGAATGCCCGTAAATAGCACATAATATGTCCGATTCCGAACAAACACTATCTGTTGATGGGCCTTGCTCTTAACGCAGTCCAGGTATCATCTATAGACACACTCGTTACGGCCTCCAGCCCAACTGCTTCAAAAGCTGTCCATACCGTTTCCCGCTTAATATCGCTTTTAATACTACCGCTGCCTTTAGGATAACAGGCCCAGAAAATACAATCCGGTTTACCAGATGCCACATGCACCTTCACCAGTTTTTCCAGCTCAGATTGTGTAAGTGCAAATACCTGCACAAAATCATAAGCACCTTTATTTTTAGCTGCAGGTTTCGTATCGTAACT
>NZ_JBFTSK010000011.1:0-170356 GCF_056399985.1 Chitinophaga sp. 01L420
GTTATCGTACATATCCAGGACCTTCTTCAGCTCATATGGATTATCATTTTTAAACAATTTTCCTTTTCTGCAACGAGGGCATTTATTTCCCAAAATGCCGGTAATAAAATTAGATTTCTTCATCACAATATTTTCTTCTGATCTTCATRTATATGCCTGATAAATGCATTTCTGATGCAGATAAGGACGAAGCGGCAACAGCTTCAATGCTCGGTACTACATTTGAGAGGTAAGATGCCCGCTAATACTATCCGTTAAGTTTCACCAAGGTGTTTCGCATTATGATTAAATAATCAATTGGGAACTTTGGATCGGACTAATTTCTGATAGTTTTCAGGTGAAAGAAGCGGGTCCTGGTTGTGGAATTTAAGTGGGGTCACGAAAAATACCCAGCCATTGTCTTGCGGACTTTCTAATATAAGATTTAGATTCCCGGATAATTTTTGATTCCGGCCAAGATATTTACAACCAAGAGGAGCATGTATAGGTATAATTTGGTCACCGGTATAGATCTCAGCAATAATGGTTCCTTTATCAATGATGCCTTTCGGATTATACCATATTATATTAACTATATTTTTAATTCCTTTTAGTCTGTGTGCAGAAACACCTACAAACCCAACGCTTCCGTTTAAATCAATCCACTCATGATTATTTGTGAAATTGATTCTCGGCCGAGAAATAGTTGATATTTTCATATTGCAAAGGTACCTTTGATGGCATTTGGTTTCATTGATACTTTTCAATTAAAAACCTGCAAAAAATCACTTTTTAGCCCAATGCGTCAATTATTATGAGTTTAGACGGTCTGTTTCCTATTTATAAGTGGAATTTTAAATCTCAGTCCATTCTGACTAATCTACCGGAGGATGAATGTGCCGATCTTTATTCCCACATGCAGGAGCAACGATATGGGAAAGGAGAAGTTATATTTAGAGAGGGAGCTGTTGCTTCCGGTATTTTCTTTGTAAAAAAAGGTAAGGTTAAAAAATACCAGGTTGATCAAACTGGCAGGGAACAGATTATATACGTTGCCAATGCAGGGGAATTAATCGGATATCACGCTATTTTGGCCGATGAGCGTTATCCTGACTCTGCTGCTACATTAGAAGAAAGTGTCATTGCATTCATACCCAAAGAAGATTTTATGACTATTATGGGAAGATCCACCGTGTTGCCGCGTAGATTACTCAAAGCTCTGAGTCATGAATTCACCGTATTGGCAAATAGCATTTCTGTATTTGCACAGCGTTCTGTTAAAGAGAGACTTGCAATCACATTAATTGTTTTGCGTGAAAAATTTAAACAGGAAACAGTTGCAGGGGAAGATATTATGATTAATCTTTCCCGTAGCGATCTGGCAAATATGGTAGGTACCGGTAAGGAGAATATTGTTAGATTTCTAACAGAGTTTAAAGCTGCCGGTATTTTAACATCACATAGCAGGAAGATCTGTATTAAAGACATCAAGCAGCTTATTAAGGTGTCAGGTTGTGGCCTGAGTTAATTGTGAATAACTTTTGCCCCTCTGTAAATGCAAACTATAGTGTTGATTTAAATGAACAGCGCAACAAAATGAGCGCGCAATAAAATTGCTTGAGCGACTCAATTTCTTTAGGGTGGCAGATTTGAAGGGTAATGGTGTTGAATACGAATTAAGATAGCATATGGTCATCCTGCTACCTGTTTCCAGGTAGGAGTAATCACTAAAATTAATAATAACATAAGATTCACGTCTTCCCACATCTATATCGCATTCCTACCTTTGTTTGTCAAAACCCAGGCTTTTATGAATGCTGATCAGGAAATTGAAGTGTTCCGTCAAATGAAACAGGATGACGTACAAGCGTTCAACCTTTTGTTCAAAAAGTACTGGGAAAGACTTTATTTATACGCCTACAAGAAGCTCAATTCCGAAGATGACGCCAAAGATCTCATCCAGAATATCTTCATCTCATTCTGGCTGAAACGTAACCAGATTATCATACAAACATCCGTAGAAGCCTATCTGTTCAGTATTGCCCGTTACGAACTCCTCTCTTTTATTTCCAGATCCATAAAAGCCCGTGAAAAGCAGGAAATCCTTATCAACACTATACTGCCGGCATTTGAGGAAACCCTCACACCGATGGAAGCGCAGGAAATAGATCTGCTGGTGAAGAGGGAAGAAGAAAAGTTGCCTAAAAGAATGAAAGAAATCTTCAAAATGGCCCGGGAACAAAACCTTACGATCAGGGAAATTTCACTACAACTACAGCTCTCAGAACAAAGTGTGCGCAACCAGCTTAATACGGCTATTAAGAAGATGAAAGTGGGTCTGGGAGAAGCTATCCTGACCGCCATACTCTTTAGTCAACTCTGATTTTTATGTCGCTTTACCCTTGTTAACAATTTCGTAATACACCCCGGATAGTTAAAATGCTGCGTTTTGTACGCTTGTATGTAAGCATAGCTATATGAAACTATCTGAACTGGAGATTTTAATCGACAAATACCTCGCGGGTAACGCATCAAAGGAAGAAAAGAAACGGATTGAGGACTGGCTCGATCGTCCAACAGCCGAGGCAGCTGATCTGACTCCTTTAAAAAGAGAAGAGCTGACCCAATATTTTTGGAAGAACATCATGGCAGGCATTGGTGTGGAGGAAGCACCTGTCCGTAAACGCGGTATGGTTGCCCTATTCAGACAAAAGCCTCTCCTGCGGATCGCCGCCTCGCTGCTCTTTTTATTGATGGCAGCAGGTATCATTAAATATATCGCCGGAAGGCATCAGGAGAGAACGCCCGTCTATGCTTCCATCATCGCCAAAGAGGGTAGTGCACTGCATTATAAATTACCGGATGGATCAGATGCCTGTTTATTCCCTGGATCTGTAATAGAGGTGCCTGACAATTACAATCAGTCGGACCGGAAAGTAAAAGTAACGGGCCGCGTATTTTTCGATGTAAAACCTGACGAGAGCAAGGCTTTTTATGTAGCGTCAGGGGAACTGCAAACCCGCGTATTGGGTACCTCCTTTGAAGTGAATACGCTTTCCCATCAACATCCCACCGTAGTGGTGAAAACGGGTAAGGTCGCTGTGGCCTATAAAGGGCGCCAACTGACAGAACTTACCATGAACAAGCGGCTGAGCGTAGATGTATCGCAGGCCGATCCTGTAGGAACCGTAGATAGCGTCAATGCAGCCAGCATCTGTAGCTGGTGGAACGGTGATTTTTATTTCGATCAAACTCCCTTACCGGAAATGTTACAAACTATCAGCCAATGGTATAAAATGCCGGTGACCATAGCCGGTAATAAATGGAATGCAGAAAAGGTCACCATGCATTTCGAAACCAACTTATCTATTCAGGATGTAATGCGTCTGCTTTCTCAAACATTGGGAAACAATTACAAAATGACCGGACAACACATCACTATTTATTAAAAGATTCCTGTAAACAAATCCAACAATATAAACTGTAGAAATAATTATAATGCGGCACAGAAAATTTATCAGGCATTTTGTTCTCCTGCTCTTTTCGGTAATGTTCATGGTGCGGATGCAGGCACAGACGCAGCAAAAGATTCGCCTTCAAAAAACACAACTGACAGTAGGTGAATTGGCAAAGGCGATTGAAACGCAAACGGATATACGCTTTTCCTATGGTAAAGATGTCATAGAAAAATTACCCGTAACAATAAAGTTCAAAGCGCAGTCTGTTTCCCTGCAAGATGTACTGGACGCGATTCGCGTACAAGCCAATATTGAATATAGCATCTTTTCACCCGTTAAGATCATCCTGAGAATCGACAAAAAAAGCGAACCGAAAAGCACCTTTGAAGAAGGCAGTTCAACTAACATTCATGGCCTTGTCACCGATGCGGAAAATGGAGATCCTTTACCAGGTACTACCATCACTATTGGTAATTCCAATAAGGGGACTGCTACCAATGAAAAAGGAATGTTCAGTCTCAGCAATGGCGCTGCCAATACGCGGATAGTCATAAGTCATGTGGGATATGACCGGCAGGAAGTGGTGGCCAGTAGTAGCGCCTTCCTGGCCATTAAGCTCGTACAGTCTAAAAACAGGCTCAGTGAAGTAACGGTTTCTGCGATCAGAAACCATAATACAGATGCTTCCCTGCTCGCCGAGCGGAGAAAAGCAGCGGTGATTTCAGATGGTATTTCTGCGCAGCAGATAGAAAGAACGGCCAGCATCACCACTACGCAGGCGTTGCAAAGGGTTACCGGGGTATCGATCACAGACGATAAGTATGTGGCCATACGTGGACTCGGCGACCGAAGCGTTATTGCCGAGCTGAATGGAGCGAGGCTCTCTTCATCGGACCCCGATCGCAGCACGGTTCCGCTCGACCTGATTCCGGCCGGTTTGCTGGATAATATCACTGTATATAAAACACTGTCTCCCGACAGGGCCGCCGATGCAGCCGCTGGTATCGTTGAATTGAAAACGAAATCAGTCCCTACGAAACAAACACTAGAGGTAACCGCCCAGGTAGGATTTAATACGAACATCGGTCTTAATGGGCAGTATAACGGCTTCTATAATGATAACGTTGGCTTCTGGGGACAAAAGGTAAAAACGCATTCGCTCACGCCTGATTTCCTGCAACTGTCGAATCAGTATCCGGGTGGTTTGATTCAGATGCAGGAAGTGTTTATCCAGAGCCGCAATAACCCTGCATTGGCGAAGGAGTCCATGCGGATCAACAGCATCATGCAGGGGATCGACCCGGTGCTGACGACCAGCTATAAAAAGGCAAGTCCGAATCAGTTGTACAGCATTTCATTTGGAAACTCCTACAAAGTTTTTAACGGACATAAGTTGGGACTTATCCTGAGCGCCAATTATTATCAGCGATACGAAGACATTTACAATGGCGAACGGAATCAGTATAGCCTGTACCAGGGCGTAGTGACCGGGTCGAGTAAGATCTTCAATCAGCTGCATATACCTGATTTTATTTCACCGGCTTACCAGCGGCTTGGCCATTATATTGGTTATAGTGAGAATACTGGTAAACGTACCATCAATTACGGCGGACTCATTGGTCTGGCTTACCAGTTCAATCCCCGTCATGTGCTGCAATTTCAATTTGTGGGCAGCCGTGGCGCGGAAGCTATTGCCAGCAACCTTACAGGGCAGTGGAAAAATACAGGACTTAATTTCCCGGTATACAACATTATTAACCAGTTAAAACTATCCTATCGCACCTTTGATACTTACAACATACAGGGAGAACATAAATTCCTGAACAAAGAATGGTCGCCCCGTTTAACCTATAATCTCAGCACGTCCAAAACCATACAGGATGAACCTGATTTCCGTTCGAGCAACTATGCGCAGCTGAGAACGGTACAACAAATGAATCCGAATGGCGCCGGCATTGGTTCAGATACTTATGCTTTTGTTACGGGGTTAACGCATGGTTTGGGCAATGACTATTCGAGTGCCATCATTGCCGATCCCAACGGGCGCCAATACAGGAAGCTGAATGAAGATAATTACAATGCCAAGGCAGATCTGACGCAACCCTTTATGGTAGGCGGCTTTCAGCAGATCATCCGGATAGGTGGCGCCTTTCTGCGGCGGGAGCGTGACTACCAGGAAAATATATTGGGCCTTCCGGGCAGTAGTTTAGGCGGTGGAGGCAATTTGCTGGGTGCCGTGAAGGGAGATATCAATCAGTTGGTTTCTACGCGCTATATCGGCCTGAAAGGGCCTTCTTCCTATGATGAGGAAGGGCAACCCAGGGTAGGAGGATTTTTATACCAGATAAAAAAATCACCCAACAATTATACCGGTACCTATGAAACAAGAGCTTTTTATTTCATGACCGATGCCCATGTGGGCTCCCGGTTACGTATAGCCGGTGGCGTGCGTTTCGAATCTACTGTTATTAATGCCACCGTAGATACGAACCAGGTATACCTGCCGCCGTTGTTAGACCTCGCCTCCAATTTGCCCGGTGTAAGCATCAAAAATGTGACTGATAGGCCTTTCTCAAATTATGTGGTAGACTATAAACCGTATTATTCAGCCAACATCACTTATGCAGTAAAGGACAATATGAACGTACGACTGGCTTACAGTACATCTTTGGCAAGACCAGAATTACGTGAACTCACCAATATCTATTCCTTCGATCCATTCCAGTTTGCGGTAGTAGGCGGTAATCCTGGTCTGCAAAATCAGCTTACCCGCAGTATGGACTTCCGCTGGGAGTGGTTCACCGCGCCGAATGAGGTGCTGGCTGTTTCTGCATTTTCGAAGTCGATCCGTCATCAGCTGCAGAAAGTGTTTAACTACAAATCTCAGGGAAGTCTGTCTACATCACCGGAGTTTCCGCTAATTAATTTTCAGAACGATCCCAATGAAGGTCAGGTATACGGAACAGAATTTGAATGGCGCCGCAACCTGGGCTTCCTGTCACCTTCATTGAAATACCTGTTCTTTAATGCCAACATTATGCTGGCCATGAGCCGGATTGAAAAGAGCCCGCAGCGACTGGAAGCATCGCGGATTAACGATCGCCGTTCACCTGCTACCAGCCCGGTTTTTGAACAGGCACCTTATTCCATCAATACCGCATTGGACTATAATAATCCTAAAACACTCACCAATATATCCTGCAACTTCAATATAGTAGGAGCGAGACTGGTACAAGTGCAGTTGGACGGTACCCCCGATATTTTTGACCGCCCGGTACCCATGCTCGACTTCGTGTTTTCACAACAGTTAGGCAAGTATTTTCAGGTGAAAGGGTTTGCTAAAAATATGCTGGATCCCTACTATCGTCAGGTATATACCAATGCAGGCAACAATGGTCAATATCATGGCAGCACTTATATATACAGACAGTACAAGCGAGGCTCGGAGTTTTCATTGGGTATTGCGTACAAAATCTTATAAAAATAATTCTTAAAAATAAAGCGTCATGTACTGTTATCTGCAACATCGCTTATGGCATCTGTTATTCCTGTTTTGTGTAGGTATAAACATGGGCTGTACAAAAACAAAATTATCAGCCGTGATACCGCAGGATAACCTGCTCAACCTTACCAACTCTAATATCCGTTTATTCAATATCAGTCAGCGTGATCAGTCCGTAGTGGTGAATAACATAGTGCTCGCCGCGCCCAGAGGCACCACCACGGAAGAGCTGAATATCTCAGCGATTGGCAAACAGATCTTTCCGGATGGCATCTGGAAAAATAAAACATCTTTTTCTATACCCACCGCATTGCTCGATAAATCCGGCGGAGCTTATCTTTCTATACCGAGTGTGAATAGTGAAGTAACGTTTAAGGACACGTTGATAAAAAATGATCCCGTGAATCCCATGGATTTTTACCTGTTACCTACCGGTAAAATAGTGAGCTTTCCGCGTAACAATACACCGCCGGTGAATCCTCAGAATTTTAAGATCCGCATCGTGAACCTGGGAGATCCCAATTCTGCATTCAATCTGGGAGGACCTGTATCACTCACGTTTGCGGATGGCGCCAGCGTAGATCCGCAGTTGAAAGGGATTGCCAATGGGGCCTCTTCTGCATATGTTGAAATACCTTATGGTGCTTATCAATTCAAATTATTTGCAGGAGCAGGAGGGATCGTTGATTTTAAAAAGCAACTGGTAACAGATAATATTCTCCCGGCATTCAACTATTGTATTCCTGGTGTATTACCACAGGAAGGTTTTATGCCCCCGGTGGTCACCTTTAAGCCAGGGGGAGTTTATACTATTATGGTGATTAACAGCCTGTTTACCTACGACTATACCTGCGGAGGCGCCACTGGCCGGGAATCGCGAAAGGCCAACGCCTATCAGGTTATCACAGACCTTGATCCGGGTGTTAATCTCACCTATGCACGCCTGAATGCCGTGAATACCATTCCAGGGAAGAAAATAACGATAAAGATAGATGGCCATTCAATGAGTGAAGGTCCGCTGGACTATATCGGCAACATCTTCCGGGATAAAGCAGTACCTGCGATATATCATACGGTGATACAGGGTAGTCATACTATTCAGGCACTGGACGAAGCGGGCAATGTGCTGGCAGCCACCACGCACCAGGTATATCCATTTGACAACAATACAATCTGGGCGTATCAGGACAAAGCCGGAAAGACACAACTGGTTTTTACTTCCAACGACATGACCAATACCATCTATAAAACCGGTGCTGATCCCAGTGGGGTGCTGGGGCCGGATGATGGTACAGACGGAGAACGCCGGCGACTCAGATTTACCTATGCCTGGCAGAGCCGCTTCATGAACTTTTGCAACGAACAACCAGTCATCACCTTCACCAACAACGGTCAGCTTTTTCTGCCCGAGTATATTTATCCCGATACCTTGCGTTTCCCATCGGCATACCGTAACCTGATGCCGGGTGTGGTTCCTCCCAAAAATGGCAGCGTCATTTATCCACTGCCCAACCCGATAGGATATAGGGCCGATGGTACCCCGGACTATGGGCCAGACATCAGTTACTTCCCGGTTAAAATCTGGGTGAATAATACTGCTGCTGGCCAGTCGCCGGGCATTTTACTGACGGACATTACCCCGGTTACCTGCATTAATACTTTTACCGCCAACGACCGGATGTACTCCAGTCCCAATATGAAACCACCGGCCGAAAACGGCGTATACACGATGGCGTTAGTGGGTGGAATAGCCGGCGCCAAAGCCCGGTTAATTGTTATCAAACACAATAAATAAGCGATTCATGAGCAATAGAATAACATACCTGTTTTTTATAGTGCCGATGGTATTACTCCTGGCTGGTTGTTATAAATACAAGGAACTGGATCCCGGCACAGATACGGCTTATATGAGGGTATTCAATTCGGTAGCTGTTGTACCCGATGTGTTACAGGGCGGTGGGGTTTCTTCTTTTTTTACGTTCCTGATGGACCCTGAAACAGATGCCAATGGTATTCCGGTGAACGCCGGGGTGATGGGAGATTTTCTGACCACCAGGCAATTGTACAGTACCTCGCGTCCTATCAACGCCGGTAATAGTTCAGAAGGGCAGTATGTCATTGACAGGTATGGCAGAAAAGTTTATAGCACCACTCCCCTGAATTATGAATATCCCGGTAATGCGCATGTATTAACGGCGCCTGCTATCAATGGATTTGACCTTTCCGCATGGGCACAGATTCCGGCAGGAAAGCATCGTATTGTATTTGTGAATCGTCCGAGGAATAGTATTGCCTTTCCTAACCTGTCGCAGGAAATAAGAAACCAGGTATTGGTGGATACGGTAATTGATTTTGAAAAAGATGAAGTATATACGTTACAGATACTTAGTCGTGACCTTGACAAGAATCAATTCGGATTGTATGTAAGAAAAGAACAGTTTACGCACCAGGCCTATGAAGAAGATAAAATTTACGTGGGATTCATTAATCTGTCTGGTGTAATGCCCAAACAGGCGGAACTTTCCTTCGCCTCCGTTTTTCCCGAAAAGACCAGTATAAGGTACAGTTATAAGACGCTGGATAGAAGTACCAGCACCTACCCATCGCTACCCGGCTACGATAATATTTTTTATACGAACCTGACGGAGAAAATGAATACGGACATTAACTATATGATGCTGCCGTTGCTGCCGAGGAATTATTTTTTTGAAAAAGATACGTTGCGCACCTACTACAGGGTAGACGACCTGAACACTGCCGGCAGAGCACTGAATTCGCTGCCTTACGTTGAATTTACTTTCGGAGACAGCGAAAGGCCCGGAAAGGTAGTCACCGTAGTGCAATACTCGGCCGATCCGGCTGTATACAATATCTACCGCTACGACCCTTTTCTTTCCAGCCCGGATCAGCCGGTTAAAGTCAACGTGGCACCTAATCTTAATTTAATCACCAGTGCAGGAAACAAGTACCAGGTATCTGCTACGCTCAACATCATGGAAATCGTGTATGACAGGATTTACATGATGCGGGTGCAACGTGGATTCAACGAAATTCCTCAATAAAAAATAATTGAAAAAGCGATGCGAGATTATATCAGATACGTTGTTTTTCTGCTCTTGCTGACAACAGCAGGTTGTATTAAGAAAGAAGCGATAGAAGCAACACCGCCCGATAGTGCCGCGGCTAGTTTAAGAAGTTTGCTGACTAATAATTTTTCCTTCAGCATGTTCTATGAAGCGCTGAAAAAAACTGGCGCAGATACTTTACTGGATAATGAAGCCGGCGGTTATACGCTGTTGGCTCCCGATAATGCCGCCTTTGGCCGATCCGGTATTACTGCCGATAGCTTGCGGAAGATGTCGCCGGATGATTTAAAGAAACTGATATTGTACCACGTAGTGCCGGGGAAAATAGGCAGTGCAGGGATTCCACAGGCGTATAATTTTCCATATCCTACCCTGGCGCTGGATAGCCTGTATACTTCCAGTACCTCGCTGGACACAAATCTATATGTGAATGGTGTTACTGTAGTTAAAAAGAACATCTATGCGCGAAATGGGGTCATTCATGCGTTGGAAAGAGCGTTGACAGTCCCGGCAAGATCTGTACAGGATATTCTTTCACTTAATCCTGATTATAGTTGCTTCGTAGCCGGATTGAAGAAATTCGGACAATGGGATGCGCTACGCGCCCGGAAACCATGTGTAATACTGGCGCCTACCAATGAAGCATTTGCTTCGCATAACTGGGATGTAGATGGTATCAATAATATGCAGGTGGCGGATTACAAAAAGCTGGTATTCGATAGCTATGTGCTGAGTCCTGCTTTCTTTTTTCTGACCGATATGAAAGTTGCCGCGCCCAGCGGGCCTTTTCTGAAAGACGATGTATTGCTATCAATTGTAAGGAGCGGTAGCGGAAACGGTATCAGGATCAAGGTATTGCCGCTTAATTACCGTGATCCGGAATATAGTCTTCGTACTATTTTTTTTGGTGACTGGGTAGACCTGCTTTATAGCAAACCTGGTAACCTGGCGGTAAATGGAATTGTTCACCAGCTGGACCAGTTGCCGGTAATTCCCGACAGTGCGCGGATCAGATAATCTTAATAACATTTCGTATGTACGTAAAATATACAATAAACAAGGGACGGGTGATGATACTATGGATGGTTGTCCTGATGCTGGCAGCAGGATGTCTTAAACCTTCCGACTCCGTTATTCAGCCATCTGCTTCGTTAAAATCCGGGAAAGGGAATTTAGGGAAAGCAATTGCTGGTATTGATTCGTTGAGCCTTTTTTCCCAGGTGCTGAATAAGTCCGGGTATGCCGCTATGCTCGAAACGAATAACCTGTACACCCTTTTTGCGCCGGGAAATGTGGCGATGCAGGTGGCAGGACTTAATGCAGATAAGATCGGGCAGCTTTCTCCTGATTCGTTGCGCAAAATCGTTTCCTATCATATTCTGGCAGGCGCCTATGATGAACATGCATTCGAAAGCCTGATGGTATCGCTGTTTCTGCCCACTTTGAAAAATGATACGGTGCTGGTGCCTCAACAAAAGTTTATCATAAAAACAGCGTGGTTATCCATACAAAAGGGGGATCAGTTGTATGTCAATAGCTATGCAGTAGCAGGCAATACTCCACCCGTAACAACGGCGAATGKCTTTATTTATCCGATTGGAAAAGTGATTACCAAACCAGCTGTGGACGAAAGCAGAACGATGTGGGACGTTGTTGATACCGATCCCGAACTAAGCATGTACCGGGATGCTGTTATATTACTGGATAGCATCAAGCGAAGCGATGCATATTTTGATGGGGTGTTGTTTTTTGATTTTCTTTCTCCTCCACTCGACCAGCCATTGCTTTCGGAACGGAAAACAAATCCGGTAGATGGTACTGTTTACCAGAAGAGCACACCTGTGTTGCTGGCACCTACCAATAAGGCATTTCATGACGCAGGTTTTCACTCTGTTGATGATCTGAGGACCCTTGCCTACAGATATCCATTTGGGGTAACAGCCCAGGTAAATGACGATTATTCGGAGATAACGTTTGACTACCGATTTTCCTCCCTCGACACGCTACTTGGCCGGAATATATTGGAGGGCATCACAGGGGACTATGCGTCAAAATATCCCGTGCGCATTTTGTATGCGGACATGCTCAAAGGAAAAATCAATAATGGCATCTTTAATAAAATGAACCGGCCCACTGCGTTAGTGTTGTTGCCTTATGTAAAATACCCGTATGATCTGCAGTTTTCCGGCAGCAATGGAATCGCTTATGTGCAGTGGAGCAGCCACCAGGAAAAAATAATGATACCACGGGATGCTGATCCATGGAAGCCGGTGAATAATTACAATCTCGACAACGGCATGATCTATAAGGTAGATAAACTTTTTTACCCTTTCAATTAAGCAATCAGTTTTATGATACATCGGAAACTACCAAGGTTTTGTTCAATAGGTTACTGGTTGGCTGCGCTATTTCTTTTGCAGCTCCTGCCCGGATGTAGTAAAGATCCCGTTTCATCCGGTGGGGAAGTGATAGACAGGACCCGCACGGGGTATGTTTTGGAAGATAATTTTAATTTTTCTATCTGCAACAGATTGTTGGTTTATACCGGGCAAACGAAGTTGTTGAAAGGAAGCGGAGCATCTACTTTTCTGGCGCCGGACAACGCTGCTTTTAGTACACTGGGCCTAAGGATAAGTGATCTTCCTTCATCACAATACGATAACAACTGGTGCATTACAATGGCAAACTATAGCACCCTACCTGGTGTACAGTCATTCCGGAAACTGCCCTTAGGTGACAACCAGCCTGTTTTGACGGGCAATGGCCACTATGTGTATGTAAGCCGCTACCTCCCTGGTACAGATACCATCACGCGGGTGAATGGCGTCCTGCTGTCGGATACAGATATCAAAACCAGTAACGGATTACTGCAGGTGCTGACACAGGTGATACAGCCAGAGAATGTGACAAACATACAGCAGTTTATATTGGGAGATACCACGCTGACGCTCTTTGCACTGGCGATGCAACATGGCGGATTACTCCCTTTGTTACAAACAGGAGAATACACGCTGCTGGCGCCGGTGAATGAAGCGATGCGACAGAAAGGCGCCATTAAACCGGGGTTGAATCTTACTACTCCCGACAGCATCCTGGCCACGAATCCGACCGAACTGGCGACATTGCTTAAGTACCATTTGCTGAAAGGCCGCTGTTTTCTGGACCGGATACATCGCATGGCGGATACTTCGGACAATCATGCGCTTACTACGCTGAATGGGGAACGCTTAGTGATTGGTGGAGATGCACAAACGTATAATTCCACCACTTTTTCAGGTAATAAAAACAACACGCCGGCAAAGATCTACTTGTGGGGCTACGAGCGCTATAATTTCGCCAATTTCCCGGCAGGTAATGGCGTGGTACATCACATCGATAATATACTTCTTCCATAATGCCCAACGACAAAACAAGACCATATGTTTAAAAAGATACGCTACGCCGGTTTAGTGATGATTTCCCTGGTATTATTCGCGTGTTCCAAAGAACTGGTGAATAAAGACGTTAATACCGCCAAACAAACCTGCCTTGAATATATTGCAGCCGACCCAGAATTATCCTGCTTTAATGCTGCGCTAAACCGCATTCATCTTACAGCAGATACTTCCTACCTGAAGAGAGGACCATTTAGTTTTTTTGCCCCTACGGATGCCGCCTTTGCGAAGGCAGGTATGACGGTACAGTCCATCAGTAATTTTGATAAAGACTCTTTAAGAAAGATTATTTATGGTGAGATCTTATCCGGTAGACTGGGCAGTGCTACGGTAGCGGGATATTTCAAGTTGAGTGCACTGTGTATGGATAGTACGTTTAATCCTATTCTTTCCCGCAACTATTATGGCCTTTTTCTGAACGGTACCGGTGCAACACGCTCCAGCGATTTAGGCGACGGTGTGGTGCATAAAATGGACAACGTGGTATTTCCCGGAACTATCACACTGTGGGAAATGATTAAAAACAACCCGAACCTGACTATGCTGACTGCAGCGTTAGAAAGGACTACACCTATACCCGGACAACCGTCCTCCTTATTAGACTACAGGAAGATACTGGATACCGGATTGCCTGAAAGTAACTGGATGACATCTACTGTGTTGTGTCCTACGGATGCGGCTTTTCGTAAACTGGGTTATAATAGTTTGGAAGACATTGCACAGCTCAGTTCCAGCGGTCTTAGTAGTCTGCTTAGAATGCACATTGTGAAGGGATATTTTTTTACGCCAGATTACTTTATGAATGGCACACTCGAGCCTGGATCCACTAAGCTGAAAGCAGGGAGCAATATCATCTCCCCCAACATTATACAAGCAAATATTAAAGCAACCAATGGCGTTGCCCACCTGATCGATCAGATCATTTTACCTTGATTTTTATAATCCTCCTGATATAATGAAAAAGATATTTTTCTCCCGGAATAAAGCTTCAAAGCACCTTTCGGTACTGGTATTTATCGTGTCGCTGTTTTGCGCACCGGCACTCCGGGCGCAGGAAACGGGTGGTGCACTGGAAGGCTGGATAGCCAGGCCCGGAAAGAAAGGACTGGAAGCTGCTGCGGTAACACTTACACACCTGCCTTCTGCTACCCGGTACCATCTTTCTACGCTTAAAGATGGTCACTTCTATTTCAGTAATCTCAAAATAGGAGGTCCCTATCACCTGGAGGTAAGCTATGTAGGTATGAAGAAAATAGATACCACCGTTGCAAAAATTTCATTGGGAGATGCGCAAATCATATCGCTGCAATTACAGGAAGCTACGGTGGGACTGGCCGGTATAACGATTACGGCTACTTCAGGAAAATCCAAAAATACCCGATTGGGAGCAGAAGAACAGATCAGCCGCCAGATCGTGCAAACCATGCCCACCATGTCGCGCAGCATTACCGACATCACGAGAGTAGTGCCACAGGCCACGAAAGATAATAGCTTTGCGGGCAGTAATTTTCGTTATAACAACGTTACCCTCGATGGCGCCATCAACAATGATGCTATTGGATTCAGTCCTTCTGTAGGTGGACAAACCGGTACCTCTAACATGCCCGGCAGCTCTACACGCACCAATCCGATTTCTCTGGATGCCATCGAAGAAATGCAGGTATACCTTTCTCCCTTTGATATCAAAATTGGTAATTTCACCGGTGGTAGTATCAATGCTGTTACCAGGTCAGGTACCAATGAAGTACATGGGTCCGTGTATGTTTTTGGTCGAAATGCTTCACTGGTAGGTCCTGACAGAACGAATACCGAAAGCAGCAAAGCGTTACCATCTTCTTTCTATGATCTGCAAACAGGGGCCAGGGTGGGATTTCCCATCATCAAAGACAAACTGTTCTTTTTCACCAATGCAGAAATTACAGACAGAAGGGAACCTGTGCAACAGGTGGCAGGGAGTAACGGATCAGATAATATTTTAAGCCTGGAAGATGCTACACAAATTGTACAACACAGTAAAAGCAAATATAATTTCGACCCCGGAGAACATCAGCTGTACAATACTTTCGCGCGTTCCAAAAAAATCTTCAACCGGCTTGACTGGAATATCAACGATCGTCATCAATTGGTGATCCGCAACAATACTGTTTTGTCTGAAGCCATGYAAATGGAAAGAGATCAGTTCAATTTTCGTTTTTCCAGTATCGGGTTCAAACAGCTCAATAATCAATCTTCCACCGTGATAGAGCTGAAGTCCCGCATCAATAACCGGGTATCCAACAACCTCATTATCGGTTATACCGATATTCACGATTATCGCGAACCCAATAGCAGGGCAGATTTTCCACAGGTGCAGATTGTAGGACGCACACCGGGAACGACCATCTTCTTTGGCACCGACCGGGAAGCTTCTATTTTTAATCTGCGACAAAAGACCTTTGAGTTTACAGATAATGTAACCGTTAGAATGGGTAAACATACGCTCACGGCTGGTACGCATAATGAGTTTTATAATATCGGATATGGATTTGTGAACAGTTGGAATGGCAGGGTAACCTATCAAAGCATTGAAGACTTCCTGTCCAACAACCCACAAAGAGTACAGGGAAATTTTAATTACTTCAACAATAACCGCGACTACCTGTATAACCATCCACCGGCCAGTTTTAAAGTTAATTTCCTCAGTGCCTATGTGCAGGATGAAATCAGGGTTTCGCCGCGATTTAAAGTGATGCCGGGTGTTAGAATAGATTGGGCGAATATTCCGGGTAAAGCGCCGTTGAGTAACCGTACCAAGGAGGCTTTTCGTGATCCGTATTTCGGAACCACGTATACCTACACGCCTATGAGTGACATCAATCAGAAATATTTATCACAACCGCAGATATCGCCGCGGATTGGTTTCAGGGCCGACCTGAATGAAAGCCGCACGCTGATACTGAGGGGAGGAGTAGGTGTTTTCACGGGCCGTATTCCTTTGGCATGGCTGGGATACGCCTATTATAATACCGGCAATTCCTTTGGGTCCATCGATCTGCGAACAAATGGTGTTCCGCCTAATCCTTTCCAACCGGGCACCGATCCTTTACTGCGGCCGGAAAGCAGTCCGTATGATGGAATTGCCGCCTTTGCTCATCAGCAAGGCCGGGTAGTGAATGATCCCAATGCCGGACAAACACAGATCGATGTAATAGACAACAATTTCGTGATGCCTGCTGTCATGAGAAGCAGTCTTGCAGTGGACTATACCGATCAGCATGGATTCAATTATTCGTTGGAGGGTATCTATACCAAAACGATCAAAGATGTAAGGTTTATACAAATCAATCTGAAAGATAATCCTTCCTACTATGCATATGACACCGCACAGCATTTGAGAAAGCAGCCGATATATGGAGGCAGCGTTGATCCGCGGTTGGCAAATGGATACCTGCTTACTAATACTGACAAAGGTTTCAGATACAGTCTTACGGCCAAAATAAGTCGCAGATTTACTAATGGCTTTCATTTCACCGCTGCTTATACCTATGGAAAATCGAAAGATATCTCCAACGGTATCCGGAATTCTATGGAATCGAACTGGCAACTGAACCAGGCGCTGAATCCTAATGATCCTGCGCTGTCTTTATCCAACTTCGATATCAGGCATCGGATCATTGCTATGACAGGATACGACCGTCGCTGGTCCGACAGGTGGCGCAGTGTGATTTCGATTTTCTTTTCGGCGCAATCAGGCAGTCCGTTTACCTATGGATTCGTTAACTATACGCCGCAAAATACACCGCAGCAGATCGCGCTGGCATATATACCGGCAAAAGGTGAAACGATCAATTTCTTTGCTACGCAATATGCGGCAGATGGAAATACAATTATCAGTACTGCGCAGGTGCAGGCAGCCGCTTTCGATCATTTCATTGACAACAACAAATATTTAAGTTCACGCAGAGGCGATTTTACAGAACGTAATACCGGAAGAACTCCCTGGAATGTAAATGCTGATCTGCACCTTTCACAGGAACTTACGCTTTTTAAAGAGAAACCATTGAAAGACCGCCATACTATTATGTTTTCTGTAGACATCATGAACTTCACCAATCTGCTCAACAAGGAATGGGGATGGAGTTATTTTTCGCCCAACACCTATAACTCGACCGCCAGTATCGGCTTGCAACCGTATATTCCTGCACGTAGTTCGCAGGGGTATCCGCTTTACCAGTTCAAGGATCCGGGTAAGCCTTACTCCATCGATCCGTTGACCTCGCGCTGGCAAATGCAGTTAGGGTTGCGATATAGTTTGTAGAATTACGAATTACGAATTACGAATTACGAATTGGTGAGTAGATATAAGCGATGTTGATCTTCGCGTTTACTATCTACTCACCAATTCGTAATTCGTAATTCGTAATTCGTAATTCGTAATTCGTAATTCGTAATTCGTAATTCGTAATTCGTAATTCGTAATTTGGAGAAACCATCTGCTTTCATTAATTTGCGCCTGCAACTGGTTATTCTAGCATGTATGCAAGAATATTAAAAGGGAATCCGGTGTAAAACCGGAGCTATCCCCGTAGCTGTAAATCCTGCTGCCTGTGTGACCACAGGTATCGTTTTTTCGGAGTTAATTCCTCCTTGCCACTGTTCCGCTTATCTGGAACGGGAAGGCGACCGAAAAAGCAGGAAAGCCAGAAGACCTGCCCTTTGCAACTATATATCATGTTTTCGGGTGAAGAACATGGATGTATTTTTCCCGGTGTTCCGGTTTTTTATTTTGGTAAAAAAGAATTTTTGTATCTGATTGACTGTGCCTGATAGCGCATGTCATCACTTATAGCATGTATGTTTTCTTTCGTGAGAGATCATTTGATTTCTTCATGCAGCATCCCTATTCCCTTTATAATAAC
Source organism: Chitinophaga sp. 01L420 (assembly GCF_056399985.1). Taxonomy (NCBI): domain Bacteria; kingdom Pseudomonadati; phylum Bacteroidota; class Chitinophagia; order Chitinophagales; family Chitinophagaceae; genus Chitinophaga; species Chitinophaga sp. 01L420. The sequence continues at coordinate 18,358 of NZ_JBFTSK010000011.1, forward strand.
GATTAACAATGACTGATAAAAAAATTGACCCACGTTTTCTTGTTTTACTTGTTTTTATTTTAGGTGCTGGCCTCATACGTGTATTAGGTGCGGGTAATCTGATGCCCTATCCAAACTTTACACCGATTGGCGCTATGGCCCTTTTTGCAGGCGCCTATTTCAGTAATCTTTTCAAGTCGTATGCCTTTCCTATTCTAACATTATTCATCAGCGATATCATCATATCTCACGTGATATATCCGGAATATGCTACAGGATTGCTTTATAGTGGCTGGGCATGGAACTATGCCGCCTTTGCACTCATGGTAACAGCAGGCAGAATGATCATCAAAAAAGTAACGCCTCTCCGCATACTTCTTTCCGCTTTGTCTGCCGGATTGATACATTGGATCGTTTCTGATTTCGGGGTATGGATTAATCATGGTATTAATATTACTACCGGTAAACCCTATACGTACAACCTTGCAGGTTTGTTGCAATGTTATTACCTCGCTTTACCATTTTTAAAGAATATGCTCGTGGCAAATCTTTTTTATTCAACGGTATTCTTTGGTTCTTTTGAAATGCTGAAATACCGCTACCCCAAAGCATTACATGCATAATTGAAACAACTGTAGCTTAATCATCAATCAAATATATAAACATGCGATTTTCGGGAAGTACTTTCTTTGTAGTTTCTATTTTAGCACTGGCAATGTCATGTAAAAAAAATGACGACACCATTCCCGGTCCCGGTGTGGACAAAACCGGAGGTGCAGATTCTATACATATTGGCGCTACGCTTTCTTATCATCCCAGGATAAACAATCCCGTTGGCGCGACCTTCAGTTGGAAAATAAATGGAAATGCAGTCGGAAATGATTCGGTATATACTTTCACGGCAAGTGCCCGGGGGGATTACCATATCGTATTTACAGCCAGCAATGCCGGTGCTTCAGACTCCGCGATCTACCAGGTAAAGGTGTGGGGTAAGTATGAAAACGGCTTTTTGGTAGTACAGGAAGGACAGTATGGAACTACTTCCGGCGACTTATTCTATTATAGTTATGATAGTAATAAGATTGCTAAAGATGTATTTAAAACAGAAAATCCCGGTAAAGATTTTGGCCCAACCAGTGCAACACTGCAGTTTGCCACCATCCATAAAGGTAAGGTGTATATGTCTGTAAAAGTAGGTGGTCCACTGGTGGTAGCCGATGCATATACCATGAAAGAAACAGGCAGGGTAGATCATCTTCCGCAGGAGGAAGGTCATGCCTTTACAGGAATAGATGATACAAGAGGTTTGTTAAGTGCAGTAGATGGCGTATACCGTGTAAACCTCACTGGTCCGACCATAGGGACTAAGATAGATGGCATTAATTCATCTGCTGGTGATATGATGGTAGCCGGAGACTATGTATTTGTACTTACACAAAATGATGGTATCGTTATATTAAAAACATCAGACTACAGTATCGTAAAGAAATATCCCAAGGGTACTATAGGCTTTGCCCGTACCAAAGATGGCGCGGTGTGGGCGGCAGGTGATTCCGCACTGTTACGTATTGACCCTGTTAGTCTCGCTGTGACTGAAACCCCCGTACCATTTAAAGTAACCAACCCCTGGGCTTTATGGTCATGGCATTCAGGCGGTATCGCTACCAGCAGATCCGGTAACGAAGTATTCATTGCTGAACGTAAAGACGGACCTGGTATTGGTGGTACGCTGGAATACAGTGGAACCAAAATATATAAATACACTGCCGGCAACGAGGCTTCTTTTGCAACGCCATTCATCACGATTCCCAATGGTCAATATTTCTATGGCTCGGCGGTAAGGTTCAATGAAAGAACAAAAGAACTCGTGGTGCTGACGCTGACGGACGAGTGGGGAAGCAGTAATGATAACAGATGGTTATTCTATGATGCTACTACTGGTTCTTTAAAACAAACAGTACGTTATGTCGGATATTATTTCCCTACACTTCCCGTATTTTATTAAGATGGGAACTATTTAACTGTTTTTTAAACCTCAACAATAATTAGTATGCGAAAATCCTATTTGACATCTTTAGGCCTTGGTAGTCTTTTAATGTTGGCTGCCTGTCAGAAAGAAAATCTTTCTGCCGGTCTTGAACCTATGAAGAAGTCTTCCGCTTCACTTGTAAGCAACGTAACGGTAAGACCYGCTTTACTGACCAGCAGTCCCCTTATCAGCCATGTATATACGTACATGCCGGCCGCAGGTCAGTTTATCAATGATGCATCGTATGGTACTACCACGGCAGCGCAAAGCCTGGTGGGCAGTACCAGCAACCTGGTATCGCTTGGTGGCTTTGGCGGCTACATTGTATTTGGATTTGATCACTCTGTAGTGAACAGTGCCGGCAATGATTTGGGTATTTATGGTAATCCCTTAGGGCCCACCTATCAGTGGTCAGAGCCGGGAGTGGTGATGGTTAGCCAGGATACCAACGGTAATGGCATTCCTGATGATACCTGGTATGAGTTGGCCGGTAGTCAGTATACTGCAACGGGTACTATCAAAAACTATCGTATCACTTATTATAATCCTCATGCTGTGGGTACCAGTGTGTTGTGGAAAGATAACCAGGGAGCTACCGGTTATGTGCAGGCTAACGCTTATCACACTACGAACAACTATTATCCGGCTATGGCGCCTAACCAGGATTCAATCGCCTTTACGGGTACCAAACTTGTAAATACATTACAAACTGGTGGTATCATTACCAATCTTGCGTTCGCATGGGGATATTCCGATAGTTATTCCAGCGAGTATCCAACACTCGGCTATAATACTTTCGACATCTCCTGGGCTGTAAACGCCAGTGGTACAGCAGTAACATTGAATGCCATTGATTTTGTAAAGGTATATACCGGTCAGAACTGCAGTGCAGGAACGATGTTAGGTGAAATATCTACAGAAGTAAAAGGAGCAAGAGATCTTCATTTATAAGATGTAATTTAAAGTGAAATGGGTTGCAGTAGTGTAACTGCAACCCATTATTTTATATGGAACCATATCCTGATTCATTAAAACCGTAGAGTATGTGTGAACATGAGCAGAAATATTGTCCGCGCTGTAACAGCGAATTTCAGTGCAAGGTGGGATCCATTCTGATTTGCCAATGTACTTTGCTGCCATTGGATGATCTGGAAAGAAGTTATATCCAGGAACAATTTTCAGATTGTCTCTGTCTTAATTGCCTGAAAGAAATGAAGGCAGCCTATCACGCGAAGCTGTTCCAGGACAGGTTAACGAATATTTCACCTTTGCGTTTTAAGAAAGATCAGTAGCCCCAATAAAAAAGCCTTACAGCTATCTGCTGCAAGGCCTTTCTTGAAATAGGCTTATACTAGAAAATAAAATTAGTACTTAGGAAGTCAGAGCTATGTTGCTTCACGATATCTTCCAGCAGTTTTTTGTTGGTGTCGTTCATCTTGGTAGTTACCAGTGAGCGGATAGAGAAGGAACGCAGCGCATCATGCACAGAGAGCGTACCTTCTGCACTGTCTTTCCGGCCGGTGAAGGGGAATACATCCGGTCCACGCTGGCACTGGCTGTTGATATTCACCCTGCTTACCTGGTTTACCAATGGATCGATCAGTGAAGCCACTTCATCAGGATTGTTACTAAAGATGCTTACCTGCTGGCCATGTGTTGACTCGATCAGGTAATCGATTGTTTCTTCTATCTCATCATAAGGTACAACGGGGATCACGGGTCCGAATTGTTCTTCCTTATAGAGTTTCATTTTATCATTTACCGGGTATACCACCGCAGGGAATACAAACGATTCATTGCTGGCGCCGCCATTTTCATTGATCACGGCAGCACCGTGAGCGATCGCATCTTCAATCACTTCACGGATATAAGCAGGCTTGCCAGGTTCCGCTACGGGGGTGAGTTGTACGCCTTTCTCCCATGGCATACCGAATTTCATTTTGCTGATAGACTCACTGAGACGCGCATTGAATTCGTTGGCAATGGAGCGGTGTACAAACAATATTTTGATGGCGGTACAACGTTGACCGTTATACGATAATGCCCCCAGGATACATTCATTTACGGCCACCTGTATATCCGCATGTTGCGTGATGATAGCGGCATTCTTGGCATCCAGGCTGAGTACTGCACGCAGGCGGTTCAGTTTGGGATGGTGTTTCCGCAGGTCGTTGGCCACTTTACTGGAGCCGATGAAGGCCAGTACGTTGATGTTACCGGTAGCCATGATGCCTGGTATTACGGAGGCGCCGCGACCATATATGGTGTTCACCACACCTTTCGGGAATGATTCCATGAATGCACGTAGTAATGGATAATGCACCAGGGTACCATGTTTTGGCGGTTTGAAGAGGATGGTGTTACCCATTAGCAGCGCAGGAATCAGCGTAGTAAAGGTTTCATTCAGTGGGTAGTTGAATGGTCCCATACAAAGTACCACACCCAGTGGTGAACGGCGGATCTGTGCGATGGTGCCTTCTTTGATTTCGAAGCGGGACGAGCTGCGGTCAATTTCCTTGAGCGCGTCTATGGTTGCGTTAATATATTCTATGGTGCGGTCAAATTCCTTGACAGAGTCAGCATAGGATTTTCCGATTTCCCACATGATCAGTTTTACGATCAGGGAGCGTTGCTCCGTCATTTTACGGGCAAATACAGTGAGACAGTTGATGCGCCCATCCAGTCCCATCGTTGGCCATTCACCGCGACCGTTATCATATGCTGCGAGGGCAGCATCCAGTGCTTCGAAGGCTTCTTTTTCTGTGCCCAGCGGGTAAGTGCCTATCAGCTTGCGTTTCAGGCCATCCGCAGTGGGGATATTAATAGGAGAATATACCTCACTCACTGGTCCATTCCATTGTTTCATCTCCCCGTTTACCAGGTACTCTCTCTGATGAATTTCAGAAATACGGAATTCTTCGGGTATTTCATTTTCTTCAACAAAGAGGTTCTTCAGCTCATCTTGAAAACTCATGTGTTAAAATTTTATGCGTACAAAGTACACAAATTAGGTGGAATAATACACATAGAATGTTTCGATCGGGGAGTGGAGAAAATCTATATGGTAAATTACCAGGAGATAAAACAGCCATGGAAAATGCTGCCGGTATGATTGCYAACTTTTTTATTTTCAATGATTAACCTAGTTTTGCCTGATATTTTACAGAAAATTAATACGGCACTTATATTTTATAAAACATCTTGCGCATGCCCTTGACGAAAGTTTTGATCACTGTTAAAAGTTACCCCACCGTATCTTCCCATTATGATGAGCAGGTTAGCATCGCCGGTGTCAGAGAAGATGGAACCTTTATCAGGATATACCCCATCCCGTTTTCAAAAAAAACATACGAAGAGCAATATCAGTTATACGACTGGGTGGAGCTGGATCTTGTGCGTAACACCCGTGACTTCAGGCTGGAAAGTTTTAGACGGGTAGTGGTGGATGCTCCGGTAAAAAAGACAGGACATCTGGGTACGGAAGATCATTGGAGCGAACGGAAAGCCATGGTGCTGAAGAGTGTATACCGCAACCTGTCCACGTTAATGATGGAAGCCAAACACGAAGCATTTTATACGTCACTGGTGGTATTCAAACCCACACGGATACTGGGTTTTGTAGTGGAAGAAACGGAACGGGAATGGAATAGCGTCCGGTTGGAAAAATTACAGGAAGAGAAAGAAAACGGTAACGTATATGAGCAGCCGGAGGATCCTTTTGCGGTAATGAAAAAGCTGCCTTATCAATTTTCTTTCCGTTTTATGGATGATAAAAACGAAGAGATCACACTCCCGGTAGAAGATTGGGAACTGGCCTCCCTGTATTGGAAAAGCCTGAAAAAGGGTGGCGGTATTGAAAAAGAACAGAAAGCCATCAACGAGGTGAAAAAGAAATACCAGCAGGAATATGCCAGGAATACGGATCTTTATTTCTTCCTGGGTACTACACAAAATGCACATGCGAGTTCCAGGCAGCCGTTTACAATTGTTGGGTTGTTTCAGCCAACAATGCCGCCGGCAGTAGTACAGGGTAGTTTATTCTAGCAGTTGCGCGTAAGGTCATCTCTGTTGGCCACATTTTTTAATGAAGAATTTTTCAGTATGAAGATGAACAAAAGAGAAGAACTGGAGCATAAGTTGTCCGAAGAAACAGACGGGACAAAGTTTTCCCGTCTTAAAGACAAGCTGATAAAGAATTTTGGCGAACCAGAGCGGGAGGCGGTAATACAGGCATTTATACGTTATGCCAGGGAAGGCAAACTCCTGCATTGGCGCAACTTCCTGATGACAGACATTATCGGATTGGTGCAGGAAGGAGAGGAGGCTTACGCCGCATTTTTCCAATGGGCGCTGACCGTTCCTGACCTGTCCTACTGGGCGGTCAACGGATACCTGAAAACAGCCGGTAAGGAAGCTTATCCCTTACTGGTGACAATGGCCATGAGTGATGAAGTGAAATTGGAGGTGCGTGCAAATGCCATCAAATGCTTATCGGTACATAGTGAACAAAAATGCGACAGTGATCTTCCAGGTGATCCCGGTTATTGGAAGGCCGAGCAATTGCCGCTTCCTGCGCTATTGAAGTGGCAGGAAGAAGGGTATCCATCGGGTGTTGGGTATACGGATCCCGCAACACATCCGGCCTTACAGCAGCCCGTAACACCGCTGGAAATGCTGGCCGCAAAACTTGAAAAACAACTGGCGAAATATCGCAAAGAGCAATACGATAAGGCTAATCCCAGCAACCTGCTGGTCATCGCCAATGAAAATGACCTGGGGCACATTAATGAAAAATGGACCTTGCCCGAAGTGTATGCATTATTCCTGAGAGATTTTTCACCGTTGCATGTAATGCTCGATGGTGGCCATATTGAACAGGGGTTGCATCTTTACGGAGCGCAGGAATTAATAGTACGTCAACAGGGATATGCTTTTAATCCCGTCACCAGCCAGGTCATACAGGATTGGCCTCCGCACCTGTTAGTCATTGCAGATGATGGAGGAGATCCTTATTGCCTGGATCTGTCAATGGTCAGTAATGGTGATGCGCCGATACTGTTTAGCCGGCATGGTATGGGGCATTGGGAGTTTGAAGAATTTGCCGGCAGCTTTATGGATTTTCTTAAGAAAATCACAAGCATTTAAGAGATGACTGAAATAAAAATGAAAACGAATGTTCATCCGCAATTGTAGTTCCCATAATATATTAAACCAATAAGGAACCAGGTGCTGTAATACATCCTGGTTCCTTATTGGTATTGATTTTTAATGAGAAAGATGGCTATTTTATTGCTGATGATACATCGCAGCAAACTCTTTTACAAAATCGACCAGTTTCACTTTTCCCAATGTTGGTTTATTGCTGTAGTAATCCTCATACAACACGCCGTCTCCCATGCGGGCCTGCATTTCCATAAAACCTTTGGCAACCTGCTGGTTCATGCCTGCCGCTAACCAGCCATTCAATAATTCTTCATCCGGAATGACCTCCCATTGCAGATCCGGTTTTCCGATGGCTTCGCCCAACAGACACGCCGCTTCGTTGGGAGAGAATTCATCGCTCGCGATGTAACGAATCGTCCGGCCTTCGAAAGGTTTTTCCACTTCTTCCGCGATCACTGCCGCAATATCTAAAGGAGACACCCAGGGTTCTTTGTTGTCGCCTCCATAATTTTGTACGATGGCGCCTTTTGCTTTAATGTTTCGTATCAACCCAAACATATTGGTGTAGAAACCAACAGGACGCATGAATTTAATGGAAACATCGGCAGGTAGTTGTTGGAGAATGGTTTCTACATTGTAGTGAAAAGCAAGAATTCCATTCCCTTTAGCCATGTGTGCACCAACACTGCTGAGATGTATCACACGCTTTACACCTGACTTCTGGATCGCTTGTTTGTAGTTAAGGCCAATCTGGCTGATTGTTCCTATGAAGTCAATATTTTGATCAAAGAAACCGCCGGCGGCGTCCAGTGTTTCCATCACATAAACGATATCTGCGCCTTTGAACGTGGCAGATAGAAAATCAGCATCCTCCATGCTGCCGATGGCGGCTTTTGCGCCCAATGCTTCGATGTCTTCTTGTCTTTCGGTTTTGCTGCTGATAACGGTAACCGCATGTCCTTTTTGCACCAGGTCCTGTGCAAGCGGTTTTCCAATATTTCCTAATGAGCCTGTAAGTACGATGTTCATATACTGTTTGTTTGTTGATGCAAAGATCCATTGCAGCGACAAAACAGATGTATCCAGAACAGGCTTTGTTGTAGCCAAAAGCCGGAGAAGGGCAGTGATGGGTAGTTTCAGCAACACCACCTTTATGTGTATCTTTATAAGGCCAGGTGGCAGCAGGATTTTTATTGGTATTGCATTAAACCCCGTAGAAATATGACAACGAAATTCCTTTACGATTTCATTGCTGGAAATGAATATGCCGTATTATCTACTGTTACAGCGGACCATCAGGCGGAGGCCGCGTTGGTAGGTATTGCTGTTACGGCGGATCTCAGAATAATTTTTGATACATCAGCTACGTCCAGAAAGTATCATAATTTAATGAAGAATCCTTCTATCGCTTTCGTCATTGGATGGAAAGAAGAAAGGACAATCCAGTACGAAGGAAGAGCAAGGATCCCCCATGCTGATGAATTGGATGAGTTGCTGGAAACGTATTTCAGGGTTTTCCCGGAAGGCAGAGAACGCAAAGAGAACATGAAAGACATTGCTTACTTTGTAGTAGAACCAAAGTGGATCCGGTATGCGGATTTTAATTCCCCACCAAGAGTCGAGGAACAGCTCTTTTAAACAGGGTATTGCCCAAAAAAAGCCTCCGGTAAACGGAGGCTCTCTATTATGTTATTCATTAAATTATGCATCAGGCTAAATCAAACCTGTCTAAATTCATCACTTTACTCCAGGCAGCCACAAAGTCTTTCACAAATTTTTCCTGCGCATCGGCGCTGCCATAAACTTCAGCGATAGCTCTCAGTTCAGAGTTTGCACCAAATACAAGGTCTGCACGCGTGGCATTCCCAATGGGTTCATTGGTAGTCCGGTTTACGCCTGCATATACTTCTTTGTCTGTTCCAACAGGAGTCCAGGCAATGTTCATGTCGAGCAGCGTTACGAAGAAGTCATTGGTTAACTGGCCAGGACGTTTAGTGAGGATGCCATTTGCGGAATGATCAAAGTTGGTGTCCAAAGCACGCATACCACCTACCAGTACGGTTAATTCAGGAGGAGTAAGTGTGAGTAACTGTGCTTTATCGAGCAGCAACTCTTCTGTTGATACTGATGGTTTTGATCTGCGATAGTTGCGGAAGCCGTCGGCAAATGGTTCGAGGAAGCCTATGGATTCTACATCGGTTTGTTCCTGGGAAGCATCCATGCGACCGGCTGTGAAAGGAACGGTGATGGCATTGCCGGCATCTTTCGCTGCTTTTTCAACAGCAGCAGTACCCGCTAATACAATCAAATCTGCCAGAGAAACTTTTTTACCACCAGACTGTGCACCATTAAATTCTTTTTGAATGCCTTCTAATTTATCCAGCACTTTTTGCAGTTGCGGTGGATTGTTTACCTGCCAGTATTTCTGTGGCGCCAAACGAATGCGGGCACCATTGGCGCCACCGCGTTTGTCTGAACCACGGAAGGTGGAAGCGGAGGCCCAGGCGGTAGTCACCAGTTCTGAAACGCTCAAGCCTGATGCCAATACTTTTGCCTTTAGGGCAGTAATATCATTTTCGTCTATCAATGCATGGTTAACTGCAGGAATAGGATCTTGCCAGAGCAGTTCTTCTGCCGGTACATCCGGACCCAGGTAACGTGCACGGGGGCCCATATCACGGTGTGTTAATTTAAACCATGCCCGGGAAAAGGCATCTGCAAACTGATCTGGGTTTTCCAGAAAGCGCCTGGAGATTTTTTCGTAAGCCGGATCCAGTCTTAATGAGAGATCTGTCGTCAGCATGGTGGGTACATGCTTCTTGGAACTATCATATGCATCAGGAATAATGGCCTCTGCATTTTTGGCTACCCATTGGTGTGCGCCGGCAGGACTTTTAGAAAGTTGCCATTCAAAAGCAAACAGGTTTTCGAAGAAGTTATTGCTCCATTGAGTGGGCGTTTTCGTCCATATTACTTCCAGGCCGCTGGTAATGGTATCTGCACCTTTACCGGAGCCATAGCTGTTTTTCCAGCCCAGGCCCTGCGCTTCCATGTCAGTGGCTTCGGGTTCTTTGCCTACGTGAGTGGCAGGAGCGGCGCCATGGGTTTTACCAAAGCTATGTCCGCCTGCTATCAGGGCTACTGTTTCCTCATCGTTCATGGCCATGCGGCCAAAGGTATCCCTGATGTCTTTAGCGGCGGCAATCGGGTCGGGATTACCATCAGGACCTTCGGGATTTACATAGATCAATCCCATCTGCACCGCAGCAAGCGGTTTTTCCAGGTTGCGGGAGTGGATATCACCATTGGCATCATCATCGGATACCGTTACACCATGTTTTTCGTCTACGCCGGGGGAGCCATGCGCATAACGCAGGTCGCCACCGAGCCAGGTTGTTTCTGTGCCCCAGTATACTGCTTCATCCGGTTCCCATACATCTTCACGTCCGCCGGCAAACCCGAAGGTTTTAAAGCCCATGGACTCCAGTGCTATGTTACCGGTAAGGATCAGCAAATCTGCCCAAGAAATTTTGCGGCCATATTTCTGTTTGATAGGCCAGAGTAGTCTGCGGGCTTTGTCGAGACTCACGTTATCGGGCCAGCTGTTCAGCGGGGCAAAACGTTGCTGTCCTGCGCCTGCTCCACCACGGCCATCACCTACGCGATAGGTGCCTGCACTGTGCCAGGCCATGCGGATGAACAGGGGACCATAATGTCCAAAGTCTGCCGGCCACCATTCCTGCGAGTCGGTCATGAGTGCATGGAGGTCCTTTTTTACTGCTTCCAGGTCGAGGCTTTTGAAAGCTTCGGCATAGTTAAAATCTTCACCCATAGGGTCTGATAAGGATGAGTGCTGACGCAGGATACTCAGCTTTAACTGGTTGGGCCACCAGTTATGGTTCCTGGTGCCGCCACCGCCAACGTTGTGCTTCATAGTGCCATTATGAAACGGGCATTTACTGATGTCGTTTAATTCTTTCTCCATTTTTGAATGTTTAGGGTACGAAATGAACACATGCTTGCACCTGGTATTTGTGCAGAATTATAAAGTTATGGTATTGAAGTAATAATCACAATCAATTAATTTCTATGTTTCAATAGTTAAAATCTATTAGGTGGTTCTGCTGTTATAAACCGGGGCTCTTGCTGCCCACCATCATATGGCTTTTTCGAATAGTTAGGTAAGCTGCCTATCTAAGGGTTCACACCTTTCAAAGGATACGCTGTTTGAGTGGTCTCTTGTAATTATTAGCTATTTTATGGATTAAAAATGAAGATGATTTATTTTTTTCGATATATTTATGTATCGTTTTGAAACGAATCTGATAAGCAATCGTGTGAATTCCCCCATTCTCAAAATAACTTTTTTAATTCCACTTCACAAATCGTTTTAACCAAAATTCTACATGCTATGAAGAAAACACACAGCGTTACCGGTGTTCTATTTACCTTATCTGTTATAGTTGTATTAGCATACAACTGTGCCAGCAACAACAAAACAGACACCGATGCAAAATCTGAGCTGAAGGTATCTGTCACGGATGGCGCATTTCTGAACCACCGGGATTCCGTTCCCTCGGCACAACAGTACCCCGATTCTTTATTTGTACTCAGCCATGATTACCCTACAACAGTAACACCTGTTGTAGATCCTCCCTGGCGTCGTGCATTAAACGGGCAGCCCATTTCCGCTTCGAATGTATTTGCTTACATGGATTCATTGAAGAGCTACATCGCTCCCCGTGTAATCCCGTTCTTTACCAACAACACCTCCTGGACATCCGCAAAATACGGCTGGTTTAATGAACCCTGGCTGGGAACTCAGCGGGAAGCCATCCTGGGAGCCTATTTAGGCAACGGCAACCCCGCCAATATGTTCAAGACCTTAAAAGAAGATGAAGCCGGATACGCGCTTGTTTTATACGATTCCACTGCTGCCTACACGGTTGGACAAATCTGGGGTAAAACCGGTCAGAAAGTTAACCTGATGAACGATGCCACACAATTTAAAGAAGGTAGTGTGGTCGTAAAGCTGGCTTTTTCAAATATCAACGGCCCGGACTGGGCTCCTATGGATGGTGCGCAAACCTTCCACGTGTTTGATACCATTCCAACAAAAGCGGATCCCAGACCTGGATACCAGATGCGTACCGTCAGCTTTTTCCAGATGGATATCATTGTAAAGGATAGCGCTACCTCTCCTGAAACCGGATGGGTATATTCCACCTTTGTATATGACAGGTACAAGCCTGCTACAACGCCATGGGGAAAGATGGTACCGCTGGGAGCCATGTGGGGCAATGACCCGGGCATAAACAGTACGTTAGAACCCAATCGTAAGCTGCAGGAAACCGTTATTAATCCGTTAGCGCCGGAATATAGCCGGGAAACGCTGGGTTGGGGCGGCCGGTTAAGCGGCCCGAATGATGGTGCTGTTGCCCAGGTAGCCTACGATATTAATACGGGTAAGGAATATAAAAACCTGGCACTGTCTTCCTGTATGAGTTGCCATAGCCCTGCGCAGGATTCATTTAACTCCTTCCTGTTACCTGGTCCCTTCCCGAATGATACCTTATTCGTTTATACGCCAGGCAGCCCTAAGTGGAACCTGTGGTTCCGGAATAATTATGGCAATGTTCCATTTGACTCCGGTCAGGTAGCCATGGACTACGACATGGTAATGGCATTTAAATCAGTAGGCGCATTTGAAGCGGCGAAATCTTCTGACCAGAACAAGAAGCTGAGAATGAATTTCGAAGCCATCAGAAAATTCAGAAGACATAATAGCAACAGCCGGTTCTGGCACTAAACCATACCAGACTATTTATCTGATATAGAATCAGAAAGCGTGATACGTTCGAAAGAAGGTGTCACGCTTTCCGTTTCCGCCAATCCCCTCCGCTATTTTTGTTTCCCTATCTTTATAAAATAAAACCCGCCATGGAAAAACAAATTGTCATTGATGGAAACCTGATCAGCGATATACCGTCGTTTTATGGGGAATTAAACCGTGTATTTATGACTGGTGAAGACTGGACACTGGGCAATAGCCTGGACGCCTTTAATGACCTTCTTTACGGCGGATTTGGGGCTATTGAAAGTAACGAACCTGTCATCCTGGTATGGAAGCAGATGGAAAAAAGCAGGCAGGCCCTGGGTTATGAGGCCACCAAACAATATTACGAAGAGAAACTCCTGCCAGGCTCACCCTTTGATAAGGAACACTTCCGCGAAAAGCTGGATGCGCTGAATAAAGGAGAGGGGCAGACCTATTTCGACATACTGCTGGACATCATTGCGGAGCATCCAAATATTACGTTACAGCCCATTCATTGATCGAACATAGCCTACCACATTTTAATAGCAGTGCGGGGAACTAATTTTACCTGATCATCGACTTGTCCAAACATAAAAAAAAGTATATGTCGGATCAGGAATTTATTAAGAAGCTGCCACAGTTGCCCCTGCCGGAATATCCTTTTCGGGATCTGAAAAATCCTTTGTTGATGCGCTTAAGAGAAGACTATTACAATTGGATTGATACGGATTATACCTTCCATTCTGCAGCAGCAAGGGAAATGCATAAATCGCATGTACTCAGCGATATTCCTGCACGTGCATTCCCATATCTCACGCTGGAAGAATTGTATCCTATTACCCGATATGCCGTGCATGGCGCCATGATGGATGATTATTTTGATCATTGCAGCGGCGATGAAATGCAGGCCATCCGGGAAAGGGTGATGGCTATATTATCAGGAGAAGAGAAAGCGGAGCCAACAGACCTGGGGATATACCACCAGTTTTATCTACTCCGGCAGGATGCCATTAAATGCGGGATGCCCACCCGTTTGTATAATAAGTTCATTGCTACCACAGATGGGGTGCTGATTGGCTACAGGCAGGAGAAACTATATATGGCAGCCAATGTGCCTCCGCCGCTTCCCATTTATACGATCATTCGGGAAGATACCAGCGGCGCATTACCCTTTTGCCGCTACGTGTGTATGCAGAAAAACTTCAGAGAGCTGCCGGATATGGTACTTGATCATCCCATGTTGGTGCGCATGTATGCGCTGGTGGCGAGAATGATTGGTTGTCACAATGATTTTATTTCGCTGCCAAAAGAAATAAACCGTAAAGGCGATGTGATAAATATAGTGAAAGTGATGAAGCAGGAACATTCCGTTTCCTGGGAAGAAGCCTACATGATGGCATTAGACTTTCATGACCAGTACAAGAAAGAGTTTATGTTGCTGTATGATAACCTGCCAGAGTTTGGGGAGTGGCAGGAGCTGGCGAAAGATTTTGTATTTACACTTGGTATTTTACTGCAGGGAGTATACTCCTGGCACACGAACGACAAACACCGCTATGTGCCAGGAGGCTATGTAGAAGGAGAGTACAAAAGCAACGAGTTTAAGTGGAAAACCTAACGTATGCGCTTGAACTTCCTTTTTAATTATTTTTTATAAAGAGGGCTACGTTTTATCAGGTATTCCATGGTATTCTTATAGGCATCCCGAGTGTTCCAAAAGGCTTTTCTGTTCGCCGCAGTTTCTCGTAAAGAAAATGGATAAGCTGGATTCGTTATCAACCAAAGCATTGGAATTTTCCCGCAAAAAAGCTGGATAGCTGAGGGCGGCATCGTTACGAAAAAGGGAACGTCAGTGTGCTCCTATAGTGTTCTAAACAGCTTTGGCAGAAAGAAGAAGGGATAGCATAGCAGCAATAAATTGGGCAGCCACCAGGTAAGATCAAATTCCCCTGACAGCGCCCAATAAGAAATCGCCTGCAGTCCTGAAACGCTTGTCAATATAAGAGAAACAAGTGCCCATTTTTTCCAGTCCCTGTTATTTTTCTGATACAGGGCTATGCTCAAAAGTCCACTGCCGGAAATGAGCATATCCAGTGGAAAAAATGACCAGTTCCAGCTAACCATTACAGGCGACTGGTAATTGTTGTATAAATATTCGGCGGGAAGGAGATGCAAAATAGTAATCAACCAATAGGCGATAAAGCCAAGGTCTGTCAGCAGGAAGAAATACCGGAGCTGTTTCATAGCGCTCTTGTCCAGGTTTGTGTTTGGTGAAAAAGTCCCCAGTATCCACGAACCATCAGGGTGTTGTCATCTTCCAGCCACATGATGCATTTATATAGCTTTCCTTTTTCAGGATCGTAGATGCTGCCATCTTTCCATATATCATCTTTATAGCTGAAGTCTTTCAGTATAACCAGGTTTATCAGTGGCTGTAATCTTTTACTTTTATCAGGGTTTTCTGAATCTGTATAGGGATGGCCATTCGCATCATTGGGAAGCTTCAGCCATACCAGTTTTCCCAGATACTTTCCATGCTCCATATATATTTCCGTAATGCCTGCCTTATCTTCTGAGCGCCATTTGCCCAGGATCTTTTGTTGTGCCTGGACGTAAATACTCAGCTGAAGCAGGAGGAAGGTGAGTCGCCATTTCTTTTGCATCATCAATATTTTCGACACAAAGCTAGGGCCTGCGCAGCAGATAGAAATTTGATAAAAGTCAAAAAAGAAAAGCCATTACAGGTTCTTGCGGATACGGCTTAATGTTTCCTGTGACATACCAAGATAAGAGGCAACTTGTCCGAGGGCCACCTTTTGCAGTATATAGGGTTGTTCATTCAGCAGTTTCAAATATCTTTCCCGGGCAGAATGGTACTGCAACGATAGTGTACGTGTTTCCAGTTCTATATAATATTTTTCGGAAAGCAGTCTTCCTACTATGTTGAATTCCGGGAAACGCTGATATAGCAACTGCAGGTGATCGTAGCTGATACCTTTTACGCTGGCATCTTCCAGCACTTCGATGTTTTCAATAGCAGGTTGGCCTGTTAGAAAGGCCGACATCGAAGTAACCATGTCCTGCTCACGTGCAAACCAGGTGGTGATATCTTTTGAGCCATGTTGATAGCAGCCCCTCAGCAATCCTTTTTCAATGAAGTAGATATGCCGGCAGGGTTCCCCTTGTTCAGCAAGCAGGGTACCTTTGGGATGGTTGGCCGAAAAAACAATTTCCGGCAGAAAGGCAATCAGTGATGGGGGCAGAGGAGTGAGCGCTTCCAACGTGGCGATTAAACGTTGCATGTTGTTTTTTAAAAGTTGACAAGATACTGATTCCAGGTTTTTAATTCATAACAAAGGGCTGACCGGATTTTTATTTTTGAGTCAGCCCGCTCTTTTATCTGGTGGCGCAATCATGCAAGACAAACTCTCTGAGCGCTACGCCAATTTCTGCGGGTGAGTCTTCCTGTATATAGTGAATACCTTTCACCGTTACTTCCCGCTGGTTATGCCAGGTGCGGCAAAAATCCAATGCCCTGCCAACCAGCAATGCTCCTGGCTCTGCGGAGATTAATAATTTCGGTAGTCTATTTTCTGCCATCCATTTTCCATATTGCTCCACGATGAGGGCGATGTCTGCAGGCGATCCATCGATAGGGAGTGAACGAGGGAAGATCAGTGTGGGCAGTCTGTCTGCCTCCGTCCGGAAGGGCGCCCGATATGCCTCCATTTCCACTTCATCCAGTTTACGGAGGATGCTTTTGGGCAGTACCGTTTCGATGAAAAAATTATGTTTCATAATCATCTCTTCTCCTTTATCTGATAGCAATGCGCGGAAAATAGCATCCCTGCCGGCAGGGAAGTCTTCCCAGCGTCTTGGCTGTACAATGGCTTCCATGTAGGCAATGCCTTTGATTTGCTCAGGATAACGAAAAGCGCGGTGAAAGCCTAGCGCAGAGCCCCAGTCATGTAATACCAGTATCATATTTTGTTTTAATCCTACTGCTTCAAACCACGCATCGAGGTAGGCGGCATGGTCCGTAAACTGGTAGCGTTGCTCCGGTGATTTGCCGGATTTTCCCATGCCTGCCAGGTCGGGAGCCAGACAACGACGGTATTTGCTCAGCCAGGGAATAATATTGCGCCACAGATAAGAGGAGGTGGGGTTGCCGTGCAGAAACACTACAGGTTCGCCCTCACCGGCGTCAATGTAGCTGATTTCGGTATCCAGTGCCATCACGGTTTTACGGGGCAGATGATCAGTGTTGCTGATAGTAGTTTCAGCCACTTCAGGAGTAGTTGTTTTCATCGATTTTTTATTTATGAAACAAAACTACTTTCCTTGGCGATAACTGATTAAGACCATTTTCACCATTTCACTAAGACCACCTGTAATTTATTGTGTAGCACGCTGCAGGCAGGTGGCCAGTTTTTCAACACCTGTTTTAAGCTTGTATCCGGAATAAGCCGTGAAGCCTAACAAAATGGCCGGTGGCAAATGATGGGTAGTGGAGAAATTTTCTACAAAGGCAGCACTCAATGCCTGTAATTTGATTTCCTGTTTTAGTTTCGTTAGATCGATACCTTCTTTTAACCAACAAAGGAGATGCATGCCGGAAGGTGTATTGTGCACCTCCAGGTAATCACCTAGTTTGGCATGAATGAGTTGAATGAGCAGTTGCTGGCGTTCTGCATAGAGCAACCGCATTTTACGGATATGGCGCAGGAAATGACCTCCTTCCATGAAATGGTATAGCAGATACTGTTCCATAGCGGGGGACTGGCGGTCTGTATTTTCTTTTATTTTTTTGAACCTGCTGACCAGTTCGGCAGAAGGGAGTACCAGGTAAGCCAGTCTCAATCCCGGGAACAATACCTTGCTGAAGGTGCCGGCATAGATTACTCTGCCAGCATTATCGGCTCCCTGCAAACAAGGCAGGGGCGTTCCTTCGTAACGGTATTCGCTGTCGTAATCATCTTCCAGTATCCAGCTGTTATTGGTGGCAGCCCATTCCAGCAACCGCTTTTTCTTTTCCGGTGAGAGGGTATACCCGGTTGGGAATTGATGGGAGGGCGTTACATAGGCCAGTTTAGCGTTAGGATAATGCTCCATGGCATAACTGACATCCAGGCCATCTTCCTGTACCGGAACCGGGCAGGCGGTGATATGGGCATGTTTAAATGCAAGGCGGGCGCCATGATAACCGGGATCTTCCATCCAGGCTTTATCGCCGGGTTGTAATAATGTCTGCACTACCAGGTTGAGTCCTTGTTGTGAGCCCGTCACCACCATTACCTGTGCGGCTTCACAGGTAACGCCCCGGGCCAGTCTGAGGTAGACGGCAATCTCTTTACGGAGTTCCCATAGTCCGAGGGTGTCTTCATATCCCAGATGATAATTTTTCAGGTCCCTTAATACATTGTTGCCGATCTTCTGCCAGGTATGATACGGGAAACGGTCCAGGGAAGGCATGCCTATCTGGAAAGGCTGGGCTATAATGCGGCTGCCTGATTTTTTTTCGGCTGGTGGTGGTGTTGTTTTTAAAGCAGGTGGATTGTTTGCGGAAGACCTGTTCACCTGTAATAACTGCYCTGGTTGTACCTGGGCCACAAAGGTGCCGGAGCCGGTTTTGCCTTCCAGATATCCTTCCATGATAAGATATTCAAAGCACTGGCTCACGATGACACGCGATACGTTCAGTTCCGCAGCGAGGACTCTGCTGGAAGGAATGCGGTTGCCCGGTCGTAGTTGTTTGGACGCAATCAGTTCCTTGATCTGCTGGTATAGTTGCATGTACAGAGGGACAGCGGATTCCCTGGAAATTTGTATGCCTGCCGGCATGATAACGGAAGATGCTTTGGTCATATTTTCTGCTGTGATGAGGTGAATATACAGGAAGAAAATAAAAGCCTTCAAATCGTTAGACTTGAAGGCTCTTTATATGAACATTAATTCAGTAATCGTTAGAACTTAATCAACAGTTTTTCAGAGATCAGCTTAGCATCTTTATAGTATTCAAAATGCCATTCTCCGCCTTTCTTCAGCACTATTCCATGAGATGTTGCGTTATCGGCAATAAAATAATCGGGAGCTGAAGTTTTCAGTAAGGTTAAAACTATTTTTGGTGCGGTATCAATTAACTGATATCCATTGGGGGTTGCCTGGGCGTATAATGTTCCGGCAGCTTCCTTTACTTCTGCTACCACCGGTGTGGCGACAGGAGAAGGTGCAGGAGCAACGGTAGCAGTAGCAGTGACAACACCAGTTGCAGCAGCAGGGGCCACTTGTTGTGGCTTCTCATTGATGGTGCCATTATAAGCATACGGTACATCATTCAGTGACGTAAAGGCATCTCTCAAAGCAAGATTGTAGGAAGTTGCAAATTCTTTCTCCCTGCTTTTACCTTCTTTACTTTTAAAAATGATATTACCCTGGCAGTCCTTGAGTATAACAGTAAGATTAGTTACAAACAGTCCTTTTTTCTGCACTACTTCAGTATTCAAAGCATTACATCTGTTGCCGGCCAGTTCTTTTGGTACTTCCGAATTGTCAAAATAAACGGTAAATCCTTTTTCTTCCAGCAGTGATTTGGCCAGGGTGTTTAACCCATACTGGTTTTCTTCTCTGGAGAAATTGAATTTTTCCGGTACCAGCACGTACTTGTAGTTATTAATCGTGTTCTGGGCAAATCCGGAAAATGACGCAAGTAAAAGCAGTAATAAAGCGTATCCTTTCATATAGTATTTTGTCTTCTGATTAAGACGAATATATACAAAATAATTGTCAAAATCAGCACAAACGTTTGTCTGCCAACTCCTATGAAAAAGCGGGGGATGTAAAACGGGGTTGTACTTTAAATTTTTGTAGGCGCAGCCCCATATTGCTTTTTAAAAGCAAATGAAAAATGGGAGAGGTCTTCAAAACCCAGGTCCAGGTAAATATCGGAAGGGGTTTTGCCTTGTTCCTTAATAAGATAATAGGCTTCCTGTAACCTTCGTTGTTGTAGCCAGCGGCTGGGAGTGGAGTGGAACAGCTTTTCAAAATCCCGTTTGAAGGTGCCGAGGCTTCTGCCGGTCAGGTAAGCAAACCGGTTAAGGTCTACATTAAAATGGAAATTCCTGTTCATAAAAGCCTCCAGGTCTATTTTCCCGGGCTCACTGAAATTGAACAGGATGTTTTTCATTTCGGGGTTTACTTTTAGCAGCAGCAGGATGGCTTCTTTCAGTTTCACGGTAATCAGGGGTGCATCCGCTTCGCCATTCAGCGGCATGTATGGCAACAGGGAATCAAAATAGTTTTTATACAAAGGATCTTGTTTCAGGCAGAAGACCGCGTTGCCGGGGACATGCTTTTCAGACGTATACCCGGCTTCCATACTGAAGTTCCGTAAAAAGGGTTGGTCGAAGTGAACGGATATCGAGCGGAATTCCCCTCCATCCGGCGGTAGTTTATTGAATTTCATCAGCTGGTTCCGCCTGCCGAACCTAAAGTCGCCGGGCTTAAAAATATATTCCTGGCTGCCATCATTCATGATCATTGTGCCTGATTCCTGGTAGCTGAATGCAAACTCAGGTATAAATTGTTCTCCCGCCCTGCTGCTGGTAGTGTAGCAGGAATAGGCGATGGATGATGGCTTTCTATTGAGTGGTGGCATCCTTACATTTATTATTGCGTTGCGTCCGAAAACGTTTACCCGTTTCCGTTTGCGTAAAATCTATGGTATGGCGGCATCCGTGGATGTACTTACCGGCAGCCATTTTTCCATTTCTTCGTTTGTGGCAGTACTGGCTTGTTTTATCCTGTTGATGGCGTCACTTCCCAGTAGCAGGTGTACCGGCGGTTCCGGATGGTTCACCAGGGTGATCATTACCTTTGCGGCCTTGTCAGGGTCGCCCGCCAGGATAAAGTTACTGCTTTTAAACTGCTCTATCCGCATGCCAACGGTGCTTTCATAGCCTTCTATGGTGGGGGCGCAGCTCATGGAACTAAATACTTCGGTACGGAAACCGCCGGGCTCAATACTGGTTACCAGTATGCCCAGTGGCTTCACCTCTTTCGCCAGCGCTTCGCTAAAGCCACTCAAACCGAATTTTGCTGCCTGGTAGATGCTCAGGGCAGGACCACCCACCCGGCCACCTATGGAGCTGATTTGTAAGATCCTGCCGGAACGTTGCCGGCGCATGTAAGGTAATATGGCCCGGGTGATGGCGATGGGCGCATACAAATTTGTTTCCAGCTGGTTGCGCACCTGTTCCCCGCTGTAAGCCTCTGCAGCGCCCAGGATGCCAAAGCCGGCATTATTTACCAACACATCTATCCGGCCAAATTTCTCCATCGTATTTTCAACTGCTGCAATGATCGCTGCGGGGTTGGTGACATCTAACGTTAACGGATAAATGTGATCGGGATACTTTTCAACCAGATCTTTTAATTGCTCTGGATGCCGGGCGGTGGCGGCTACGAAGTCGCCATTGGCTAATACTGCCGTAGTCAGACTTCTTCCCAATCCGCGGGAACTGCCGGTAATAAACCAAACTTTAGCCATTCATTTATAAGTTAGTGTTTATCAAAGGTCGGCTCAATCTGATACGGCCATTTTGTTAAAACGTTCAAATTACTTTGTTGAAACGTGCATGTGTTGAGGGTAGTCCTTATCACGGGGCGAAGACCCCACTGCGGGTAATCAGCAGTGATTTATAAAATTTATGCAAACGATTGCATTTTCAAATAAAATACTTATTTTAGAGAAAGGTCAGGCGTAAATGCCATGAGTAAGACCTGATGATGATATATGTATTGCGCAATAGAAGGATCCTGTGTTACCTGCTATATTCCCCGTTGATGTTACGAATTCCATATGAAAAAAGTGTATGTCAATTTCAATCAAAATCACCTTCTAAATCGATCAAAATGAGTCGGAAAAACTACTCCCTGTTGTGCGGGCTGCAGATGCGCCGCATGATGAAACGAACTATTTTTTGTATGTTATGCCTTACGGCAGCGGTAAGACTTTCTGCTGCTACTATTAATGTATCTTCTTTATCAGCTTTGCAAACAGCGATCAACAACGCGGTGGCGGGTGACATCATCATTCTTGCCAATGGTGTATATACCGCATCCACAGATGTGACGATCAGTAAACAGGGGACTGCAGCGCAACCCATTACCATTGCTGCACAAACCATAGGCGGAGCGGAAATAAAAGGTACTGCCGGTTTTAGTATTCTGAGTCCCGCAAAATATATTATCATCCGGGGATTCAAATTTACGCACAATGCCTCCCAGGCTACTATGGCCACCGGTACCAGTTTTTGCAGGTGGACCTGCAATGTTTTCCAGAATCCCGGCGCAGGAGAAAACCTGTTGATATATGGAAATGATCAGGAGATAGATCATAATACCTTTCAGCATAAAAACGCCTTGGGACGATTTATCGCGGTGCGCGGCAGTGGCAGCCAGATTTCACAACGCCTGCATATCCATCATAACTACTTCCTGGATCAACAGCCGCAAACAGAAAACGGCGCGGAAACATTCCAGTTCGGGTTGAGTGGTTTTAGTCTCTCTTCCTCCAATAGTATTGTTGAGTATAATCTTTTTGAAGATTGTGCGGGTGAGAATGAGTTGCTRTCTGTTAAATCATCCGCTGTTACAATTCGTTATAATACCATCCGGAATTGCCCTGCCCAGTTAACCCTGAGACATGGTAATCACTGCGACGTATATGGTAACTATTTTATTAACACACCGGGCATCCGCATTTTCGGAGATGATCACAACATTTTCAGCAATCATTTTGAAAATTGTAATCCTGCTATCAACATCGGTAATGGTGATGGAGAGGTGGCAAACGGCGATGCGCTGACAGTACATGATCGTCCGGATCGTACACTGATAGCGTATAATACCCTTGTGAATAACACCGGGAACATAGTGCAGAGCGGTCGCACAAATGGACTGGGCGCTACTGCACAAACGGTGGTCAATAATGTGATCCAGGGTGGTGGCCCGGCAGCTTCTATTGCAGGACCTTATACAGGAGGTGTATGGTCAGGGAATTTGCTCTATAATACCAATGGCGCCGGTAGTATGCCCAGTAGTGGATATACTACGGCTAATCCATTGCTGGCAAGAGATAGCACCGGCACTTTCCACCTGCAGGCCGGAAGCCCTGCTATCAATGCAGGCACCGGGTCTTATACGGCGGTTACCACCGACATGGACGGACAGCCACGCAATTCCCCGCTGGATAAAGGGGCCGATGAAGTTTCCACCGCTCCTGTTATTGCCCGTATACTCACACCTGCCATGGTGGGGCCTTTTGCCAGTGACCCCACAGCAGCCTGTCAGCCTGTAATTGCAAGCAGCGATGATGGCAATGTACCGGCGAATGTACTGGACGGAGACCTGAATACCCGCTGGTCTGCCAACGGCAACGGACAATGGATACAATTCTGCTTGAATGATACCATGGTGGTATCAGGTGTACAGATCGCCTTTTTAAGTGGTAATGTACGCACCTCTACATTTGATGTATTGGTAGGTAATGATACTGTTAACTGGACCACCGCAGCAGCTGGCCTGGTGAGCGGCGGCACTTCACTTAACCTGCAAACGTTTTCATTCACACCTAAAAACGGGAGATACGTACGTATAGTGGGTCATGGCAACAGTGTAAATACATGGAACAGCTATACGGAAGTAAGGATACAAACAGGCGGCAGCGCGCTGGCAACAGCGAAGATGAGTGTTACACCGGTGGCAGAAGATCCCTTTGCATTAAACAGTTACCCCAATCCGTTTAATGACCACGCCAGCATCAGCTTCAAACTGAAAAAAGCAGGTATGGTGAGTCTCGATGTATATGACATCAATGGTAAAAGGGTAAAAGCATTAATCACTTCACAACGTTTAGAGGCAGGCGTTTATAATTTCCCGTTTGATGCCGGCAATAAACCAACAGGCACCTATATACTGTCGCTGACTTATAACGGAAAAATGAGTGTAAGAAAAATACAGAAATTGTAATCCATCCACATCATAAAAAAAAATAAAGGCGCGATTAATCGCGCCTTTGTTTTGCTTATCCGTAGCTTACTGTGAGGGAAGAGATGACCATCGTAGTACCGCCACCGGCAACCGGTAACTGCACCGTTTCGCCGTTGAAGGCGACAATACTCTGGCCTGAAGGAGCCGTGAAATTAAAAGCAATAGAAGAAGAAACATTATTCATAGTGCCGAAAGGGCCGTGTACATTTCCTAAACTGGTTTTAAAGGATAGCTGTGCAATGATCTCCCAACCAAACCAGATACCGCTGTAGCCAGATACTTCCGTGATCAGTTCACCGGGAGCCAGGTTGATCGTCTGGTTGTGTCCACCGTTCCCGCCATGTTGCAACAGGCCCAATATGTTTTGTGTACCATTGGTGGTCCAGGTGTTGGTGGCCTGCAATGCATCCAGCACTTCTCCACTGTTGATGCTAAGATTCGTAATAGCTGGGTTACCAGCGTTACTCACAATGGTACCATCGTTAAAGGAAACACCGGGAATGCCGTAAGCCAGCTCGTACAGCAATATCTGTTGTCCCTGCTCAAACTCATAGTTATTTGAATTCAACCGCCACTGGGTGATATTATTATAGATGTATTGCTGGTTTTTGTATTTAAATCCTTTGCTGGCCTGATCATATGCGTTGTTGGCATTCTGGTAATTGGATTCGAACTTAGCGCCGTAGGCCATCAGCAATGGATTGATGCCTATGTCAACAAATGAGCTGACAGACGTGAAGCCGGAATACAGCTGGAGGTTCACGATATCAAAGCAACTGTTCATGGTTGCTACGTCCAGGTTGCCTACTGATGCCGGTGAAAGGCTCAGGTACAGGTAAGAGCCGTTGTTGGCATTGAAGGCCTGCCGGATCGCATTGAAAAGAATACTGAATTGCTGGGCGGTGATGGCGACAGAAAAACTTCCTTCCCAGTCGATATCGATGCCGTTCATCTGATTGGTGACCAGGAAGTTAGTGGCATTGGTCGCAAAGTTCGCGGCTTCCGTCTGCCACTGACTGGAGTCGGATGAAAAAATCTGGGAAAGGGTATTGGTGTTGTAGTTGATCGTAGCCAATAACTTCACATCCGGATTTTGTGCACGGGCATCCTGTATGGTATATTGCAGGTATTGGGCGGTGGTGGAACCATCCGGGTGAACGGTACCCGCATTGCCGATGTCGATCGTGTAATATCCTTGTTCGTTTAGTAATACGGCGAAGAAACAGATCATCACCATATCCGTATTTTTATAAACGTTGTTGTTGACCAGTGACTGGTAACTGCTGTTTAAGGAGGTGTAGCCTGTGCCCTTGGGTTCATCTTCATTCAGGTAAATCCAGGCATTTACACTTTTTGAGGGAATGTTGGGAGTTGTCATAAACTAGGGCTTTGCAGTGATAGTTGTAACAAATATAACGAGTACCGCCATGGCTTATACCCGTGAAAATCCCCGTATACCCCTGATAGTTGATATGGGAACCGGATAAAGTTAAAATGAACGCATATTCTGTTAATTACTGCAAACAGATATCTGCTAAAGAAAGGCATATTTGATACGGTGCCCCGATTTAACCTGGTACTGAAAAAAAATTCCTATGCCTGATGCTTCCCGGCCGTTATCTCATCCCAAAGGTCTTTATATATTGTTTGTCACCGAAATGTGGGAACGGTTCAACTACTACGGAATGCGTGCAGTACTGATCCTGTTTATGACCAAAGCGTTGTTATTCAGTAAAGTGTTTGCCGCCAACCTGTACGGGAGCTATACGGGGCTTATTTACCTCACACCATTACTGGGGGGCTATATCGCCGATCGTTACTGGGGGAACCGGCGTTCCATCATTACCGGTGGTATCGTGATGGCCATAGGGGAGTTGATCCTCTTCGTGAGTGCCTCCTTATTTCATAGTTATTCCTCTGTTTCGCTGTTACTGTTCTTTTGTGGTCTTGGTTTTATGATTTCCGGCAACGGTTTCTTCAAACCCAATATATCTTCCCTGGTAGGGCAGTTATATGTAGATGGAGATAAAAGGAAAGACACCGCCTATACCATTTTTTACATGGGCATTAATACCGGCGGAGCGTTGGGGCCTATCATCTGCGGACTTACCGGTGATACCGGCACCCCGGCAGATTTCAAATGGGCTTTCCTGGCAGGTGGCATCAGCATGATTATCAGCGTGGTGGTACAGGTAGTATTTCATCACCGGTATGTGAAAGATCCCAACGGAAATGTGCTGGGCCTGATCCCGGAAGGCGCACCGGTTAAGCTATTGCAGCCGCTTATTGTTATCACCGGGTTGTTGCTGAGCACCTTTTTGATGATCGGGTTACTCTACCTGGATGCAGAAGTAGTCAATTACCTGTCTTATTTGTTGCTGGCAGCAGTATTGCTGATTGCCGTAATTATTTTCAGAGATAAATCGCTCACGCCGGCAGAAAAACAGCGGATCAAATTAATTTTTATCATTTCCTTTTTTGTGATATTCTTCTGGGCTGCTTTTGAACAGGCAGGTGCTTCACTGACATTTTTTGCAGATGAACAAACCAACCGGCAACTGGGCTGGCAAATACCGGTATGGAGCATTCAGTTGGTATCTGTTTTTTTAGTGTATGGGTTATACCTATTGTTCCGGAAAGCTGGAAGACAGCTTGCATCCGCTGCCGATCATCTGTTGCGTAATACGGTATATGGACTATTATTCCTCTTCCTGGGGGGCATTGTTGGGGTGAATGCATATTTTCTCCTGCAGCATGAAAGTGTGTTGTCGCTGCATGAAATACCCCCCAGTCTGTTTCTTTCCCTGGGCTCCATTTATATCGTTTTGTTTGCACCGTTCTTTGCCTGGCTGTGGCCCCGGCTGGGAAAATATGAGCCTTCCGCACCGGTGAAGATGGCTATAGGCTTGTTATTGTTGTCGTTGGGATATTTATGGATTGCATTTGGGGTGAATGCAGTAGCACCCGGTACCAAAGTAAGTATTATCTGGATTACCGGAATGTATGCGTTGCATTCCTTTGGAGAGCTTTGTTTGTCGCCAATAGGGCTTTCACTTGTCAATAAATTATCACCGCTGAAATTCTCTTCTTTACTGATGGCGGTATGGTTCCTGGCTACTGCGGCGGCTAACAAGTTTGCGGGTGTATTAAGTACCCTGTACCCTGAAGCTGGGAGGACGATTAGTTTTGGAGGGTATATCATCCGCGATGCGTATGACTTCTTCCTGCTTTTTGTAATTATGGTGGGGGCGGCAGGCGTGTTGCTGTTGCTGATTTCAAAACGGCTGTCTGCCATGACGGTTGCCCGTAAGTAAGCAGACAGCGTTTTGAAGAATAATTATGGCTGATTCCCTTTCAGGTCGGTCGGCGTAATTTCGTTGCTGAGCAAGTGGCCAAAGCTTTCCCATCTCTTTTGCTGATCACCATTGGCGCTGGCGGAGATATAGTTTTTGATCAGGTCCTGTCCATAATTGTAGTTGATGACATAGCTACGGTTTTTCTTAATAAACAGTAACCCTTTCGCTGCTGCTTCCTGGTTCAATAACGTATAGTCCAGCAGCCAGTGTACAGCCGTAGAATCGGACATGCTGCCGTTCAGTAAGCCTCTGCCTACTTCATTGCGGGCATAGTTAAGCGCTCCTTTTATTGCCAGCGCATTGAAATAGGTGTCTAAGCCGGTAGTATCCAATCCCGCGAGTGGCAATAAGACGTTTTTGGTAAACGTATTTTTTTCATCTCCGGGGAAAGCGATTTCTATTCCGTAGTTAGCACTGCCTTCCGCAATAAGCGACTGAGGGCTGAATAAAGGATAGAGTGAAATTTCCACCCAGCCTTTATCGTGATAAAGATTTTTTTCCAGCATCATATTGTATACATGATGCCCGGGATATCCTTCATGACAGGCCAGGTCTATTGCTTTTTCGATGAAGATATTCAGGTCCGCGCTGATCTGAATCAGGCTCACATAATTTCCCTTGTACCAGTTGTAGCCCATCCAGGGTTTACCGGCAACATATTCCAGGGTAAAGTTTTCTGTTGATGGTAATGCATAATGTTGTAAGGTGCGTTTGCGGGCTTCTGCAATAGCAGCTTTAAAAACGGTGTCCCGTTTGGCTTTCGGAATGATGAAGCGATTGGCCAGTTGCTGAAAACGGTCCTGTACGGGGCCTTTACCAGGGAGCAGGCTATCCAGCTTCGCCACCAGCGACTGATAATATTTCTCCGGGTAGCTGGGTGCAGTTGCATCAAACAATTCCTTTGATTCCGTATCGAAAGAACCGTATTCGCCGGAAAATATTTTTATGCGCCTGCTGAAAGCCGTGAGTTGTTTCGTGATCCAGTTAGCCCTGATGCGGATAGTGTCGTCTTTGGTTTCACCAGAAAGCTGTTGCAGTGATGCCTTTAATGCATCCACTGCCAGCAGGAAGCTATCTTTCGGGAAGCTGGCCACCAGCTTTGCAACCGGCTTTAAGGAATCCGGGCCATAATAAGCATCTACAAAGTCGGGATCATATTGACCGATATTTAATCCGAGCCGCACATATTTTTCTGCCAGGAGATTTAATTTGTTATTTCCGGTATCTTCATTTTTGCCGGCATTGCAGGCGAGCAAAAATAAAAAGGATACTAACAGTAGTTTGTTGCTCATGTGTAACAGGATATTTATAAAGCGATCAGGTTTTCAATTTCAGTGGCGGTTCTGGCAAAAGGGCGACCCAGGAGGCGGCTGCCATCGGCCGTTATCAGGAAATTATCTTCCAGTCGTACGCCCCCGAAATTAGCATAAGGCGCTAATTTCTCATAGTTGATAAAAGAAGCACATTTACCTACTGCCTGCCAGGACTCTGTCAGCAAAGGATTAAAATAGATACCAGGTTCGATCGTCAATACGAAGCCTTCTTCCAGCTCACGTCCAAGGCGCAAAGATTTTAATCCGAACACCGTACTTTTCTGCAATGCATCTGTATAACCTACATATTGCTCTCCGAGGTTTTCCATGTCATGAATATCCAGTCCCAGCATATGTCCCAAACCGCAGGGGAAGAACAGCGTATGTGCGCCGGCAGCTACCGCTTCTTTGGCATTGCCCTTCATCAGCCCCAGTGCAATCAGTCCTTCCGCCAGTTGTTCGCAGGCCAGCAGGTGTACGTCTTTATAACGTATACCTGGTTTTACAGCATCTGCCGCGGCTTTGTAGGCATGATACACAATGTCGTAAATTTCTCTTTGGGCGGTCGTGAATTTTTTATTGACAGGATGGGTGCGGGTAAGATCTCCGGCATAGCGCATTTCATTTTCCGCACCGCAGTCACATAATACCAACTGTCCGTTTTGCAGGGGCGTCCGGTGTGGATGATTATGGAGGAACTGTCCGTTGGCAGTAAGGATAACGGGAAAGGATATATTACCTCCCGCCGCAATTGCTACGGCTTGTAAACGACCGGCTATCTCCGTTTCGGTAACACCGTCAGCAGCCAGCTCCATCGCTTTCAGTTGCATGTCGATGGTGGTGTTCACAGCGATCTCTATTTGTTCTACCTCTTCTGTAGTTTTAATAGCCCGCTGACGAATGATGGCGTGAATCAGCTTTTGGGATACGCGTTGTGGTATCATGCTGGCGGGTATGCCCAGCCAGGCACTCAGTTTTATGGTGTTGTCGGCTCTGTAGGGTAAAAGAAAATGGACTGTTTGTTTGCTGCTGATAGAGCCGGTCAGGAAATCCGAAAGCCGGGATAAGGGCTGTATCTCGGTGATGCCCGCTCTCGCAGCCTGTGCTGCCAGCGAATCCACTGGACCGGTCCACATGATTTCCTCTATCGTGAGTTCATCTCCAAATAATATCTCCCTGTTATTATCTACATCAATAACAAATGTAAGTCCTTGCCTGTCGATGCCCGCAAAGTATAAAAAGCTGCTGTCTTGCCGGAATGGATAGACATTGTCCTGGTAGTTCATGCCGCTGTCATCATTACCGGGCAGTAAAATAATTCCGCTGCCTATATCTGATTGCAGCCTGTTTCTTCTTTTGGCGTATGTTTCGGGTGAAAACATCTGAGTGTTTTTTTAATGAATGTCCAATAATATAGGGTTAAAAGTAACTAACAAACACTGATTATCAGTCACCGGGTTAAAAAGAGCAGACAGATGGTTAATTATTGCAAAGAAACAAATGGTTGCGTATTACCACTGACGATAATGCGGCTTTTTGTCAGTACAAATTTTTTTCAGGCAAACTGTGATTTTCGGATACCTTCATTCGTATAATAATATCATAAGAGAATTTGACCTGATGGAAAAACAACCGGACAAGGAGGCGTTTTTAAGGTTACTCGCTGATAATAAAGGTATTGTAATGAAGATATGCAATATCTATTGTGATAATAACGCGGATAGGGAAGACCTTGCCCAGGAGATTATATACACCCTTTGGAAAGGGCACGGAACATATAATCCGGCCATGAAATACACTACCTGGATGTACCGGGTGGCATTGAATGTAGCGATATCTTTTAACAGGGCGGCTGTGGCATATAGGAAAAAGCTGATGCTGGCAGAAAAGGAGCCCGGAATATCAGGGAGTGTAGCTGCAGATGCTACGAATGAAGATAACTTTCACCTGTTGCAATTGCATATCGCGGCTTTAGGTGAGTTAGACAAGGCATTGGTGATGCTTCATTTTGAAGGGAATAGTTATAAAGAAATAGCGGAAGTAATCGGTATTACTGAAACGAATGTGGCCTCCAGGCTGAGCAGAATAAAGGAAAGGTTGAAAAGGGACATCACAACATCTAAAAAGAGTAATGATGGAAGATAATGAATTTGAAAATATGTGGGACGCCTATTCCAGGAGGATGGACCAGGCCAACGTGATGAATTTACAAGCCTGGGCCTTACATGTCCGGACGATTGAATATGTACAGACTTTCAGGGCAGAAAACCAATTGAGATCATTGGTTGCCTTTAAAAGCCGGGCTGTCGCCATCGGAGTTATCTGGTCTTTACTATTAGGGTTATTGATTTATGGCAATCACTTTGAAAATATTTTCTTCTCTGGCTCCTTAAGTATCCTGCTTTTGTTTGCAGTGGTGGCGATGATCGTCTATGTAAGGCAGATCATACTGATAAAGCGGATTAATTATGGCGACAGTGTGGTCTTTATCCAGGAAAAGTTGTTGAAGCTTCAAGTATCCACCATTGGCATTGTCCGGCTACTGTGGCTGCAGTTGCCGTTTTATACTACTTTTTTCTGGAGCTGGCATTGGATAGCAAACGATGACTTATTCTGGTTCACCGCCTTTCCTGTGACCCTGATTTTTACCGTTCTGGGTTTCTGGCTTTACCGGCATATAAGTTTGGAAAATGCCAATGAAAAATGGTTTAAAATCCTCCTCGGAAAAAAGGAATGGACTTCCATTGTTGTGGCTAAAGGATACCTGGAGGAGATAGATACATTTAAGGCAGGAGCGTAGAGACTACCGGATGCTAAGCAACGTCAAAAAAAAAATCTTGATTTTTGTCAAGCAGACTATCCCGATCAAATGCAATATTTGTGGAGAAGAACATTCATACGCAGCATTGTTGATGAGCACTGAATAAACACTTGTCAGTGTTTTTGCGTAACATAGTAATTTAAAACAAATCTTATGTTTATCGGACATTTCGGACTAGGGATGGTCACTAAAAAAATAGCCCCGCAACTTTCGCTGGGAACACTTTTCATGGCAGTGCAGTTTTCTGACCTCATTTGGCCTACTTTATTGCTCCTGGGCGTAGAAAAAGTGGCGCTGCATCCCGAACTTGAAGGACAAAGAGCCATTGAGTTTACAAGCTATCCATTTACACATAGCCTGGTGGGCGCTTTCATATTGGCGATCTTATTTGGCGCGGTATATTATGCGATTAAGAAAAATGCAAGGAATGCCGTGATATTAGGAGCTGCCGTGCTCAGTCACTGGTTGCTGGACCTTATTGTACACTTTCATGATCTGCCGTTATCTCCCGGCTCATCGGTGAAAGTTGGGTTTTCGCTCTGGTCTTCCGTAGGAGGCACCTTGTTGGTAGAACTGATATTGTTTATATCCGGCATTGTTTTCTACCTGCGTTCAACAACGCCTTTAAATGCAAAAGCAAGGATTATATTCTGGGTGAATATCGTTTTACTCCTCGCAGTACAGCTTTCTAACTTTTGGGGGCCAGTTCCTTCAAGTGTCACCGCACTTGCCTGGTCTGCCCAGTTTCAGTGGCTATTTGTGATCCTGGGCTATTGGGCAGATAATAATACGGCATCAGTTCCGCAGGAAAGTAAATATCAACAGTTGAGTAGTATTTAATTGTAGCCAGGCACCTGATGTGAGTTTCAGGTGCCTGGTTCATCAATGATATGGAAGCCCGCTACGCGATGATCGCGGCGCTTTTTAAGGAGTTGACGAATGTTTCGCAATGCTGCTTAGTGTCGCCATAGACATGGACATAGCAAGCAGCACGATCGTACCAGGTGCCTGTATGAATGACCATGTCGCCCGATGATAACCATTTATTATAGTCATCACTCGCCGTCAAATGCTGAAAGTAGTCTTTTGTGAGCTTGTCAAATTCTAGTGGGTTCATTAAGTCATAGAATGGAGGATGTTCATATTTGTTTTCCTTGCTTAAAAGATCTTTAAAAGCATAGGTTTCAATAAATTTATCGAAAGAAGAAAAAATAGTATTGACAGAGCCATTGTTGCTGTTGTAGGTACATAGTTGTCCTTGCTCACTTAATACAAACCAGAATTGCGCAGTTTCATGGTCCCCACAAAAGAAATAAGACTGTCCGTTTACCTTTATCAGTTCGATTGTAGTATTTTT
This sequence comes from Chitinophaga sp. 01L420, assembly GCF_056399985.1. Taxonomy (NCBI): domain Bacteria; kingdom Pseudomonadati; phylum Bacteroidota; class Chitinophagia; order Chitinophagales; family Chitinophagaceae; genus Chitinophaga; species Chitinophaga sp. 01L420. Next base: position 51,243 of record NZ_JBFTSK010000011.1, read on the forward strand.
TGCAACGTTGCTTTGGGAGAAAAGTCTTGCGTTAAATGTTGATCCCCGGCTTTTTGAAATCGTCAGCTCCAATCCTGAAAACTTCATTTGAAAATCAATGACTGGGTCGAAGGTGGCAATATTTTGTTTTGCCAGGTAATTAATGACCTCATTACTGTCTGCGATAACGTATTCCTTATCACGGTTTAATTTATCAAGATATTTATAAGCCTTATTTGAAAACCTCATGGTGTAATGATTAATTCCGGATTTTTGTATCTTCTCTGAAATTTGCAGGGAATTGTGTGGCTGTACTGCCCTGAAATATCCCTATTAATGTAATAAACTATGGAGAAAAGAACGCTTTCCCGTACCGCATATTTTACAGCTGCCAGCATTATATTCATCTACATATTGGCATTATTATTTAAGGGATATGTTTTTTGGACTTACCAGATCAGCGGAGATGATTCTCTGAATGTTGTGTTTGAGGGGAGTATGCCACCGCATCAGCTATCAGCTTACCTGATGCTGGTCCTTTCATTTGCCATACTATATCCCTTGCTGGTGATTTGTATACACCATTACGCARCATCACCTGTTACGGCTATCGCTGTTTTTTTGGGATTATTCTTTTCCAGTTCAATAGAAATATGTTTGCAAGCCATTTATCTATTCAGAATGACAATAGAATTGCCTTCGGAGATATCGACGATGAATGGTCCACATGTGCGGGAAGATGCTGTTCACGAATTGTATAAATTTTTGAGTATACGTCGGTACTTGAATTTTCCGGTAACATTTTCACTTATTATATCCAGTATTATGCTGGCATTTACTTTCAGCCGGCAATTAAGAATAAATTTCCTCATTAACCTTGCGTTTGGCATAAATGCATGCTATATGGCCATACATCTTTGGTGTCTTTTTTCGAGATTGCATGCGATAGAAGACTATAACAGAACATTATGCCTGCCGGTGGAATTATTCATTTATGGCCTGGTCCTCGTGTGGTTCATACGCATCCCTTTCCTGACCGACTTACCGCCCACTATACAAAAATAGTCTGTCCCTCCTTGAGCAGTGCATAGGCGGTTTCATACCTAAAACTACATTCCTTTAAATCTGTATCGAAAGGTATCACCGTGGGAGCTAATGGATATCCATCGGGGATCTGCCCTTCGGGGAAGTTACTTTTTATCTCCTGTGGCTGTAATCCTTCGGTGTCGTATTTGTCAAAGCTATAACATGCACCCTGGGTGTTACCTTCTACGTTGATCTGGTACATAAAACCATTCAGTAGATGTGTGGTGGTCAGGTTCCCTTTTATCAGCAGTCTGCCGCCTGGTTCTCCAAAGTAGCCAAGCACCGTTCCGGTAATGGTGGCATTTCCTCCTATGACGATGTCCAGCCAGCCGGATAACAGGAGGTTGTTGGCCTGGAGATCACCGGTAACGTAAATGAATTGAGGCAATGCTTCTATAGTCCGGCCGGCATCGAGGTTGCCGTTGATGGTGAGATGACCATTCACGATGATATTCCTGCTGGCTGTTTGGGCGGTTGTTGCCAGTTCAGAATAGTCGATCACCAGATCTCCCTCAATAACGGTATCGCCGGGATACAGGCAGAAATTGCGGAGTGCGGGTTCACGTAAATATTCATTGACATCGTTCAGAAACGGCGGTTCAAATTGTGGTTCAATTGTTTCCCAGGAAACAATATGATAGTCCTTTCCGGATGGTTCCTGTGTTAATGCTAACAGCGCAGCAGCGGCTGTTTTAAGGTGCTCCTGGTGTTGTGTTTCCGTGATAGCTGCGTATCCGTTCTTCAACAATTTCTCGGGGAAGTTGGCAGGCATTTTCTCCTCGTTCTCCCAGGTTTCCACTGTACCGCTCTGTATCCGGAAGCCCTTCATTTGTGCGCTTATCTTTTCTGCTACTATATCTGAAACGGTGACTAATCGTATTTCTTTGGGTGTCTGATGAATGAAATATTGCATCTCTTTTTTCAATAAATGTAAAATATTTTTCGGTAAGAGATGGAAGAGGAGATCAGGGAATGGTGAAATTAAAATATAGGATATAAATAAAAGAGCCGGCAACCATCGCTGCCGGCTCTTTTATTTATCAGGTTATTTTATTTCCAACCACCGCCGAGGTCTCTGTAAACATTGATGACCGCATTCAGTTGTTGTTTTTTGGTTTCTATGAGTTCGAGTTTAGATTCCAGTGCATCCCGTTGTGTCATCAGTACTTCCAGGTAATCGGCCCTGGCAGACTTAAACAGGTCATTGGAAATGTCGATCGACCTGGTGAGTGCATCCACTTGTTTCGACTTTAAATCATAGCTCTTTTCCAGGTTGCTGATGTTGGAAAGTTGATTAGATACTTCGAGGTATGCATGTAAAATGGTACGCTCATAATTATACATGGCCTGTAGCTGTTTGGCATTGGCCTTGTTAAACTCCGCTTTGATTGCATTCCGGTTAATCAATGGTCCGGCAAGCTCCCCGGCCAGTGAGTATAATAATGACTCCGGCGACTTCACCAGGTAAGATGGCTTGAAAGCTTGTAATCCCAGTCCGGCTGAGATGCCGAGGGAAGGATAAAATTCGGCCCGGGCCACTTTTACGTCCAGCTTCGCGGCTGTTAATTCCAGTTCTGCCTGTTTAATATCCGGACGATTGGCCAGCAATTGTGATGGAATACCGGCGCTGATGGTCAAGGGGAGAGAACCGGAGAAGGCATTTTTATCCCGGATAATTTCCTGCGGATAGCGACCCAGCAGGAAATTGATCTTGTTCTCTGCCTCTTTAATATTCTGCAGTATATCAAACTCCAGGCTCTGCGACTTTAATACTTCCGCCTGGAATTTTTGAACTGCCAGCTCAGTTGCCCTGGTGGCTTCTTTCTGCACCTTTACAATTTCAAGTGCATTTTTTTGCAGCTCGATGTTTTGTTTAACGATCTCGAACTGCTTATCGAGCGATAACAATTCATAGTAAGAATTGGCTACCTCTGCGATCAGGTTGGTCAGCACAAAATTTTTGCCTTCTACCGTAGATAAATACCTGGTTACTGCGGCTTTTTTGGCGTTATGCAGCTTCTTCCAGATATCCACTTCCCAGTTAGCATAGGCGCCAATCGTAAAATCCGTCAGCGGATCCGGCATCTCTTTGCCTGGCTCAATTTCCGTAGAGGCATCACCTGCACCCTGGCTGGTATATCTTCCTACCTTTTCAACGCCCGCACCTGCCTTTGCAGTAACTGTAGGAAGTAATGCGCCGTGTTTGAACCGGATTTCACTCTTTGCAATTTCAATTTCCTGTAAGGTGACCAGCAACTCCTGGTTATTTTTCAGTGCGGTATCAATCAGACTTACCAGGTTCTTATCGGTAAAAAAGTTGCGCCACTGCAAGCTGGACGTATTGGTCGTATCAGCATTGTTGTCGTAGGATGCCGGAACAGCCTTGTTTTCAGCCGATGGCATTATTGCCGGCACCTTGCAGCTGGCTATCGCCAGGCAAGCGCTCAGCATACCAATGCCGCTATGTATCCTGAATTTATACATTGTGATCAATTTCTTCTGTTAATGGATTTTCTTCTTCGTCTTTCACAAGTGCATGTCGCTCTGCAATTCTGCCGAATATGTAATACAGTCCGGGAATAATCAGCACGCCGAATACGGTTCCGAAAAGCATACCCCCGGCTGCAGCAGTACCAATGGTTCTGTTACCCAATGCACCCGGACCAGACGCCATCACCAATGGAATCAATCCCGCAATAAATGCGAAGGAAGTCATCAGGATAGGACGGAACCTCACCTTAGAACCTTCCATGGCGGCTTGAAGTACAGTGGCTCCACCCCGGTGTTTCTGCACGGCAAACTCCACAATCAACACCGCATTTTTACCCAGCAAACCGATGAGCATTACCATTGCTACCTGTGCATAAATGTTATTTTCCAACCCCAGTAATTTCAATAGCAGGAACGCACCAAAAATCCCGGGAGGCAGCGACAGTACCACTGCCAGCGGCAGGATAAAGCTTTCATATTGTGCCGCGAGGATCAGGTATACGAAACCAAGACAGATGAGGAATATATAAATGGCCTGGTTGCCCTGCGCCACCTCATCTTTGGAAATACCAGCCCAGTCTATCCCAAACCCTCTGGGTAAGGTTTTCTTCGCTACTTCATCGATGACTTTAATGGCTTCACCACTGCTGTATCCGGGTGCGGCGGCGCCACTTATTTCTGATGCGTTGTACATGTTATGCCGCGTGATCTCTGATAGGCCATACACTTTTTCCATTTTCATGAAAGCAGAGAATGGCACCATTTCATCCCGGTCATTTTTTACATACAACTGCAGGATATCCTCCGGCAATGCGCGGTATTCCGGCGATGCCTGTATGATCACCTTGTATTGACGGTCGAATTTAATAAAGCTGATTTCGTAGTTACTTCCAATGAGGGTAGAAAGTGTGTTCATGGCATTATCAATGCTGACACCTTTTTGTTGGGCAATATCATTGTCCACTCTCAGCATATATTGCGGGAAGCTGGCGCTGTAGAAACTGAATACAGAAGATAGTTCGCGACGTTTGGTGAGTTCTTTTACAAACTCCCTGCTCACGGTTTCCATCTTTTTATAATCACCTGATCCGGCTTTATCCAGCAAGCGCAGCTCGAAACCACCGGCAGCACCATAACCAGGTACGGCAGGCGGCTGGAAAAATTCGATGGTAGCACCTGGAATGTCTTTGGATTTCTCTTCCAGCTCCGTCATGATTTCCTGCACGGAATGCTTGCGATCTTCCCAGCTTTTCAGGTTAATCAAACAGGTACCTGAGTTGGATCCTGTTCCTTCTGTCAGGATTTCATAGCCTGCCAGTGCGGAAACAGATTGCACGCCTTCAATACCTTCCGCTACTTTTTGCAGCTTTTCGGCTATCTGGTTGGTTCTTTCCAGCGATGATCCCGGAGGTGTTTGTATGATGGCATAGAACATTCCCTGGTCTTCATTCGGGATAAAACCGGAAGGAACGTTGCTGTTCAGGATCCAGGTGCCGGCGCAGAAAGCGAGTAAYACCACAATGGTGACTACTCTTCTGTTAACGATGGCGCCCAGTATTTTCTGGTATTTTCCGGATGCACGGTTGAATGAATTATTAAAGCCATCGAGGAACCTGTCTACGGGATTTTTCTTTTTAGGCAGCCCATGTCCATTCTTCAGGATCATGGCGCAAAGCGCTGGTGTAAGGGTCAGCGCCACCACACCCGAAAGAATAATGGCCGTTGCCATAGTAATGGAAAACTGTCTGTAGAAGATCCCTACCGGGCCGGACATAAATGCTACCGGGATAAATACCGCCGCCATCAGGAACGTAATGGCAATGATCGCCCCGCTGATTTCATGCATCGCTTTTTTGGTGGCCTTCAATGGAGAGAGGTGTTCTTCCTCCATTTTAGCATGCACTGCTTCAATCACCACAATGGCATCATCTACCACCACACCAATGGCCAGCACCAACGCAAACAGCGTGATGAGGTTGAGTGTGATACCGAAAAACTGCATGAACATAAATGTTCCGATAAGAGATACCGGTACCGCCATGGCAGGAATCAGGGTAGAGCGCCAGTCGCCCAGGAACAGGAATACCACCAATCCTACAAGGATAAAGGCTTCCACCAGGGTATGGATTACTTTTTCAATAGAAGCATCCAGGAATTTTGATACGTCATAGCTGATCTCATAATCCATTCCTTTAGGGAAAGAGCTGGATTTGATCTCCTTCATTTTTGCTTTGATATCCTTGATTACCTGGCTGGCATTACTTCCATACGATTGCTTTAATACGATGGCGGCGGAAGGTTTGCCATTCAGGTTAGAGTAAATATCATACATCGAGCTTCCGAACTCTACACCCGCCACATCTTTCAGGCGAAGTATTTCTCCATTAGGGCTGGATCTTAAGATCACATTCTCGTATCCTTCCTTGGTGGTGAACCTGCCGGGATATTTCAATACATATTCGAAGGTCTGGGATCTTTTACCAGAGCTTTCGCCGGTTTTACCGGGAGAAGCTTCCAGGCTTTGTTCACCCAGGGCTTTCATCACTTCATCGGCAGAAATCTTATAAGCCAGCATGCGGTCGGGCTTCAGCCAGATTCTCATGGCATATTCCCTGTTACCGAGAATGTCAGCAAACCCAACACCATCTACTCTTTTCAACTCCGGCAATATATTGATGTCGGCGAAGTTGAACAGGAATTTCTGATCCGCCTGTGGGTCATTACTGTAAAGGTTGATGTACATCAGCATGTTTGATTCCTCACGGGTAATCTTAACACCTTCACGTACCACCAGTGGGGGCAGTTTATTCACTACTGATGCCACCCTGTTTTGAACATTCAACGATGCCTGGTTAGGATCGGTTCCCAGGTTAAATACTACCTGTATGGAAGCCTCTCCATCGTTACCCGCATCTGATGCGATATATTTAAGCCCCGGAACGCCGTTGATGGCTCTTTCCAGGGGAATGATCACAGATTTGATCATTAGTTCACCGTTTGCTCCGGGATATTCCGCTGTCACATTTACCTTTGGTGGAGATATAGAAGGGAATTGTGTTACCGGTAACTGGGTAATGGCCAGCACCCCCAGGAACACGATAATGAGCGATATCACTATGGATAGAACCGGTCGCTGTATAAATTTATTAAACATTGCGCTACGCTATTAGGACTTGAACTGAACTATTATTCCGCTTTCAATCGCAGTTGGGAAATAACTTCCTCGGGTTTCCGGTATTCGTATTTGATCTTGTCATCATCTTTTACCTTCTGAACACCTTCGAGCAGTATCTTATCATTTTCTGAAATRCCACTTTCTACTACATACAGGTCGGGCATCTGGCCACGGATGGCAATGTTGCGGGACCTTACCACATTGTTGTTGTCTACCACAAAAACATATAGCTTATCCTGAATTTCGTAGGTCGCTTTTTGTGGGATGACTAACGCATTTTTAAGCGGAATGGTCATCAGTACTTTACCTGTTTCTCCATTTCTCAGCAGCTTCTCAGGATTCGGGAATCTTGCCCTGAAGGCAATGTTTCCTGTTTCATTGTTGAATTCACTTTCAATGGTTTCCACATCTCCTTTATACTGGAGGGGCTGGTTATTGGCTAAGAGTAGTCCTACTTTGTTGTTACCGCGGCCTTTGGTGTTGGTAGCGTAGTCCAGGTATTCCGGTTCAGATACGTTGAAGTAGGCAAACATCTGGGTGTTGTCTGAAAGACTTGTCAGTAACCCACCTTCATCGATTACGCTACCCAGTTTAAATGGGATGCGGTCAATGGTGCCATCAAATGGCGCCCTGATTTCAGTGAATGACAGGTGAAGTTTCGCCAATGCCATTTCTGCTTTGGCCTGATCCAGTTTGGCTTGCGCCATTGCCTGTTCATTTTTGGAAACTACATTTTTGTCGACCAGGGTTTTGGTATTCTGCAGTTCTATTTCTGCCGCCCGGGTTTCCGCTTCCGCTTTCTGCAATTCTGCCTCATACATTTTAGGCATGATCCTGAATAGTAGCTGGCCAGCTTTCACAAACTGTCCTTCATCTACATAGATGTTCTGGAGGTAACCCCTTTCCTGTACCCTGATCTCTATGTTCCTGACAGATTTTATCTGGGAAACATATTCATGGGTGAATGAAGTATCCACTCTGGATGGACTGGTAACAGTGTATTTGCCAGCCTCTTCTTTTTCTTCCGTTTTAGGTTTACAGCTTGTTAAGTACAGCAGGGCAAAGAAGCCCGTAAACATGACAATTCTATTCATGATATTTAATGGATATTAAGCGATGGCATGGTAGTAAGGCAAAGACGCCTATGGATGCAGAACGTTATCAGTCGCCAGGGTAACCTGAACGGCAATGCAGGAGGATGTACTATCAATATACATCTATCAGGTTGGCATGGTCACACTTTCGGTAACTGATACAGGTGACAGATCAGATCCTTAGCGCTCCTTGCGTAAGATAAATATTGGAAAGGTGTCCCCAAAAGGGTGGTGGGGCCTGAAAGTATTTGCGCAGATAACTTAAGGTAGATAGGTGAGCGTGTGACAAATCGCACCTGGCCAGCAGCCTGTATTTCCTGACAAGGAAATTACTCGCATCGTCATCTTCCACATCATCACTTACCAGGTATTCGGCTTCCTCCTCTAAATCGGTATCGGAGGTGATGGTGTCGTCCTGATTGGTGTCGGTAACTTTTACTAGCCATTGGCTATTGAGATGCTGCGTGGGATTGTTGCAGATATTGTGGTGAGGCGTAAATGAAAATGCGCATTTATCTCCTCTTAACAGTAGGAAACATAAGCATGCAAAAAATATTACTACTCTCATTCGGGGACCAAAAGTAATAAAAGTTTGATAGAAAAAAAGAAATCATGTCCAGATGCGCGTGAAAAAACAATTATTTTTTAAATAAGTAACAATTTTTTAACGTTTAAGAGAAATTTAAACATAGCGATATTTTTATAATATGTTTAGTGGTTGGGATACCCCCATAAAAAAGCCTGCGACAACTGCGCAGGTTTTTTTATGGGGGTATCCCAACCAGGTGCATTGCTGCCATCGTCCCGACAATGGATGCCTGGCCGGGTCTAGTTTTCTGCGGTGTATCCTTTTGCCGTTGCCAGCCGCACAATGGAATGGTTGATCGCAGCGCCGAGATCATCGGTTGTAACCGTCTTTTTTACTGCCTCATCAATATATTTTTGTCGTTGTTTGCCCAGTGTGGCCATTTCTTTTTGGATGCTTTCGCGTTCTCTGCTTTTGGCTGCCACCAGGGCTTCCAGCTCGGTGAGGCTTTTTCCCTGCAGTTCTTTGGGTAAATCACGCTGGCTAATGCTTTTCAAAACGGATTTGTCCTGGTTAACACGGTCCACCAGGTCCCAGCTTTCATTTCTATAGGCGCCTTTTGATTTACTGACAGAACGTTCAACCGAGTTAGCGGAGGATAGTGACCTCGCATTTTTATCCTGCATGATCTGGTTACTTTTCTTTGATGCGCCATAAGCGCCGTACCCGATATAGGTTTGGTTGATGCGTTCATTGTAGGCCTCTATTTTTCCATCATAAGGGGTTTCAATAAAAACAACTTTTTTATCGGAGTCGATATTGAAATATTGGCCATGGCCTCTGTCGGCGCCGTCTTTCCAGTTGGTGCTGATACCTTCCTGTTTATCACCACAGTAGATCGTATTTATAAAGATGTTCTTGCCAACAGCTTCACTGGCGGCCTCTTTATAACTGATTCGTCCCTGGGTAAACGCTTCGTTACCGGCGATATAAATGAGTTTCATATCTGCCTGATCCTTTCCCCAACGCAGTGATTTTACTGCTTCGGTGATGACTGCACCACAATATTCTGAACCACCATTGGTGCGCAGGGTGAATAGTTTTTCAGAGATGAGATCCAGGTCGGTGGTGAGTGGGGTAACCTGCCGGATGAAATTACTTGCAGGAGAAAGGCCGTCATTACCATATTCATAAAGCGAAATTTCAATCACCGGTGCTTTCCCTTTGTATCTCAGGGTAGTAAGGGTATTGATAATATTCCACAACCTTGATTTTGCCTGGTCTATCAATCCATCCATGCTATTAGAGGTGTCCAGTAGTAAAGCTACCTGTATGTGGGTATTGTCTTCAGCTGAAGGAGGAGTCACATAAGCACATATTGGAGTAGCTTTATCGCTTTCTTTATCCAAGAGGTATGGACGTGTATCATATTTCCATACCAGGAATCCCGATGCCAGCATTGCGCTGGCTAATAGTGTCGTTTTCATGTTGCTTGATTTAAGATGACCCCATGAAAATAGGGGGTCTTATTTGCCTGTTAGGGACCACTTGGTGAAATCGTATTTTGAATGGGTGAAATACCCGGTTGCCCACACCGAAAAAACCTATTTTGCGGTTGAATCAATTAACATGGTACGTTACGGTATTTATATAATTATCTTGTTGGGTTGTTTTGGTGTCTGTAAAACAGCGGCCGCACAGGGTAAAAAGGGTGGGGTATCCAAAGCAGCGAGGGATTTGAAAAAATCGCTTTCGAGCGATGATGATGACCTGAAGACAGCCAGTCACTACGAGGCCCTGGCAAAAGAGCTGATGGATCAAAGTGAATATGCCAAAGCAGAAGCGTATCTTAAAAAGGCATTGGAAATATACACCCGGCTGAATGATAAAGATGCTGCTGCCACCACCGGACGCACCCTGGCCAAAGTGCAGGAATTGCAGGAGAAGATAATTCCGGCCATACAAAATTATCAGTCGGCCGGTGACCTGACGAAAGATAAAACGCTGGAGAGCATTAATTTCAATGATGCCAACCGTTTGCGGAATAACAGTAATCCCCAGGCACAAATAGGTTACGTACAATCCAATCTTGTCATTTTTGAAAAGGAAGGAAAGAAACAGGAAGCCGCAGATGCCTACAAGCAACTGGGGAATAGTCAGCTCTCACAGCATAATACCTCTGACGCCATTGCCAGCTATAAAAAAGCGATTGAAAAGAGTGACAATACCCGGGAAATCAGCGCTATCAGTAAGAAGATATCCAAAGTATATGTGGCTGGAAATAATATTGACGAGGCGATCCTGCTGAATGAATCCATCCTGGAAAAAGCAAAACGGGAGCAGAACGTAGACCTGCAAATTGACCAGGTTCGTGAACTGGCGCAACTGTATTCCAGGAAACAGCAACCCGAAAAAACGGGGAGTCTGCTGGAGGAAGCATATGCGCTGGCATTCAGTAGTGGTAATACTTCCAAAACAAAAGACTGTTTGCTGGCACTGACGAAATATTACCGGGAACAGCGCCGGGAAGATGCTGCCCTGAGCCGGTACGATGATTTCCTGCATCATTTGGATACGCTCATCAGAACAGATAGCTCACTTGTAGATGCAAGCCTGTTTGATGTTACAGAAGGAAGAATCAAAGACCTGGAAAGAGAACGGGCCTTGCAGCAGGCTTTGATCACTAATAAAAATACCCTCAACTATTTCCTGACGGCTTCCATCCTGGCGATGGCCGTGTTATTGTTTTTTATTATCCGCGCGTTACGTGCCATCAAGATCAAGAATAAAAAAATTGCCTTGCAGTCTTTGCGGCGGGAAATGAACCCACACTTTATTTTTAACAGCCTTAATAGCGTCAATCAATATATTGCAGAGAGTAATGAGGTGGAAGCAAATAAATACCTGACCTCTTATTCTGGTCTGATGCGGAATGTGATGGAACATTCCAGTAAAGATTTTGTCCCATTATCTGTAGAGGTAGAACAGTTGGAAAGCTACCTGGATCTGGAACAGCTGCGCTTCAGTGATAAATTTGTTTATGTGTTGGAGATAGATGAAGCATTGGATACCGATGCGGTAATGATTCCCAATATGCTGATCCAACCCCATCTTGAAAATGCCGTCTGGCACGGACTCCGCTATAAGGCCACGAAAGGGTTGCTTAAGCTGACCTTTGAAAAACAGGGGCCGGTGATGCAGGTACGGATAGAAGATGATGGGATCGGACTGGCAGAGAGCCAGAAATTGAAAACAACGCATCAGAAAGCGCATCAATCCCGGGGAATCACGAACACTACGGAGCGAATCAGCTTACTGAATGACATATACCATCTGCATATCCGGCTGCTGATGGAAGAGATAACGCTGGATGGCGCTACAGGAACGCGGATAATCCTGCAAATTCCCTTAATGGACAAAAATGATCTTACCAGAAAAAATAACTTCAGTTATCGTTGAAGATGAAGCTGCTGCGATGGCTGCCTTACAAAACTATCTCCGGAAATTCTGCCCCCAGGTAGAAGTATCAGGGACGGCCCAGAATAGCAGGGAGGCGATCCAATTGTTACACGAGTTGCGTCCACAACTGGTGTTTCTGGACGTGGAAATGCCCTTTGGAAATGCTTTTGATGTGCTCGAAGGCTGTCAGGACCTCCAGTTTGAAACCATTTTTGTAACCGCTTTTTCTGAATATTCTCTGAAAGCACTCAACCAGAGTGCTGCTTATTATTTGTTGAAACCTGTGAGCATAGAAGAGCTGATCCTGGCGGTGAATAAAGTGCAGCAACAATTACAACAAAAGCAGTGGCTGAACAGGAACCGCATCATCATGGAAAATGCAAAAGAAGTCAACCCCGGTATGCAACAGGTGATCCTGCCTACACTGGATGGATTTGATGTAGTGAAGATGGGGGAAATTGTGCGCCTGAAAGGGAATGGTAATTTTACAGATGTTTATCTTACCAATGGCAATAAAAAGATGGTGTGTCGTTTTCTGAAACACTTTTCTGAGATGTTACCCCATCCTTTTGTGCGGGTGCACAAATCACATATCATCAACATTCATTTCGTACAGTCTTACCACAAAGGTGCGGGGGGATATGTGAGTCTGAATGATGGGACAGCTGTGGAGGTGTCGCCTGCTTATAAAGAGGGTCTTTTAAAGGCATTCCAGTAAGTTTTTTATAAAATGAGCCGGCTCCATAAAACGAGCCGGCTCACTCCATTTAAAAGGCCGGCGGATTAATGTCTGTTTCCGGTGCCATCTGTTGGATAAGCGCCCAGATCTTTATTTGGGCCATTGCCGGCTGCTATTGCTGTGGATATACCTGCCCAGGAAGTTATGCCTTTACCAATCGCCGCAGAGGTAGATTGCAAGTGAAAGTCATTACTGTTGGCGGCTCCATTAGCTGCTAAAAATGCATTGTTGAAATTTGTAAACATAGGATTAGCCGTGGTTACACTGGTAGAGATCACATCCGTAGGTTGAGGTTTACCTGCTGCGCCGCCGGGATAATATTCGTTTCTCAAATTTACCACGATGGCTGGGCCTGCCGGGGTATTGGTCAGTGGTGTGTTATCCGTAAATGTATCTGCGGTAGAATAAAATAAATTATTGCCGTAAGTGGTATGGGCAATATCGGCATCTGTAAATATTTCCAGTCCGTGATAGCAATTTACAATCACATTATTGTACACGTGGCCTATTGCGCTCACACCTACAGAAACTCCTCTGCCAGGTTCGCCGGCTCCTCTTCTCCAGCCACAGGATACAGTGGTATTGTTGTAAACATCAACGGTTGTTTGTGCTGTGGTGACTACCGTTGCGGTTTCTAATTTAATACCGGTACCAGCCTGGCTATAAATCACATTATATGCTACAATGCCAGTGGCGCCGGTTTTTAAATTGATCGCTTCTCCGTCATTACTGCCACCGGATTGAATGGTGTTTCTGAGAACGGTTACCTGCGCACCGCCAAACAAACCTAGCCCATCGTCCTGGCCATTGGTTATCCAGCTATCTTCAATATCCACTTTGATCGGTTTGCTAACCACTAATGTTCTTCTGGCTCCTCCTTTATTATCTGCACCACCGGTGTCGAAGATTTTAGTCCATAAGATGGTAACCGCCTGAGCGCTGTCACAGGCAAAACCGCCCCATGAGCCCGGAGTATGCGTGTCAGAATCAAAAGTAACAGGATTTTTCTGGGTTCCTGCGGACTCAAAAACGCCCTGGATTTTAAATTGAGAATTATTCTTAATAATAATATTAGCACCTTCCTGTGCATGTAAAGTATCTCCTGTTTTCACATACACATCCTGGTTCATGGTGTATGTTTTTCCAGCGAGTAAGGTGCCCTTTACAAATCCCCCGATGGTATCTGCGGTGATAGGATTGGACGGCGGAATGACTGGTGTGCCAACAGTTGTAGTGTCTTTTTTGGCGCAGGATGCCAGCGCTGCTATCAACAAAATAGATGCAAAACAATCAGATAGTTTTGTCGTTTTCATTTTGATAAATTTTTGTATTAAAGGATTTTTTCTTTAGTATTTATAGCGTACACCTGCCAGATAGGAGGCGCCGGTAACATTATTGCCGTTATCAAAATTGTGGAGTACTACCACTGTCTTTGTGTTTAAAAGATTGTTTAGCTTGATGAATACAATAAAATGTTTGTTAAGGGGAGCATCGCCCGATACTGCCAGGAAAGACATGGATTTCTGGATATAATCGTCACCGTTATCCGGGTAAATGCCCGTTAATGTTTTACCCAGGAATTGATACGCGATCTGACCATTTATTTTAGACCTTTTGTTTTTATATAATAAAGAAAAATTGAGGTCATGTACAGACGCACCTGTGAGCATCCGGTGTTCGTAAACTCTCGCTGCGGGGTTGTTCCGGTCAATTTTTGCCGAATTAACATCGGAGTAATTGTAGGCGTAATTACCGCTGAAGCCGATGTTACCTATGAATTTCATAAAGGTGAATTCTGCGCCTGCGACTTTGGCATTGTCTGAATTAATGGGCTGCAGATAGGTGTTCGGACCACTGTTGCCAGCTATTGAATATTCAATAGGGTTGGTAAGGTTTTTATAGTATACACCAATAAAGAATTGTTCATCTTCCTTTGGAAAAAACTCATACCGGATATCATAATTATCAGCAGTGGTATGTTTGATCTGAGGATTGCCTTTGTAGGCGATACCGCCTGTACTGGGAGGCGACACCGGTGAGAGGTCGTAAAATGCCGGCCGGGCAATGGACGAAAAATAAGAGAATCTTAAATTAGTTCTGTCATTTAAGAGATATTTTATCTGCAGGCTTGGTAAAATATCTGCATAAGACTTGGTCGCATTGGATGGATTAGTAGGATCTGTGCGGATATAAACTACCTGGGAGGTGCCCTCAGACCTGATGCCTCCAAGTATATCTATCTTCGGTAGCATAATTTTAAACTGTCCAAAATAAGCGGTAATATTTTCGGTGATAGTGTAGTTATTTAAATTGAAAGTACCAGCACCATATGGATTGTACACATTCCATTGTGCGTTATATATATTGGTGAAAACAGGTTTGCCACCATTGGAAGCCGCAACAGGCCGCAGCGTGTAATCGTCTTCATAGTTGAACCTGTTTTTATGCCTGTATAATCCACCTCCTTTTAATTCCAATTGCATCCTGCCTTTGGTGGTATTGAATGTTAGGTTGCCACCACCGTTGTAATCCTGATCCCGGTTATGTTGCCATAAACGATCTACGGTGTCAAAATAATCGGGAGAGGTAGTGGTTTGCCTGGTAGATGGATCGTAGGAAGTAAGGTTGTTGATATTAATCTGCGCCTGGTCAGGTGTTTTCCTTGTAGCATCAGAGATCACACCTGTCCAGTCAAAAAGGAAATGCTGTGAAAGGATATGATTCCCGGCCAGCTTTATCGTTTCTATGAGCTGGTTGGTGGTAGTGGATCTGTAAGCGCTGTTCACCGGGCCTGTTCCCGGCGTTGTTCTCCCGCCGTTACCGCCGGTAATGGAAGTATCTCTTCCTATAGCAGTTTCCTGCAGGTGTGCATATAGCAGGATATTGTCTAACGTGATTTTATTTTTTGCATTGATGTTGTAATCGAGGTGTATAATCAGGTTATTTAATAACTGCCTGGTGGAAAATGACTCTGTGATAATATCATTGATACGGGGCCGGTGATCCGGATCATTGGGGTCTGCATTGCCACTGTTAATTTCTCCATTGGAACCGAAGTATAAATTTTGATAACTATCTCCGATTAAGAAACCCAATTTGTTTTTGAAAAAACGTTCTCCATAAGAAGCGCTCAGGGTACCGGTAGGAGGTGGGTTAACTGGCTTGAAATCCAGGTTGGACCTGGAGAAATCGCCGGGTTGAGCCACATAACCCGGCCCGTTTTTTTCAGAAGGACTATATTTTTGAATATCCGAGGAGGAGAATTTCAGAAATTTCCGGTCGATAAAAATCTGGCTGTAGCCTACTGCGCCTGTGGCAGATAATTCTCTTACTTCGGGCGCATCTTTGAAAATCATATTGATGGTACCACCAATAGCATCGCCTTCCATTTCCGGGAGTAGCGATTTGCTGACCTCAATTCTTGACAACAATTCGGATGGTACAACACTCAAAGATACCAGTCTCGATTTGCTGTCAGGACTCGCTATCTTGACACCATTTACCAGGGTATTGTTGTATTTGGGTTCAAGTCCTCTTACGATGGCATAGGCATCATCGCCACCTGCATTGCGCTGTATGGTTACACCGGAAAGACGCTGCAGGATATTGGCTGCGTTGATATCCGGTGATTTGGCAATGGCTTGCGCACTCACCACATTCTTTATGTTGTCAGCATTTTTTTCGTTAGACCTGGAAGCGGATTCTGTTTCTTTATCCAGTTTGCCGGTAATGCTTACCGCACGCAGTGTTTTGTAATTCGCTTCCAGTAGAAAGTCTAACGTAAGCGTCTGGGAGTTATTGAGCGTGATGCTTTTTTCAAATTCGTTATAACCGATGAATTTGATCTTGATTTTGTAACGGCCGGGCACAAGATCAGGGATGGTATAAAACCCGTTGGCATCCGTTACCACGGTTGCAGGGGTGTCGTCTAAATGAACATAAGCGCCTGCCAATGGCTCTTTTGTACGCTTATCTGATATCTTACCTTTCAGGGTGGCATGTTGTGCAAATAGGAACGCTGGAAATAGTATTACCAGTAATGAGGAGATAAATTTTCCTGGCATAAATGATTTTGATTTTCACACAAACCACCCTTATGATTCTGTAGGAAAACTGTGTTTTATGCCTTAAATTAATCTCATAATATTATCATAACATCCGGGAACAATTTTTAATTCTCCTTTAAGCGAATGGTAACATTAAGTTAAAGAATGGAAAGTTAATTGCCCTTCATTGTATTACTGTTGTAGTTAATTTTTCCGTTGCGGATGGCAGATATAGGAACTGGTTTTCCGGGGTTTTGAATTAGCGCCTATTTAAATACTTTTGTATCGTATCAGATCACCCTATTTATTTACTTCCAACTTTAGTCATGCAGAAAAATATATCAATCAGGCCGATGCAGATTCATATTCCTGAGGAGGACATTGCAGATCTGCACCGCCGCCTGCGCCACACCCGCTGGGCGCATCCCATTGCCGGCTCCGGCTGGGCGGATGGTACCGATGGTGCTTACTTACAGGATCTCGCCGCTTACTGGCTATCGGAATATGACTGGCGGGAACGGGAAGCACAATTGAATCGCTTTGATCATTATCTCGCTGAGGTAGACGGCTCACAGCTTCACTTTATCCGTGCTGCCGGTCAGGGACCGAACCCTATTCCCTTATTACTGATGCAAGGGTGGCCGAGTAGTTTTGTGCAGATGCTACAGATCATTCCACAGCTGACAGCGGCAGGAACAGATGGCACGCCTTCTTTTGATGTGATCGCGCTATCACCTCCGGGTTATCCTTTTACGGAATTCCCGCAAGAGCATGGGATGAACTTTACCCGGATCGCGGACCTGGCCACCCGGTTGATGACAGAAGGACTGGGATATGAACGCTTCGCCTGTCGTGGTTCCGATCAGGGTGGATGGATACAGCAGCAAATTGCGCTTAAATATCCCGAACGGGTGATAGGGCTGCATCGTTCCTCTGTTACCTCTTCGCTGGTGCCATTGCCGGATGATCTCAGCCCTGCAGAAATAACCTATCAGAAACAGGTAGAGGAATGGGCGCCGCTGGAAACGGCATATGCCCAACTGCAGGCCCTTCGTCCGGAGACGTTGACGCCCGCCCTCGCGGATTCTCCCGTAGGACTGGCCAGTTGGTTCATAGAAAAATTTCAACGATGGGGAGATGGTGGTCTTTTAATCGATGACCATTTTGGACGGGATGCCCTGCTCGATAATATCTCTCTGCATTGGTTTACGGGCGCCGGTGCGGCTGCTATAAGGCTATATAGAGAAGTTGCCCGTGACCCGGGCATGAAAGGTCGTGTGGAAGTTCCAACGGCTATTCTGATGCCTTTACGGGACGGCGTGAACGTGCCTGCACCCCGTGAATGGGCAGCGCGTACTTTCAATGTGCAACGCTGGACGCTGATGGAACGCGGCGGCCATTTTCCTGAATGGGAAGTACCGGACCTGGTAGCTACTGATGTCAGACAGTTTTTCGGCAGCCTGAAAGCGTAGACACATGAAATAGGGTGACCATTTTGCGAAATTCAAATAACTTTGACGCTACCAATATCCACCGGGTATCATGAATGATGAATTATTACTTCAAAATATAGCACGGCATAYTCATTTGGAGCAGGAGGAAGTCGACTTCCTTTTCTCGTTACTAACTTTCCGGACGTTGAAGAAGAAAGAATTCCTGCTCAGGCAGGGAGATATTTGTAAAACTGAAAACTTTATTGTCAAAGGATGTGTAAGAATGTATACGATAGACGAGAGCGGGTTTGAGCACATCGTGATGTTTGGTGTGGAGGGCTGGTGGACCAGCGATCTTTTTAGTTTTTTCACCAACACTGCTTCCGATTATTATATTGATGCCCTGGAAGATACCCAACTGTGGCAGATTTCAAAGGAGCACCTCGACCAGTTGTATGAGCAGGTGCCGAAGTTTGAACGCTTTTTCAGGATCCTGCTGCAGAATGCTTTCATTGCACAGCAAAAACGGATTAATCAAAATCTCTCCTTTACAGCAGAACAACGATATGTAGATTTCGTAAAAAAGTATCCTCAGCTTGAACAACGCATTCCTCAAAAGCAGGTGGCTGCCTATTTAGGTATGACACCGGTATTTTTGAGCATGCTGCGTAAAAAACAAAGCCGCCAGTAATTTCTTCAACTACTTTAATTTTTTAGATTTTTCGGCATCGTTTATTTGTGGTTCTAAATGCACATACAAATAAATGAAAAACTACATCTTTAGCACACGCAACGATTGGACTGGTTTGATCATCCGACTGACACTGGGATTGATATTGTTTCCCCATGGCGCACAAAAAGTACTCGGATGGTTTGGCGGCCCCGGTTTCACAAAGGAAATGGCCTTTTTTACCGATACGCTTCACCTGCCCTGGATAATCGCTTTCGGGGTGATCATCATTGAATTTTTTGGCGCACTTTCATTGATCCTGGGTATTGCAGCCAGAATTTGGTCTGTCGCCATCATCGGCCTGTTTGTGGGAATTATTTTCATGGAACACCTGGATAATGGGTTCTTTATGAATTGGTTTGGTACACAAAAAGGAGAAGGGTTTGAATACCATTTACTGATCATAGGCCTGGCGCTGGCGGTAATTGTGAATGGCAGCGGTAAATATGCGCTTGATAACGTGGTGTTTAAACGGCCGTATATCCCTGGATCTTCTGTAGCCCTGGTGGGCGTTGTCCTCCTGGGACTGTCTGCCTGCCAGCAGCCAGCGCAGACGGTGGAAGATAAAAATAAGCAGTTGGTGGAACGCTACTTTAACGAGGTATGGAATAATGGTAAAGTGGAATTACTGGATGAGCTGCTGAGTGCCGATTATATTAATCATACGCCCTCTGTGCCCAATCCTCCGAAAGGGGCAGCGGGCTTAAAACCTATTGTGACGGCTATCAGGAGAGCTTTCCCGGACCTGCATTATACGATCAAAGACGTTATCGCTACAAAAAACAGGGCGGTGGTAAGAGTGGTAATGACCGGAACGCAGACGGATAGCTTATTTAATATTCCGCCTACGGGAAAATATGTAACTGTTAACCAGGTTAACATTGAAGAAATCATCGATGGTAAAATAGCGGAACACTGGCGGGTGACCGATGAGCTGACGATGATGAAGCAGCTGGGAGTGGTGAAATAACCACTTCCCGGCTCTTTGATGTACCACGACTATTTTTTATCCTCTCCATCCGGATCTTCTGTTTCTTCCAGCTTATCTTTATCGCTTCCCCTGCGCAGTTTAACTACAGGATTATTCTGGCTGCCGGTAACGTTGAAGGGTATACCGAATATGCCTAATGGTGGTAGCCCGAGGCGTCCTTTGAGGTTTAGTTTGCCATCAAGACTCACCTGTCCTTCGAAACGTGGACGGAAGCCGGCGATGCGCATCTTTGTTCTGTTAATGGTAATGATATTATTGTTGATGGTGGTTTTGATATCTACCTGGGAAAGATCCGGGTCTTTCATATCTCCTTTGCCGGTGCTGCTGCTGACGGCATTAAATAACTTAAAGCCCTTTAGTTTTATTTTTTTAACAGATAGCACGCCTCCGCCTTTCAGGGAAGGATATACGGGATTCATATTTTCATCCAGCTTGCCATTCAGGCTGTAGTCCAGGCCAACGATGCCACTGGCATAGGATGCCGAGGAGGCCATATCGTGAAAGATCTTTATTTCGTTGTAGGCTCTTTTGATGTCAAATTCTTTTGCACTGATGTGATAGTCGAACATGGCTCTTTTGGGCTGCAGACTCACATAGGTAGCATCCATTTCCACTGCCGCACCAACGATTGTAAAGCCGGTTTGGTTTAACTTAAGTTTACTGCTATCGATCACCAGTTGTCCGTGGAAACTGTTGATGTCCATACCCTTGAACCGGATCTTATCAGCAGCGGCATTGAGCGTCAGCGACAGGTTGCCCGGTATGATGACTACGCCGGAAGGCCCGGCAGGAACACTTTTGCCGGACGCCGTACTTTTGCCGGCTCCGTTTACCATCATCTCATCTACCAGTATATAACCGCTTTTCAGGTCAAAGGACCCGCGGAGAGGCTGGTCTTTAGTGGTAGCATAACCAATCACATTACTAAGGTATCCGTTGAGGTTAATCAATGATTTGCCATAGCTGGCGTTAAACTGATCAAACCACATTTTGTCCTGGTCAAAACGGAAAACGCCGTTATTGATTAAAAAGGGCAGGGGCAGCAATTCGGATGTTAACGCGATGTTTTTTATGATGAGGGTACCGCTGTTACTCAGTTTATTATACCGGCCCGAGGTGGCATCACTTTGTGTGCCGCGCAGCAACAGGTTGGTTTTGATAAATCCTTTCAGGTCGTATCCCTTTATGGCAAATAGCTGGTAGATGCGCCCCAGGTCTATTACCCCATTAGATGCGATGTTATACCGGAGGTCATCGAAATTATTCAGGTCGGCCTTCAGTACGAAGGGCTGCCCTTCAAACTCGAAGGAGATGGGTTTGATGTCTACGTTCAGTGAACGCATGGTGCCCGTGGTGTTGGTAACGGTGGCGTCTATATTAATTTTCTCCAGTGGATGGGGATAGTATTTCGTTTGTACGGCGCCGTTATTCATGGTCAGTTTGGCAGTAGTAACCGGGAATAATCTTTTTGCCGGCAGGTAGGTACCTTTCGTGACCACATTTACCGCCAGGTCGCCGGTCATATCCAGACTGTCTATCGGGTATACTTTTTTAAGATCGCTCATATGCAGCAATGACTCCAGTTTGGCGTCAATGAGTGGTTGCTGCGCGTTGGTAAGCTTTAAGTATCCCCTGATATAATTGCTCAGCATATTGGCATTGATATCGTTGATGCTGAAATAGGTATGGGTGTAGTTCCCATCCGGGCAGGAGGCCTGTGCATTAAAACGAATGTCCTTTACCGCTTCCGGCAGGGAGGCAAACTTAAAGTAGCCGTTTCGTAAAGTAGCATCAAAGTTAAAGACCGGGATGCTGCTGATCACCGTGTCCGGACGGTGTTGCAGTCCCTTATAGACTACCGTTTTTTCATACCGGCCATCGGCCTGCAGATGTGCCTGCAGTCTTCCTTTCAGGTCAACGGATTTTAATCCTACCGCCTGGTTCCATTTCTCCAGGTCTATGTCGGTATTCATTTTAATATGGATATCCGGGGTTTTAAGGCCCTTCACGCGGATGACAGAGCTGAAATAGTCTTTGTCGATGTTGAAGAAGATAGAATCTACATTGACGTAAAGACTATCTGTATTGAGTTGCGCCAGTGTAGACTGGAAGTTCAGGAACAGGTTTTTTACCGGAGCAGGTGCTTTATCGTTGGTGACAGTACCATTTCTTACTTTCATATTGAAGGTAAGGTCGGGCATGGTGTTGCTTTCCGCAATGTACTGGCCGATCAGTGTAGCATTGACATCCGCAGTTCCGGTGATGTTCATATGTTCCGCCCATTTCGCGTATTCCGGTGGTAGCGCGCCAAAAATTGCATGCAGCTCTGATTCCATAGAGCTAAGGCGAAAGTCCATCTTATAGCCATTTTTCAGGAATCCGAATGCGCCGTTAAACCGCACCGGCAATTCATTTATTTTCAGATCATTCTTTTCAAAAATGAAGTCGAGTGAATTGGTGTTGATCTTTGTGATCAGTTCCCCATGCAGTTTTTTAGATAAAATGTATTGGGTGCCGGCGTAGCTGATATCAAATGAACCGATGTTGACTTTTGAATACAGGTCGAACTGTGCTTTGCTGAGATCCCCTTTACCCAGGTAGTTCACTTCAGTGGCGCGGATATACATGGGGAGCGACTGATCATTGTAAATAATATTGCAATGCTCCAGTTGTATACGTGCGATCTGCATAGAGGCGCTGCCACTGTCGGCCTGGCTGGGTGTGGAAGAAGGGCTTGATTTATATACATTGTAGTTGGGATGTCCTGCTGTATCCACCAGCACGCGGATATTTCCCTTCGTCAGATAGATTTCATCGATATTAATAGCGTTGGAAAATACGCTGGACAGGTTAATCCCCAGTGCTACCTCGTTTGCTGATATCAGTGTATCGGCTTGAAAAGGAGCGGCTCCTTTCAGACTAAAGTCGTATAACGTGAGTGTCAGTGCGGGGAAATGGTTAAAGAACGACAGCCTGGCCCTGGAAAAATTAAGATCGCCGGTGATGCTGTTGTTCGTCCATGTTTTTATTTTATTGGATATCGTTGTAGGAAAAAGAATAGGCAGTAAAAACAGCAAAAAGATGATAGTGGCAATAGATATGGAAATTATTTTTAATGCCTTTAGGGCAATTTTTTTAATATTTGTATGGCGCATGAAATGATTGTTACTATCTCAATGTAAATATGAATAGGCCATGATGGCCTATTTACCGGGGAAATTTTATACCTGATTTAAATGATGACTCCCGGCAAAGGTAGTTATTTTTTTATGATGAGATCGGTATGGGCTGCGGTTATTTATTTGCATTGCTGCTTATATCATGGATGCAGCTATTTTCCAAATGACGCATTATTTCTTTTTCCTTTTTTCCGGCCTTTTCTTTTCTGAAACCGATTTTACAATGGTCTGTCCGTGCATAATTTGTTTTTGGTCTTTCACTTTTGAAAGTGAATTAGCATAGGCTGCTTTTACCAGCTTTTTAATATAGGTTTTAGGAAACTTGTTGATGTCTGTTACCAGGATGTAACGGTATTGATTACCTTCTCCCAAAAGTATGTTGTCGGGATCAGAAAGCTCACTTCCCCAGTAAAATCCAAAATGAATATTTTTACTGGAACGTCCTACTGCAATAGAACAAAATGTATGTCCGACTTTGTCAGTCGGTGACCAGCCAAAAGCAACCGCATTATAGTTGTCATAAATCAGCTCATTTGACTGGGGGTATAAATCCCAGGCAAAGTCGCGCAGCCACATGACAATTGTTATCATGTCCTCATTAAACGGCTGTAGAAATTTAAGCAGGTCTTTAGTTTCTTCTTTACTCATTTGCCAGGGTTTTTAAGAATAAAATATTTTATAATATTTAACAACTCAGATATCTGCCGGCGGGTTATAATCTGTAATTTAACAAGAATGATCCTAAACAATCAGTTCTTCTTATGCAGATCAAATTGTTATCCTTATTGGTATTACTTGAAACTGTATCTGCATCGTTTGTTTTTGCCCAACAGCCGCAAATGGAGATATCGGGAAGGGTAAAAGATCTGCAAAGCCAGCAGCCGCTGAGGGGAGTCAGCATCACGATAAACAGAAGCGGCACCGGAACTATCACCAACAGCATGGGTGACTTTCGTTTGCAGGTAGCCACCAATGCATTACATGATACACTGAGAGTATCTTCCCTGGGTTATAAAGTACAGTACCTGCCGGTAGTAGTGAACAGGGAAATGAATATCATGCTGGAACCTGCTTCCCTGGCTTTAAAAGAAGTGGCAGTAGTGATGAAAGACCCGGTAAAGCTCCTGAAAGAGGCGATCAGAAGGATACCTGATAACTATATTAATAAACCACACCAGTTAAGGGGTTTTTACCGCATCAATACCACACGTGGCGAGGATTATATGCAATTATCTGAAGCCGTTTTTGATATCTTCAATCACGGTTACGGCGAAAAAGCAGGCAACGAATTGTACCTGATCCGCATGAGGTATGTGAAAGACGAAGCCGCTTCTCATGGCCTGGATCTTGGACTGAAGCCGGATTACCTGTTTGACTATGACATGGTGAAAGAAATTAAAAGCAGTAAGATATTGAGTGAAGAAGGGTTGCAGCATCATCTTTTTGCTATCGAGGGCATTGTTGATTATAAAGGTGCTCCCGCTTATGAAATTACATTTGATCAGCGTGCAGGCGTGAAAAAATCTTTGTACAGAGGTAAGTTGTACCTCGATAAGGAAACATTGACCTTTCTGAAAATAGAGCGGGAGCTGAGTCCCAGAGGTTTGCCCTATTCCAGTTATGGAGATCTGGCTTCCAAAACCTTGATGTCATTGCTGGATATCCATATCAATCCCCGGAAAGATGTGCTGAGCGTGGAATATCAGAAAGTAGGGGAGCGCTGGGTGCTATCTGATGTAGTGAGTAATACTTTATTGAATTTTTATAGTAAAAAACGACAATACAATTTTACCGCTGATATAAAAGTAAACTACATTATTACCGGTGTAGATACCACAAAAGAACAGGCGGTTTCTATTGGTAAAAGGCTCGGTGATAGTAAGGTCATAGAAAATCAAACAACGCCCCTGGAACCAGATTTCTGGCGCCACAATACCATGTTGTTACCTGATTTTGACGCAGAAGCAGTAGCTGCTATTCTTAAGACAAGGAATGAAAACGGCCGGCTGCAAAAACAGGTGCGCGGGAAAATTCAGCAGATGCCGCATGATCCTGCTGCCAGGATAGATTCCATTCTTAGCTATTATCATCTGAACAATCAATTTAATGGCACCGCTTTAGTGAAAAATAAAAATGGAATTATCCTGAGCAAAAGCTATGGGTATGCCGACAAAGAACATAAGCTGCCGGCAGACGGCAATACCCAATACCGGATAGGCTCTTTATCTAAATCATTTACGGCTATCCTCATCTTACAGTTGATGCAACAAGGAAAGCTACAACTGAAAGACTCTGTTAAAAAGTTCCTGCCTGATTATATTCACGGGGACGTGACGATTGAACAGTTGCTTACACATCAATCGGGGATTCCGAATTACACAAACAACCCTGATTATTTTTCGAAAATCATGCATCAATCTTTTTCGCTTAAAGAGCTGGTGGCAAAATTCTGTAGTGATTCGCTGGAGTTTTTACCTGGAACACAATTTCAATACAGCAATTCGGGATATGTGCTGCTGGCTTATCTGGCAGAAGAAATTTATGGTAAACCGTTTGTGAAGGTATTGAAAGAAAACATTTTTTTGCCAGCAGGGATGCAATATACTTACGCCGGAATTGATACTACGGGTGATAACAGGATGGCAACGGGCTATCTGTATGAAACCAAAGAACCGCCGTATTTCACCGCTAATACCCTCGGCGCCGGCGGCATTGTTTCCACGGCGGCAGACTTGCTGAAATGGTCTGCTGCATTATCTTCCAATAAATTACTTTCAAAAGAAACGATGACAGCAATGTGTCAGCCGCGTGTGGCTTATTCGGATTGGGATGCTTTTTATGGATATGGATGGATGATAGATCAGCGGCGCTTTGCATTGTCTGCCGCACAACACAAAATCATTTATCACCCTGGAACTGATATTGGATTTTACACCATGTTTGTAAGACAGGAAGATAATGACGGCGTAATTATATTGTTAAATAATACCGGCGACTTTCCCCGTTTCGACCTCACAGATATGATACTGACAGAAATGAATGCAGACCGCTGAATAGCCGCACTAAGTTTTTTTTTAACCCGGAATCAATAAAATTATTGTCTGGATAAGAAGTGACGTATTTCTCAACAGGAAGAAAGAGCACGCGCTTTATATTTGTGGAATAATTTTTTTATCTATGAAAAAGTATTTCCTATTATGTACTGCAGCACTTGTGGGTAGCCTATACGCGCAGGCGCAGGTGACTTTTGGCTTAAAGGCAGGCTTTAGCGCCGCCAACATGCCGTCCAAATTTGAAGGCGACAGTGGCGTTGCCGGCAGAAAGGCCGACACCAAAATGATTCCTGCTTTCCATGCAGGCGTTATTGTGGATATTGCACTGGATGATCAACTTTCCTTGCAACCAGGTTTATTTTTCAGTCAGAAAGGAGCTAAGTTAGAAGCGGTGACGCCTGATTTGCTTGATCGTCCTGTTACGATTAAAACAACTACCCGTTTAAATTACCTGGAGCTACCTGTTAATCTACTGTATAAGCATCAGATAGGAAGCGGTAAATTATTTGCGGGTCTCGGTGCCTATTTTGCTTATGGCATTAGTGGTAAGATGAAGATGACTTCTCCCGATCTTGCTGCCTTAAATCACGAAGATAAAGTGAAATTCAAGAATTCGACTGAGTACAGCGCCAATGAGGTATATGTAAAACCTTTTGATGCCGGCGCTAATTTTACCGCAGGTTATGAACTGAAAATGGGATTACAGTTCAGTGTGAACTATAGTCTTGGCCTGGTAAACACCAGCCCTTACAAAAACGAAAAAGAAAAGAACCGTTATTTAGGCGTAAGTGTGGGATATCTTTTTAAGAGATAGATAATGCCACTTTTTTATGTGAGCTTAATAGCCGGCACTTATCAGGTGCCGGCTATTAAATTATGTGCCCTTCCCCGCGTATCGTATGCCTCTTTGATGAAGGAAGCAGTTATTAGTGCAGCGTATCTTCAGTGCTGTTGTTTGCTGCATCGCCCTTTTTGTTAAAATAAGTTTACTATTAGTCACTTAAGTCCCAGAAATCGTGAGATAGTTCATCTATTTTTAAATTTTCGATTTTGTAACACGGAAATATATGATGAAGAGCATATTATTATTAAGCGCGCTTGTCGGGATGCTTAATTACTGCCAGGCCCAGTTGCAGCAACCAGCTCAAAAGCCCAATGCTGCCCAGCGGGATATGATCAAACGCGGCTACGGGATGTTCATCCATTTTGGGATCAATACCTTTGCGGACGTGGAGTGGTCAGATGGTACCATCCCGGTAGAGAAATATCATCCTACTCATCTTGATCCGGACCAATGGGTGCGCACAGCGAGAGATGCAGGGTTTCGTTATGTATTGCTGATCACCAAACATCATGATGGCTTCTGTTTGTGGGATAGCAAGTATACTACCTATGATGTAGGCGCTTCGCCGGTTAAAACAGATGTGGTAAAAGCGGTATCGGATGCATGTAAAAAATACGGACTTCAGTTTGCGATCTATTATTCTCTCTGGGATCGTCATGAACCATCTTATAAGGATCCCGACAAACAAAAGTATGTGAACTATATGCTCAACCAGTTGACCGAACTGTTTACCAACTATGGCAGCATCTGTGAGCTATGGCTGGATGGGGGCTGGGACCGGAGGCCAGAGGAATGGGGTGTTGACCAGGTATATCAACTGGTAAAGAAATTTAATCCTGCCTGCGCCGTGAGCGTCAATCACACTATTGTAAATGAAGAGGGAAAGCGGCAGGCCACCGTGCCGGGAGAAATGACCGCTGACAATAAATATTACTTCCAGTATTTTCCTTCTGATTTCCGTTTATGGGATCCGAGAATGATTACAAGATTCGATAAAAAGCAATATCTGCATAAAGGGCAATCCTATTATCTTCCTTTTGAACATACCATCTGCATCAGCGACCGACTGAACTGGTTTGAGAAATCCTCACAGTTGCCTGTCCGCGAGCTGGATGAACTGGAAGAGTTATTTTACTGGAGCACCGATAATGATAATTGCCTCGTGATGAATGTACCTCCTGATCAAACTGGCCGCATCAGGGAATATACGGCGCTCAGGGCAATTAGTTTGGGTAAGAGACTGGGATTGTCCATCGGTAAACCATTACCTAAGAATGGCCGGTTTATTTCAGCATTAAGACCTGCAGCAGCTTCCAGTGTATATCCGGATAAGAACAATAAGTATAGTGGTAGCGCTGTCAATGATGGTAACCTGGATAGCCGTTGGGCAGCTACAGATACCGTTGCCAGTGTGGAAATGGATCTGAATCCTTCAGATGCCTTCAATAAGGTCAGCATCTTCGAGTACAAAGACACGAAAGAGCTGCCGGATGGCTTTTCACAAATCAGGCTTCCCCGTATCCAGGAATATGCGATAGATATATTCAATAATGGAGAGTGGCAAACGATTTACATGGAGTCGAAACCCATGGGCGATTGCAAAGTAGTGAGGCTGCCACGCAGCTATCATGCCAGCAAGCTGCGTTTCCGGGTCACGAAAGCGAGTGCGCCTCCATCGTTGTATGAGATTTGTGTGATAGATATGAAATAAAGTGAAAAGCAAAACAGGATGCGGCCAACCTTCACCGGTGGCCGCATCGTTGTTAGCGGACTCATTGTTTGATTTAATATAAACTTTACACCCCATTCATTTGTAATAGAAGTTACTGCCGTAGCTTTAAGCTAACCATTGCATTACTCATCCTGTTTCAGGCAGATTTTTCAAACCAATAAAACTTTCATCATGGCAAACAAAGAGGTAACAATCATCCTTGTCCATGGGGCGTGGGGAGATGGTTCACATTGGAGGCATATTATTCCTTCCCTGCATAAGGAAGGGTATAATGTGAGAAGTGTACAGAATCCCCTGACCTCCTTAGCAGATGACATCAATAAAACCCGGGATTTAATTGATGCGCAGGAAGGGAAGGTGCTGTTGGTAGGACACTCTTATGGTGGTGCGGTTATTACTGGTGCGGGAAATCATGATAAAGTAGTGGGACTGGTGTACATCGCGGCTTTTGCGCCGGATGAAGGGGATAGCCTGGGAGGCATCTTCGGCCGCAGGGCGCAGCCGGCGGGAGGCGCCAGCATCTATCCCGATAGCAAAGGGTTTTTATGGTTGAAGTATGATGAATTCCATGCCTCCTTTTGTGCGGATCTGCGGGAAGAGGAAGCCCTGGTCATGTCGTTATCCCAGAAGCCCATACATGGCCGATGCTTCGGTGATGCAACGGGTACTCCTGCCTGGAAAACCAAGCCCAGCTGGTACCAGGTGTCGGATAAAGACCTGATGATTCCACCTGAAACAGAACAGGAGATGGCGGAACATATCAATGCAAAGAAAATTATTCATCTCGACGCCAGCCATGCCTCGCTGGCTTCTCATCCTGAAGAAGTAGTGGCGCTGATCCTGGAAGCGGCCAATCATAAATAGTTCATTCTTCAAATAATAGCAACGAAGCCCCGCCCACAGTGTAGTGCGGGGCTTTTTGGTGCCTCCTTTGCCGGAAAAGTGGATCCAGTTGATTAGCTGTAAAAGTGTATGGTGATTATGTAGGCTCTGCCGAGGCTATGCTTAGCACCCGCTTAGTACCTATAGAATCCGTGCAGTAGAGGTGGACTTGATGCGGGAATGACGTTCGGATGTATAACCCGGATGGAAATTGCATCAGCAAATGAATGGAGGTGAGAACCGGCCATAACAGGGCTGCTTCAGTACCGGGCTGTAGCTGAGGAAAGAAATATATTATTGAAAGAAAGCAGGTATAAAGGGATTATTTATCAAAATATCTCCGGAGGCAAGATCGCTTTATTCCAGTTGAATGATAGCTGGATATGCGTGTGTATAGGTAAGGTTGGGAAGCAATATCTTCCGCTTTGGGTACCTACGTTTATTAGCTTGTTTGGGTGCCTTTGGCGCTGCCACCGCAATAATATCGGCGGCCATGTATTGTTTGTTGCCTGATGGGCCGTCTTTGTACATCGCTCTTACCTGGAAAACCACTACCAGTGAACCTTGCCCGGGTACATCCAGTGAAACATTTGTTTCCTGGAAAGTGGTGTCGGGGGCTATCATGAGTGTAACGGTTTCGCTACCTGCCACCTGGCGTGATCTAAAATCAATACGTGTAGCGATCACTTTTACTTCAAAGGCAGCAATACCTTTATACCCGGCGATGGATTGTGCGGGAATATTTAAGATTCCGTTACTCAAGAGGCGGGGAGCCACCGGAAAAAAACGATCTACGCCGGTATGCTGATTGAAGCGGAAGCCTGTCAGGGCCTCGTGATGATCACCGGCAGCAATGAGCAGTTTGTTGAGCCGATTGATGTGGCCGCCATCACACTGGATATCCAGGTGGCCGTAGAAAGCATGCCGGATAAAAGCGCCTTTCCTGCTGGCGATGCCAAAGCGCCGGGATGCGCGGCGGGTAGCAGCCGTTTGCTGCACGCTTTCGGGCATGGAGCGCAGGAAGTATTGGCCATTGCGTTTATACCCAATGAGAGGGCCGAGTTTTCCCGTAAAGGGAAGGATAGACATTTGTTTTGCCATGAGAGATAATTTTGATTACTATAAATATAACATAATCCAGGAAAACGTGTTTTCGGGATAGATGGAGGATCCGGGAAAAATGGGATGTCCTGTAAGTTTATTGGTAAATTGAGCAACTAATCACCGAAACCTTTACCATGAAGCTAACAGTTGTTTTTTCCATTTTACTGTCATTCGTCTTTGGCGCTGCATTCTCCCAGGAACCTGTGGAAAGCCAGTATGCCGCCGCAAAATTTGAGCAATATTTTAACGCACATCAGTACGACAGCATTTTTGCTACCTTTTCTGAACAAACCAAAATCAGTCTGCCAGCGGATAAAACCAACGCATTTCTAACCCAGTTGAGCAACAGGTATGGACGTATCACAAAACGTACGTTCCTGGAGTACCGGGCCCCGTTTGCGGTATATAAAACCACGTTTGAAAAAGGCGTCATACTGCTGCAGATAGCGGCAGACAATAATAAAGCGATTACAGGATTGTATGCGAAGCCTTATGAAGAGCCGGATACCCTGCGGAACATCACGCGTATGCACCTGCCTTTTAAAGGAGAATGGACGGTGTTCTGGGGTGGAGATACCAAAGAGTTAAACTATCACGTGGTGGTGAAGTTTCAAAAGAATGCCTTTGATATTGTGATGAATAACAAAGACGGAAAGAGCTTTAAAACCGATGGCAAAACCAACGAAGATTATTACGCATTTGGTCAGCCCATCATTGCTCCCTGCGACGGGGAGGTAGTGTTAGCGGTAGACGGCGTCAAAGATAATATCCCGGGTGTGCTGAATCCTATCTACGTTCCGGGTAATTCTATCTTAATAAAAACTAAAAACCAGGAATACGTTTTCTTCGCACACTTCAAACAACATACTATAAAAGTAAAACAGGGTGATGTGGTGAAACAGGGACAATTACTGGGCCTGTGTGGAAATTCAGGAAACTCTTCCGAACCTCATTTACATTTTCATTTGCAGAATACAGAAGACTTTAATCAGGCTACCGGCATAAAATGCTTTTTTGATAACCTGACAGTCAACGGGGTTGCTAAAACCGATTATTCACCTATCAAAGGAGATCAGGTAAAGGGAAAGGAGTGATGATTTTTTGTAAGGGGATTTGCATTTTTTATAAAATATAATCATTATATTCAATGTAATTTCCTACTACCAAAATCTGTCGAACAATGAAAAAACTGTTACAATCATGGCTATACGCCATTTTAGGTGTGTCATTCCTATTAACGACACTGCATCCCGCTGAAACATATGCGCAGGGTGCCGCGCCTTCGCAACACCTGACATTCTCTTTTCCCGTTGATGCGGTATTGAAGATGCATAAGATTAAAATTGTGCAATCCGCTTTTACCGAGTATTTTGAAATGCATAGTTTTACGAACGGCTATGCAGGATTGCAACAGACGCCTGACAGCAGCAAAGGGAGCTCGCATACCCTTATTTCGTCCCTCTGGGATCCCAACACTGCCGGCGGCATTTACTCCGCGGTGCAATACAAAGCCAGTAATACTTATACCGGTCGTTTCGGTGGGGAAGGAGATGGGTATCAATCCATTAATCCCTACAACTGGACGCTTAATACCTGGTACAATATGGTGATCCGGTCATGGAAGTCAGGCGGACAATTGTACATCGCTACTTTCATCAACAATCTGAGTAATAACCAATGGTTTCACACCGCCACCTTATCGATTCCTGCTCCTGCCAACTATTTAGGCTCCGGCAACGATGCCTTCCTGGAAAACTGGGATGATAACGTTAAATGGAATGGGGCCTTTGTCCGTAAAGCATTTTTTAAAGATTGCTGGAACCTGAACACGGCGGGAGTATGGCAAAAACATACGAGTCGTACTTTCAGTGCTAATGCCGGTGATCAGGGGCGCAACGGGATATACGACCGGGCTTTTAATGCGGGTTATGATGCTACGGAAGATGCCTATTTTATGGTGCATGGAGGAAGTACTACGCCAGATGCAGCTTTCGGCACCGGACGTACCCTGTCACTGCCAGCACAAACCAACCAGGGAACAGCACCTGTTATCACTGCCGGTGTTATATCAACAGTGAGCGCTACCTACAACAGCGGTACTACCACTATCAACTGGACCAACAGCAATACTACGGGGCCGCAGTTATCGGCTAAAGCAGAGATCCTGAATGGAGCCGGCACGGTACTGAGTATTCAGGAGGACACCGTGCCACAGAAGCGCAGCGCGGTTATTGCCGGTACCCTTGCAGCCGGCACCTATACTGCCCGCGTTACTATCCGGGATATTTTTAATAATGTATCTTCCGCAGTTACCGGCACTTTTACCGTTAGTGGCAGCCCTGATACTACCTGGTACAAAATAAAAAACGCCTATAGTAATTTGTACCTCGGCGTGAAAGATAGCAGCAAAGCAGACCTGGCAACTATCGCGCAATATAGCAATGGTAGTGGCTACCATCTGCAATGGTATCTCAGTACCCAGAATGGCGCGAAGGTGATCATCAATCGCCGTAGCGGTAAAGCCATTGATCTGCCAGGAAGCAGCCAGACAGCCGGCACCCACCCAATACAATACACCGTGCAAAATGGACTTAACCAGCAATGGAACCTGGTAGCTGTTACCGGCGGGGCCTATCTGATCCAGAGCAACCTGTCCAATCATTATGTGCTGGATGATTCTGCCAGCAGCACCATCAGCGGCACAGGCATCATTCTGTATCCCGCCAGTGGCAGTAATGGCGGTACTAATCAGCGTTGGCTGCTGGAGCAGCTGGTGAATCCACTCGGTGCCCAGAATGCAATGGTATCCCCTCAAACAACGGCGTATACAACGCCGGCTGGTACAAAGATGCAACTGTATCCCAATCCCGTGCATAACAGCTTTTACCTGTTTGTAAAGAAGCAAAATGATCAGCCATCAGCGTATATTTATAGCCTGGAAGGGCGACTGGTAAAAAAGATAGTGGTATCGTCTACCCCCTCGCATGTGGACGTTTCTGCATTAGAAGGCGGAATGTATTTTGTGAAGTATGGTGATGAAACGATTCGGTTGGTGAAGCAATAATAGCCATGATCGTATAAATCAGCAAAGCCTGCAAACTATTTGCAGGCTTTGCTTTTGATGTTAAATGCCCGCGTTTATCGTCCGTTGATTTCTTTTCGATGCTTCACGAAAGTTTTTCGGAGGAAGGTCGTTATACTGTACGTCAAACTCATGGTAATGCATAATGGACATACTCCAAAACGAAAGAACAGGAGCACTGTTTTTTTATACCAGGGGATATTGGCAGGAATGATCGGGCAACTGATACCATCACCGGCCACTTCTTTGATACCCCAGATATTGAGGGATGCTTTCATGTGGTCAGCTTTAGATTATCCGAAAAAGTGATAGATGCAGGTGGCTAATAAGGCAACAGCAGCAATGCATAGCATGATCATGGTGTTTTTGTTCATTGGGCGTAGTTTTAAATGATTACAACTATTAATACCCTATGCTTTTATTTATCACCCATTTATTTGTGCTTTATTTTTTACCTGTTGTATGCATTTGTATTGCTGGTTGGCGGCGGTATGTTTATTTTTCCAGCCCATTTTTTTCATCAAACTGCTCATAGGTTCCTTGTAAAAGAAAATGGCTTTTAAGATGCGTTGGCAATTGGCGGTGATCTTTGCCAACCATGCTATCACCTTTTCTTCTCTGTCGGGTGGCCGCTGTAATTCGAACGTAGTTAGCTCGCTACCTGGCAGGTAGTGTTCCAGGTTGTCAACGGATATGACCTTATTATCGCGGAGTCTTTTCAGCCATAGGTTCCTGGCGATCGCGAATAAATAGGTTTTTAGTGAGGACGACAGGATAAAATCCGTCTGCCGGACCTTTTGCAGGAGAACGATCATGGCTTCCTGGAAAATATCTTCAGCGTCTGCTGTGGTGCCGTTATGTTGGGTAACATAGGTGAATATGGAAGGATAGTATAGCCGATATAGCCGCTCAAACGCGCCTGCGTCTTCGTTTCTCAGTTGGTCAACCAGGGTGTTGTCAGGTATTGTTTGCATTGGATGATAAAATTAGTCAATAGTCTATACCCAAACGCCGCGATTATCACCCATGTTATTGAAATTTATTTTTGCGGTCAGAATTCCAGGGGCACCACCATCTGTTTCACTATCGGCTCCAGGTTGTTCAGAGACCGCCGCCACCGGGCTTCCATCTCCCGTTTCTCCTGTAGCTGAAAGAGAATTTGCCGGACCGGATTTTTAGGTAAATAAAAATCTATGGTCAGTCTGGTTTTGTTTGCATCAGTTTTTTCGATGGTGTAACAGGTAACGTAGTTCTTTTTTTCGGCTGTTTCGCTGAACAGGACCTTTTCTTCGGGGTTATAGGTGAAGCTGCTGGTAAACATCAGTATTTCCTGCCCGTTTTGCATCACGTGGCGGTGACGACTGCCAATACCCGGCAAAAAATGTTCTACTTCGTCCACCGCCTTTACATCTTCCTGCCATTGATGACGGAATTCAAAATGTACCACGGTGTACACCAGTGTTTTGATATCTGCATCATAGTCTTTGGACACAGATAACATTTTCTTTTTGTCTGCCAGTGCAGGCGCAGGGTCTGGGTCGGGGATGATGTTGTTTTTGAGTTCACTCAGTTGGGTATAGTGAAAGGGAACGTTGCCTGTTTCCGTTTGTTTGGTGCTGGCATCCCATTTCATCCATTGCGCCAGGTCGGGTGGCGGGCCGTTTAACAGGTGATCTGTTACCAGCCAGTATTCATGTTGTTCAATATCGTTTTTGAGTAATTGATGCGCCAGGATCACATCTTTCCCAATTAACTTACTAAAATTCTTTACCTGGTAGGTAGTGAATTCCCCGTAATGGGTGATTACTTTCAGGCTAAGGTCAATGGCGGAGATACAGGCCCGGCATTGGCAGATTTTTCGGTGGTCGTAGGTATTCAGATGCCGGTGAAATTCACAGAACATCTTTTCCACCTGCCGGTACAATGCCGGTAGTTCCAGTGGCGCACCGAATTTATAAAACAGGATGGCATCTCCTTCTATTTCAGAGATTTCCAGGTCTGTTTCATTGGCATTGATCAGCACTTCCAGCAATTGCTGGATAATATGCCGGCTATGCCCGATCTCAATTTCATTCACAAAACGGGTGAAGCCACTTATATCAGGAATAAAAAGCAGCCCTTGATTTTCCATCTTTTACTTATTTATTTAAAGATAATAAAAAAGCCGGTGGCGTATGGTGCTTAAGTTATTAAGTCCTAATTTTGCCGTGAACGAATCACCAGCAACTGTAAAATGACTACCAGCACTGTTAACACAAAGCCGATAAAGGACGGAAATATCAGGATTGCCACTCTTCTCGCATTTGCGATGATCCCCATGTCGGGTTTCGCTACAGACATCTACATTCCGTCCCTGCCGGGAATGGCCAGCTCGCTGGGCATCACGAATAGTCAGGCCCAGCTTACCCTGAGCCTGTTCCTGATCAGTTATGGCGTATCACAGCTTTTTATCGGCAGTTTGCTGGACAGCTACGGCAGATATAAGATTGCACTGGTATCTATGCTCATCTTTTGTGCTTCCTGCGTCACTATTGCCAATACACACAGTATTTATGTGATTTACGCCATGCGGATATTGCATGGTATTACCATTGCTGCTATGGTGGTAAGTAAGCGCGCATTTTTTGTGGACCTGTATTCGGGAGAGAAGCTGAAACATTATCTCAGCATTTTTACGATCATATGGTCCACCGGACCTATTGTGGCACCATTCATTGGCGGGTACCTGGAAGTAAATTTCGGATGGAGTTCTAACTTTTATTTCCTGGGTGCTTTTGGGGCTATCTTGTTCCTGCTGGAATTTATTTTTAGCGGAGAAACCATCAAACATACCACGCCGTTCCATCCTGAAAAGATCCTGTCTATTTATGCGGGTATGCTCCGCACCAGTAGCTTTACACTGGGCGTATCCCTGTTGGGCCTGGGATATTCTATGGTGATGGTATACAACATGTCAGGTCCGTTTATCATTGAGCACTTTTTTAATCTGTCGCCGGTTGTTACCGGATATTGCTCGTTACTGCTGGGATTTGCCTGGATGGTAGGTGGTTTTATCGGCAAAGCAATGATCAACAAACCCTTTCCCCGTAAAATGAGCATCAATGTTGGATTACAGTTGTTATCAGCGGCGGCGTTGCTGCTAACTTTCTCTCTGTTTGGCGGATTATGGACGATACTGGTATTTGCTTTCCTGGTGCATGTAGGCGCCGGTTTTACCTACAATAATTATTTTACTTTTTGTTTGCAGCGATTTCCGAAGAACGCTGGTATTGCCGGCGGTCTGACAGGTGGTTTATCTTATGTAATCGTGTCTGTTCTCAGTTATAGTCTCATCTATTTCCTGCCGGCAAAAGATGGCAGGAACCTGTCGTTCAGTTATATGTTCCTCATCTTTATCAGCGGCGTGGTGATGTACCGGGTGCTTTCCCTGAGCAGGAAAGAGGAGCAGGGCGTAACACCGTAGCACAAACGGTGATGTATATACGTTTCTTTAGTGGCAATAAACCCGGAATGGAAGTGTGACGTAATTGCCCCGCAATTTGCCGTTTTTACAACCCTTGCTGTTAGATATTCTCGCGTAAGTTTGTTTCATCTAAACAACGTACTATATGAAACGCAAATCAGCCTTCATCTTATTGCTACTCATCTCTGCATTTTCACAAATAAATGCGCAGCAGCAAACGGGTAAATATGCCTCCGTGAACGGCTTAAAAATGTATTATGAAATCCATGGCAGTGGACAGCCATTGGTATTGATTCATGGTGGTGGTTCTACCATTCAATCCAGCTTTGGCCGTATTTTACCGGAGCTGGCGAAAACACACCGGGTGATTGCTGTAGAGATGCAGGCGCATGGACATACCGCGGATATAGACCGTCCTTTGAGCTTTGAACAGGATGCGGATGACGTGGCTGCATTGCTCAAGGAACTCCATATAGGAAAAGCGGATATTATGGGCTTCAGCAATGGCGGCACCACTTCACTGCAAATTGCGATCCGCCATCCGGAAGTTGTGAATAAGCTGATCCTGGCTTCTGCGCTCTACAAACGGGATGGTATGCCTGCCGGCTTCTTTGACGGTTTTTCAAAAGCTACCCTGGATGTGATGCCCAAGTCACTGAAAGCAGCTTACCGGGAAGCAAATCCTGACCCTAAAGGCCTGCAGCGCATGTTTGACCGCGATGTGGCCAGGATGAAAGGATTTACAGATATCAGCGATGCGGACATTAAAGCCATTCAGGCACCTGCACTGGTGGTGAATGAGTCGATCAATGGAATACTGCCAGATCATGCACTGCTGCTGTCACGTACGTTGCCACATGCGCAATTAATCATTTTTCCTGGTGGACACGGCGCGTACATGGGGGAAATAGATTCACCCAATAAGAATAGTAAAATGCCGGATGCATTGCTCATCCTGATCAATGAGTTCCTTCAAAACTAAATCACATTATCTTCCTGTTAAAGCGATCCGGAACAGCAATTGTTAAAGGCCTTTCGATTAAATTTAATCACTAAATTAGTTGAATGAAAGGTTTTTGGAAGTACTTCTGGGTCATATACATCCTCTTCTTTGCGATCCCATTCCCCCTCTTTATTTATTATATGACGGTGTATGGGATCGTGGAAGTGGATACCAACCCCTGGCTGGCGCTGATCTATCTGGTGATATCTGTTATATTATGGATTATATTATTGCAGGGCTGGTTCAGGAAATGGGTGTTGATGCCCTTTATCATGCAAAAGAATATCAGGCGTCTTTTAACAGATGGCGCCAGGAAAGAAGCCGGGATTACACATAGCCAGGAACTGATATCCGCTGGAAATAATCTTGTCACGAAAGAAATTGTATGTACGCTGCAGAACTTCGTGGGCACAACTATTACGGAGAAGTTAGTCGTAAATGATAGTCAGCCTGCCCTTCGCCGATATGAGACAGGGAAAACCGTCCAGTTGCGTATTGATCCTGCGCTCAAGGCCATTCCTCCCATCACCCCTGATGGTGTACAGGTAACCATAAAAACAGGCGGGATACTATTGCTGAGCATCGTTTGGCTAGCAGTAGTGGCGGCAGTTATCGGGTATTACTGCTATGCTTATATCCTGGAAAACAGTGGCATGGGCTGGCGTTTTCTCAGGTTTTATCACCCGCTCCTCCTGATTCCTTTAATCTTACTGTTGACCCGCTTTGGCCTGATGAAATTATTTAAATTCATCGGAGGCTCACCGGCAGCATTGCTACGCTTTAAATATTACGGCATACGTACCGATGCGCAGATTGTATCTGCTTCGCAAACGGGCACCTATATTAACGAGCAACCCCAGCTACGGTTTGAACTACGCTACCAGGATGCCACCGGCATCAGTCATACTGCTTCGTTAAAGAAAATAATTCCACTCCTGGAGCTGGACATCGCCAAACAAGCGACCATCCCCATTTTTTATTTGAAAGAAAAACCGGAGCAAATAGCCTTTGCCAGCGATGTGGAAGCTTAAAAGAAATATGATCATGCAGTTACAAAAGATAATAACCATCGTATTAGTGACAGGGTGTATGTCCTGCCAGTCATTCCGGGACTCTATTCATGATACCTTCAATGGTACTAATACAGATAGCACCCTTCAGCATGCAGGAACGCCTGCGGCTAACAGGAGGGTGGAAGAGAGCAGCAGTACTACTGTTACTTCTTCCACTGTACATACCAGCAGTACAGTGACTTCGTCCACGGAACACAGCAGCAGCAGCAGCGATGGTTTCCTGGCCAATGTAGCCAGGCTGACGGCCGCAGAACGGGCGCTTCGTCACTTACCGGCCTTCGCAGGAAAAGATATTTATTTGTATGAAGGCATTCATTTCTATGATGATGGCAGGATAGGTACCAAAGTGCAGCATCCGCAAAACCCGGCATATATTGATGAATACGAGTTTGTGAATGGAAACTGGAAGGCGCCGGAACCCGTGCAGCTCTCTGTACGCGATGATATCCAGAAACGACTGATTAAACTGGATGATATTAGTTTTGGCAGCGTGGCAACGGTGTACCGGAATTACCAGCTAAAAGCAGATAGTGTGACAGGCACCAAACCGCTTACACATATATACGCCATATTTGACGATAAGACCTTCAACTGGTATCCCCAATCCCTCGATGGTAGCAGGGAACGCTATTTTATTAGTTTTACGAAAGATGGAAACCTGCAGCGTTTTTACCGTGAGTAGCGCTTTGTAAGGTAGTTTGTCCCCCTCCGGGAGTTTCGATCGTTATGTGGTTGAAATTATCTTCCGCGAGGAGTATAACTAACCAACAAAGCAAGTATGAATACAGACAGCTTATTCAGGCCATTCCGCCTGAAATCCCTGAACACAAGGAATCGTTTTGTTATGTCCGCCATGACCAGGTCCTTTTCTCCCGGAGGATTGCCTGGCGCTGATGTGGCCAGCTATTACCGCAGAAGAGCGGAAGGAGAAGTGGGCTTAATCATTTCAGAGGGAACGGTCATTGACCGGCCATCTTCTTCAAAAGAGCCGGATGTACCCAAATTTTATGGTGCGCCTTCCCTGGRAGGCTGGCAACAGGTGATAGATGGTGTTATCGCCGCAGGAGGCCAAATGGCGCCACAGCTCTGGCATGCAGGCATACAGGATGCTGCGCCGACTGGCTGGGTGCCGCCGGTGCCGTTTGAAGGTCCATCCGGTGTTGGTAACGGTCGTGCTATGACGGATGCAGACATCGCTGATACCATCGCCGCTTTTGGCCGCGCTGCAGCAAATGCAAAACGGATGGGCTTTAACAGTATAGAAGTGCAGGGTGCACATGGTTATCTTATTGATCAGTTTTTTCGGGAAGATACCAATACCAGGACCGATCTTTTTGGTGGTAAAACACTGGCCGAACGTACCCGGTTTGGAGTAGAAGTGACCAAAGAAATACGGAGACAGGTAGGGGAAGATTTCGCGCTGATCATGCGCGTATCGCAGTGGAGCTTTAAAAACTTCCATGAAAAGCTTGCCCCCACACCGCAGGAAGTGGAAGCGTGGCTAACGCCGCTGGCCGATGCCGGTATAGATATTTTTCATTGCTCTACCCGCAGATTCTGGGAGCCGGAATTTCCGGGATCTGATCTGAACCTGGCTGGCTGGGCCAAAAAACTGACAGGAAAAGCTACCATCACCGTGGGTTCCGTTGGTTTAGATAAAGATGTTACCTCGTTGTATGTTGGTGAAAATTCATCGCCCGCCTCCATTGATGAGCTGATTCGCCGAATGGATAATGATGAATTTGACCTGGTGGCAGTGGGCCGGTCTATTTTAACAGATCCTAACTGGGTGCAGAAATTGAAGGAAAACAGGATGCATGAATGGCAGGGGTTCAATAAAGAAGTGCTGGGTAAATTAGTGTAACAGGATATATTATTTAAACGCCTGCCGGTACTCCTGTGGAGATACATTTGTTTTGTTCCTGAACAGCTTATTGAAAGACTGAGGGTGCTCAAAGCCAAGTTGATAGGCTATTTCAGCAATGGTGAGCTGACTGGTACTAAGTATCTCTTTTGCTTTTTCAATTAGTTTGTTATGGATATGTTGCTGGGTGTTTTGCCCGGTAAGCTGACGCAGCATGTCGCTTAAATACCTTTGCGAAACATTTAATTGGCTGGAAATATCCTGCACAGAAGGCAACCCGTGCATGAGGGCTTCGTTGTTGTCGAAATACCGTGTCAGCAATTGTTCCAGCTCATCAAGTAAATCGCTGTGTACTGCTTTGCGGGTAATAAACTGCCGGGTATAGAAACGATTGCTGTAGTTCAGCAATTGTTCTATTTGTGAGATCATAATATCCTGGCTGAAATTGTCGATCGACAAGGAGAGTTCATGTTCAATATTTTTAAAGATACCTACAATGATTTCTTTTTCTTTTTCAGAAAGATGTAAAGCTTCAGCAGCGGAGTAAGAGAAGAAACCGTAATTTTTGATGTGCTTACCCAATGGATAGTTTCTGATAAAATCCGGGTGAAACAGCAGCGTATATCCGCTATAGTCCACCTCTTCCGGGCTGGCGGCAATAAGCTGGCCGGGGGAGATAAAGGATAAGCCGCCTTCATCGAAATCATAATATCCCTGTCCGTATCTGACTTTACCTGTAAGCTGTTTTTTAAAAGAGATCTTGTAGAAATTCAGGATCATGCCTTTGGCAATATCGCCGGTATCATTTTTAATTTCACCATAATCCACCAGGCTGATGAGCGGATGCAATGGCTTAGGTAGCCCCAATGCTCTTTGCAATTCGGAGATGGAATTAAAAATATATGGAGATGGAGCATCTGCTTTCATATAGTTGTTATACGGTTGGTTAAAGATATGCTTTATCGAAAAGGGTAAAGCATATCTTATCTTTTAGTGACAAAAATTTGATTATAGACCCATGTAGTGCTTTACCGGATAAACGTTCCATGACACCGTACTTTGGTTAATCATTTCGTGTACCACAGAATCGGCCATCTCTGTCATGAGGTTGGTCATCGCCTTCCTGCCGGCGGCCACGCTATCCCAAAGCAGCATGTCTACGATGGTACCGTCTTCCTGCTCGGCTATCCGCCTGGATTGAAAACCCGGCTGACGTTGCAGCCATTCGTCAATATCTGCATTGGCGGTAATAAATGCCTCACAGGTGTATCCATTCAGTTGGAAGGTGGTAATTTCTAAGCCACCTGTTATTTTCTGTTGCTTTTTCATCATCGTATCTGTTTTATGGCTGCATCAGTTTTGTCATGCCAATTCTAAAACCATCCGCTCCCTGGGCCTGTCTTTGGGCGACCAGCTTATGCGCATCGGGGCCGGCTAAATAAGTCAACTGATCCTTTTCATCCGTAGCGGCCTCATATACAGTGGCTGCAATGACTTCCGGCTCCGTA
Organism: Chitinophaga sp. 01L420; assembly: GCF_056399985.1. Classification (NCBI taxonomy): domain Bacteria; kingdom Pseudomonadati; phylum Bacteroidota; class Chitinophagia; order Chitinophagales; family Chitinophagaceae; genus Chitinophaga; species Chitinophaga sp. 01L420. The sequence continues at coordinate 93,778 of NZ_JBFTSK010000011.1, forward strand.
AATGTTAACAGCCCATCCGAGAAAACGGTTGTCATTTTTTGCATTAAGGGTTCATAATCTTTATGACCCGCTACCTGCATCACATTCATATAATTGCTTTTAATGCCCCCGGGAGCAATCGTTTTAATACCGATGTGGAATGGCGCCAGTTCATAAGACATGCTCTCACTCCAGCCTTCCAGCGCCCATTTAGTAGCATTGTACACACTGGAAAGCGGATTGGAAACCAGCCCGAATACAGAGGTGGTGGTAATGAATAAACCCTGTTTTCTTTGTTTGAAGTAGGGAATAAAAGCCTGTGTTACCCGAAGCACCCCGGTGAGGTTGGTGTCTATCTGTGCCGTCATCTGTTCCTCCGTGCAGGCCTCTAATGCACCTATCAGCCCATAACCTGCATTATTGAATACTACGTCAATATCGCCCAGCCGGATGGCTGATTGAACGGTGGCATTCACTTGTGCTGCATTGGTGACATCCAGTGGCAATAGGGTTACATGATCGAGTTGATGCAGCGTTGTTTCTTTTTCCGGCGCCCGCATAGTGGCGATTACCCTCCAGCCTTTGGCATGAAATAATTTGGCAGTGGCTTTACCCAGTCCTGCTGATGCTCCGGTAATGAAGATTGTTTTCATGTTGAATATCTCTTTTGTGATGATAACACAAAGGTGAGTTAACGTGAGAGGCCGGGAGTAGTCGATTTGGTATTTGTTGTAGCCAAAATGGGGAGGGCGCGAACATTTTATTCCCGATTTCTGGTATATTACTGTTGATGAGCATAGTCATAAACAGCATAAATCATAACAGATGAATTCAATACCGGCTGATTTCAGCGCCATTGTCGCGGAAATTGATGAACAAATAAGAACCAGGTTATGGTTTGATTTCCATGTATTTCATTACGATGGCCATAGGCTGGTTGTTGCCGGGAGTATTGATCTTTGTTATTACCATGAAATGGAAGTTATTTTTGAAAATGTTTTCTTCATCCGGGGATTTTTTAACGGTTGGCATTCAGATACCAGTAAACCTGTTTTTATACAGACTGATAATGTAAGCACATTCAACACAGAGTTTGAAATAGAACAAGGTTATACGCTGTTTATTTTTAAAACGGAAGACTATGAGAAAGACGTTATTATTGCTGCAGAGAAAGTGTCTTTCAATACCGATACTGTTTTTTATTATGAACGTGATGATCTGGAAGGGAATCAGCGCATCGCTGATTTTGTTAAGCGACGTGCACCGGAGGGCCCGAAAAATAAAGAGTAGCATCCCGATAAATTTTTAATAGAAAACGCCTTCCTGTCAATCAACAGGAAGGCGTTTTTTGTGAAAATACTTTTTAGAACTTATACGCAAAACCAGCGGCAAAATTCCTTGGTTTCTGCGGGTTGATAGACCAGTAACCAGTGTAATAAACTTCGTTGGTGATATTGTTCACTGCCAATGAAATCCTGAATTTCCTGGCATTGTAAAATACCGTACCATTTAGCAGGGTATAGGAAGGCAATAAGAATACGCCTGTTTTGCTGTTATCAATTACTTTATACACGCCGCCATAATTACCTCCGAAGCCGAGTCCGAAGTTTTTCAGGATGCCGTTACTGAATTTATAGGTGGCCCAAAGGTTAGCGAGGTCCTGGGGACCTTGTCCGCCCGGGCTTCTGCCTGGTTCGCCATAAAAGTCATCTTTAGCGCCGGAGATGATTTTGGTTTCATTATGGCTATAGCCTGCAATAATATTCAGACCGTTTAACGGATGAGCGCTTACTTCAAATTCAATCCCTTTGCTGCCTACCTTTCCACCTTGAGTAACATCGTGCTGATTCTGCGCATCAGGCATTACCCTGTCTGATACTTTGATATCATATACAGACACGGTACCGGTTAGCCTGCCATCAAACAGGGTGGTTTTAACACCGTATTCGAATTGATCGGCATGTTCTGGTTTGAAAGATTTTACACGGCTGTTATTACCATCTGCATCGGATACTGTTTGTGGCGCCACATTGATGAAGGCATTCATATAATTGGCAAACAGCGATACTTTGTTCAGGATGGGCTGATATACGATACCAAACTTTGGTGATACGGCAAACTGGCTGTAATCGTCATCAGGGTCGTTTTTGTCGCCTTTTGAATCGAAGTAGTCGGCGCGTAAACTCACCATGGCAATTAAAGCCGGTGTGATATTGAGTACGTTAGAAAAGTAGGCACTGTAGGAACTATTGGAGATGTTGGTTTTGGTGCTGTCCAGTGGCGCCAGCAAGGCTGTAATTGATGACATGGTTAAGTCTATCGGCGGACCCGGCTCACCGGTTTCCGGATTGAAATAACCTATTTCTCCCTGGGGCGTAACATTTCTTGCGGAAGCCCATCCGGTGCTGTTTTCAACAACATGACGATGATAATAATCCAGTCCCGCCAGCAGGCGGTTTCTCATATTGCCAATTTTGAAATCGCCGTTGAAGTTTTGTTGTATATCGAGAGAGGTCGTCTTTTGATTTTCGTAATGGAAATACTGTTGGAACCATTTGTCACCGGGCACATCGTCCCAGATATAAGTATAAATCCCATTGGATTTAATTCTTCCGGTAGACACCACGGTTTGAGATTTCCATTGGGAAGAGAGCTTATACAACATTTGCGCCTGCAGGTTAAAGCGCGGATTACGGATCGTGAGATCGTTGTTGGTAAAGGATAACTTGTTATTGAGGTTCAGCGCCTGCACGGTTTTGAAGTCCAGTAAGGCATCCCTGTTGGATTGGAAGAAAATAGGTGGTGCAGCCCTTTTTTCCTGCATGATTTCTGCCATTACGCTGAAGGACAAGCGGTTGTTTACTTCATAGGAAAAGGAGGGTGCAATGAAAAACGATTTTTTGAAACCTGCATCCTGGAAGGTGTTTTCGCTATGAACAGCGCCGTTTAAACGGAGTGCGATCTTTTTCTTTTTGCTTAACGGGGTATTGATATCAATGGTGATTCTGTTTAAGTCAAAGCTACCTGTGTTGTAAGTAACTTCTCCTCCAAAAGTATAGTATGGTTTTTTGGTAATGGTGTTAATCATACCACCATAACTTTGAAAGCTACCGCCGAAAAGAGTACCTGAGGGGCCTTTGATGACTTCTATTTCTTCTACATCTGCCGGATCCGGATTGCCGCTGGTAATACCGGGCAGGCCGTTATACAGAGAAGGCTGTGCATCAAATCCACGCAGCGCAAAATAGGAGGCGCCATCGCCTGCTCTGCCGGTAGATTCCCAGGTTCTGGTAATGCCGGGTACATTGCGTAAGGCATCATCGTAGTTGGAGATGACCTGTTGCTTTAGAAGCTCGGATGATACCGTACTATATACCTGCGGATTTTCGAGTTTTTCCAGTGGCATTTTGGCCACAGATTTATTTTCCTTCTTAATATTATTGGATGATACCGTTACTTCATGGAGTTGTGCCGCGTTCTCTTTCAGCACAAAATCCACCTGCGTGGCTTGCCCTGCGGTAACGTTGATCTGCTTTTCTTCCGCAATAGATACGAGGTCGCTGACCAGCAAGGTCCAGGTGCCTGGCTTTACATTTTTGATGGTGTATACGCCTTGCTCGTTGCTGATGTCGCCCCATTTGGCATTTTTAATTCTGATGGTAACGAGTGGGGCTGGTTTGCCGTCACTGGTGGTAATAGTGCCTTTAATAGTACCGTTGTTGTCTTTAGCACTTTGCGCATACAGGCAGGTAGTAGCAAACAGACAGGTCATTAAAAGTAAAAGCCGATGAAACATTTAAAGTGTGATTTGGTTGTGCGTGATCAGTTAGACTGCAAAGGTTGATCACAGACCGCATCTTTAGTTATGCCAATCGGGAAAATTATTTACGCAATACGGAAAAATATAATGAATGAACGGAATAGGGTTCGGGTATAACTGGAAAGTCGTTATTTCTTCGGGAGTATGGCGGTGGCTTCAATTTCAACCAATATATCACTCCTGAACAGCTTATTCACCTGCACCAGCGTGCTGGCAGGAGGTGTTTGTGTATTGATAAATTTATCCCGGGCATTCCGGATGGCCTGAATCTGGGTCACATCCGTTATAAAATAGCCCAGCTTCACCACGTTGTCCATGGTTCCGCCGGCATCTTCAATAATGCTTTTAATGTTCTGGAATACCTGTTCTGCCTGTTTACCGGCATCGTCTTTTCCTACAAGGTTGCCTTCTTTGTCCAGGGCTACCTGGCCGGAGAGGATAAGCATTTTGCAATTACCCAGGTCAATAACGGCGGCCTGGGAATATCCTTTAGGTACGTGTACGGTAGGGGGATTGACCATTTTCACCGTAGACGACTTTGTTTGAGAGAAAGCGGCCAGCGAAATAAACAGGGCGGGCAGGAATACGATTTTTTTCATGCGGATATTTTTACTGGATCTAAAGATAATGATTCCCATTTTCCACCTGGCAATAAAATCGGTTCGAAAATAGTTTGGGCCTCCGGATTTTTATTTTAAATAAAATAGATCCAACAGGGATTAGCCCGGTGTGATTTAACGTCTTTAGTTATTAAAAGAATGGACAAAGCAAACATAAAAGTCAGGCAATTATTTTCTATCCCTGTAATGGTAGCGGCATTAGGCTATTTTGTAGACATATACGACCTGTTATTATTCAGTATCGTGCGCATCCCCAGTTTGCAGGCACTACACGTAGGAGAGAGTGAGTTGCTGAAGAAAGGCATTTACCTGATCAATATGCAAATGGCCGGTATGCTGCTGGGAGGCATCCTGTGGGGCATCTACGGCGACAAGAAAGGGAGACTATCTGTTTTGTTTGGCTCTATTTTATTATACTCCCTGGCAAATATTGCCAATGGTTTTGTGACTACGGTAGACCAATATGCGCTGCTGCGTTTTATTGCAGGGGTAGGACTGGCAGGAGAACTGGGTGCCGGCATCACATTAGTGGCCGAGATCCTGCCAAAGGAAATACGGGGTTATGGCACTACCATTGTATCGGCGGTAGGTGTGTTGGGAGCTGTGCTGGCCTATGTGGTGGCGGATATGTTCGACTGGAAAATTGCTTATTTTATTGGTGGAGGATTGGGCCTGGCATTACTTGTACTACGATTTAATGTATTTGAGTCGGGTATGTTTAAAGCGGTAAAGAAAGAGACGACCTCCCGAGGAAATTTCTTTGCATTATTTACGACTACTGCCATGTTTTATAAATACCTGCGCTGCATCCTGATAGGATTACCTATCTGGTTTGTGATAGGTATACTGGTTACTTTTTCTCCCGAATTTGGAAAAGCTATTGGTCTTACTACTACCGTGTACGCCGGTAAAGCAGTGATGTTTTGTTACATCGGACTTTCACTGGGAGACATCAGCAGCGGGCTCTTAAGTCAGTACCTGCGGAGCAGGCGGAAATCCGTATTTGTTTTTATTATACTCACCCTCGTTACGGTAGCCATCTACCTGGTACAAACCTCACAAAGTATTTTCATTTTTTACGGGTTATGCTTATTGCTGGGATTTGCAATTGGTTACTGGGCATTGTTTGTAACCATTGCTGCAGAACAGTTTGGTACTAACCTGCGGGCAACGGTAGCCACCACCGTGCCTAATTTTGTACGCGGCAGCGTCAATATTTTTACGCCATTATTCCTGTTGTTAAAGGATCATACCAGTGTAACCCAGGCGGCAGGCATTATTGCGCTCGCCACTATTATACCTGCGTTATTGGCGCTTTGGAAAATGGAAGAAACTTTTTCAAAAGATTTGAATTATACGGAGTAACGGCTTTAGCATCCATCGCCCTATATGCAGCGTATCAAACTTTAACTTTCTGTTTGCACCTATAAGGTTAATTTCACCGGTAAGCATCACTGAATACCTGATCCCCTCCTGCACTGTGCGATGCTGGCTTCGCCTTATAAATAGCATGATTATGCCCGCATCCAGATGGTTAATGATGATCTTTGTTGTCTGTATCACCAGTCAGGCTGTAAATGCCCAGTTTACACTGAAAGGAATGGTCGTAGATRCCGGCAGCAAAAAGCCGCTTCCTTATGTAAACATTGGTATCCCGCATAAGAATGTCGGCGCCATTTCTCATCCGGACGGCACTTTTACGATTAATATTCCGGAGCAATATAGAAATGATACCCTGACTTTCTCTATGGTAGGGTATACCTCGATAAGTTTTAATATCAAAACGATTGGACAGGTTACGCAATTTGAGTTAAAGGAAAAAATAAGCCAGTTAAACCCGGTAATCATTGCCGGGGAAAAGCTGACGGAAGAGAGAATAGGTATTGTAAAGTACCATCCAATTGTTCATTTCACGGATGCCAGTACCAATCAGGATGATATTTTTGAGATCGCCCAGGTAGTCAGGCTGGATGATAAGGCGGCTAAAGTAACGAGCCTTAGTTTGTATATTAGTGAGGACCGGAAAGACAGTGGTATCTTCAGGATCAATTTTTATAGCTTCGATGGTAAACGTCCCGGGAATCGGATTTTTGAAGAAAGTATTGTGCAAACACATGCTATTCAAAAGGGCTGGCTGAAATTTGATTTGAAAAAGTATCATCTCTATTTGAAAGGAGATGTTGTTGCTGCTATAGAGTTTATTCCATTGGAGAAAAAGACGGCTCCGATTTATTACGAAGTAAAGCTGGGAGGGTCAGCCAGGAGTTTTACCCGCCCCCAAAGCCAGGGAGAGTGGAGAGTGCCGCCACATCATTATCGCATGTTTATGACAGCGCTTGTATCCAACAACCGCCGGGATAAACACCCGGAAAACGGTGATGAAAAAGAAACGTTGCCGGCTGTTCGACTGTATTCTTCTTACGTACAGGATAGCTTCTCTATATTTATTAAAGTGCCGAAAGGCTATGATAAAAAAAAGGATCGTCTTTACCCGGTTGTATACCTGTTGGATGCCAACGCTTATTTTGACCAGGTAAGCGATTATATAAAGAGAGAGTTATCCGCAGCGCCCATTCTGGTGGGTGTTGGGTACGCTGATTTTGTTCAGAATGATTCTTTAAGGAGCCGGGATTATACTTACCCGGTAGCATTGGCGGAGGATAGCTTTGCCATCAGTGGCGGGGCAGATAAGTTTTTACATTTTCTTCAGCAGGAGCTGCTACCATATGTTGATAACGCCTATCGGACAGATACCAGCAATCGCACTATTATGGGGCACTCCCTGGGCGGCTATTTTACGACGTTTGCGATGGAAAGGGAAGTGTTGAAGAAGCGTCTTTATTTCAAAAATTTTGTGGCTGCCAGTCCGTCTTTATCCTACTATGATAATTACCTGCTTAAACAGTTGGGAGATATCCCCTGGAATACCCCGGCGCCCCCACGCACATTATATATCACCGTCGGAGGATTAGAAAGTGACAGTGATGATGGCGCCCCTGCTGAGATGAAGGACTTTATCCGGGATATGCAGGCAAGAAAGGGAGGTGCCATCAATGTGAAGACAGCAATTTATCCGAATTACTCACATATGGAAACTGCCGTGAAGACGTTTCAGGATGCATTAAAATGGCTGATGGAAGATAAGTAGTGTCTCTACATCTTACAGGCGTGTTGCTATAAAATGGGGCTTGTGAAAAAAGAAGTTCACAGCCTATTGCTACAAGACATTCATTTTAGCCTTAAATTTGGGAAATATGCTACTGTAACTCAGCCAATATTTAATACTAAATGACCGCGTCTGATGAAGCAGAGAGAACAAATCATCAACAACTATATTGCCGCTTATAACAGCTTCGACTCCGACAGGATGGTGGCCGATTTTGACGATAACATCCGCTTTGAAAATATTTCAAACGGAAAGACAGATATGACACTGGTGGGCGTAGAAGCCTTCAAACAACAGGCGGAACAGGCAAAGCGCCTGCTTTCAGAAAGAAAACAAACCATCTTATCGTTCGTACATGAAGCGGATAAAACCACTATTGAAATCGACTACTTTGCTGTTTTAGCGATTGACCTGCCCAACGGACTTAAAAAAGGAGCTGAACTTAAATTGTCTGGCGTGTCTGTTTTTAAATTTGAAGGCAATAAGATTATAGCATTATCGGATATCAGTTAGTAAGCTGATGTATCCTATTATATCGAATTATAAGCACGTGGCGTAAAAATTACACGTTTCCGCTCATACCAAAATATAATTCCCTTTCTCATTATTTTATTATTTTCCTGCCGGACCAATATTCTCCTATGTATGGCTAACTTAAACCTTAAAGCGAAAGGGTTAAATACGTATGACGCAATTGTAGTAGGCTCCGGTATTTCCGGCGGCTGGGCTGCGAAGGAACTCTGCGAAAAGGGACTCAAAGTATTGCTGCTGGAACGCGGAAAACAACTGGAACATATAAAAGACTACACTACTGCAACGAAAGCTCCCTGGGAAGTACAGCATAGGGGAGCGCTCACCAACATTCAACAGAAAGAACATCCTTTCCTGATCAGGGAAAGGGCATATTCAGAGTTTAACGAAAGTTATTGGTTGAAGGATGCGGATAGTCCGTATCTGGAAAAGAAACGCTTCGACTGGGCCCGCCCGGACATTGTAGGCGGCCGTTCGATTATGTGGGGTCGCGGATCGCTCCGGCTCAGTGACCTGGATTTTGAAGCCAATATAAAAGAGGGCATTGGCATCGACTGGCCTATCCGTTATAAGGATCTGGCGCCCTGGTATGATTATGTAGAAGCTTTTGCCGGCATCAGCGGACAGGCAGAAGGATTGGCGCATTTGCCGGATGGCGTTTTTCAGCCACCTATGGAAATGAATTGTTTTGAGAAACAGGTGAAAAGCAGGATAGAGTCGACCTTCCCGGATCGACGCATGACTATTTTCCGTACAGCCAATCTTACGCAGCCGATCGGTGACAGGGGGAAGTGTCAGTATCGTGATCGCTGCGCCCGCGGATGCCCATTTGGCGCTTATTTCAGTACGCAGTCGTCTACGCTGCCTGCAGCTGTGAAAACCGGTAATCTTACCCTGCATCCGGATGCGATTGTAAACAGCATTATCTACGATGAAAGCAAAGGCAAGGCCACCGGGGTACGGGTGATAGATAAGCATAGCAAAGAAATGCAGGAGTTCTATGCGAATATCATCTTTCTGAATGCTTCTACACTGGGCAGTACCTTTGTGCTGATGAACTCTGTGTCTAATCGTTTCCCGCAAGGATTAGGCAACGATAACGGCGTACTGGGACATTACCTCATGGATCATCATTTTCATGCCGGCGCAAGTGGGATATCAGAAGATTTTAAAGATAAATATTACTATGGCCAGCGCCCCGCGGGATTTTATATTCCCCGGTTCCGCAACGTGGGTAAAGACAAACGTTCCTATCTGCGGGGATTCGGCTATACCGGTTACAGCAGCCGTAGCGGATGGTCCAGAGGAATTGCAGAACTAGGCATCGGTGACGCATTCAAAGATTATTTGTCGGAGCCAGGGCCCTGGCAAATGGGATTGATGGGCTTCGGCGAATGTTTGCCCTACGAAGAAAATAAGGTCACCCTGGATCATAGTGTGAAGGACGCATGGGGACAACCGGTATTGCAGCTTAATTGTGAATTCAAAGATAATGAGCGGCAAATGCGGAAGGATATGGACCAGGATGCAGTGGCGATGCTGGAAGCGGCAGGACTGAAAAATGTGCAGCCTTTCAACAGGGATTCTTATCCAGGTATGGCCATACATGAAATGGGGACTGCCCGCATGGGGAAAGATCCCCGTACTTCTATCCTCAATGAATGGAACCAGGTGCATAGCGTTAAGAACGTATTCGTCACAGATGGGGCCTGTATGACTTCTTCTGCCTGCCAGAATCCTTCGCTGACGTATATGGCAATTACTGCCAGGGCAGCGGATTACGCCGTGAAGGAATTGAAACGACAGCAACTGTAATAAACGCAAAAGGGCAGATACGAGTGTCTGCCCTTTTGCATTTTACAAAAATAGGATCAGGTATCTGGACTTACATCATCCCAGGCCTGATTCATGTAATTTATCAGCCAGTTTAAAGCGACGTGCCTTTCCATTACCACTTCAGGATTTAGGTTTCCCGGCGCGTTCTGCTGTTGAAGATTTGCACTTGTACAGGCCCAGTCATACCTCAAAATCAAATCAGCCTGATCAAGTATTTCTTTTTTACTTCTCAATTTTGCTTTATCCCTGAATTGCGCTGCGTTAAATGAAGAAATAAGGTCTACATCTGCCGTCACATTACAAACAGCATCGGGGAAAGATAAGCTGTCTATATACCCTAATGCCCAGAGCATTACATGCGTTCCTTCCGCTCTCCAGTTGGCATTGGACATATCCTGCGCGGTAGGGTGTTCTGCTAATATAAACGCTTTTTCTGCTTCCGTAAGATGCTGCATCACCTGGTAATGCTTGTCGAAATCTGCTAATATGGCTTTGCCGGCACTTTCGCTTTTCAATTCAATAAAACATAATGCCAGCGCCCTGTTGACTACTTCCTCTTTTGTCCGGATGGTAACACTGTCTTCAGAAGCCACAAATAAGGCATTCCGGTTATTGTATATCGGAATGTTGTGTGCTACACAAATGGCTTCGGAAGCCAAACGCCTGCGTTGCTGATCGTCGGTAGGTGTTATGTTTTCAACGGGCTTACTAATATCAGGTGTTTCTATCTTCACTTCCTGTACTGGGGCCGGTGGGGCTTGTCCACAGCCGAATAGCGACAACAATGTTCCTGCAGCCAGAACTATTTTTAAATGCTTCATATGCAGATTTAAACCTTAAATATAGTGCATATTTCATATGCCTATGAAATCCGCGTTTGTAAATCTATCTCCTTGAATGTATCTTACCATTCCGTAAGAAAAATAAAACGTGCATTGTATGTCTGAATCATTGAAACCTTTACGCGTATTAGTAGTGGGTTGTGGTAATATGGGCGCTTCCCATGCCACTGCCTTTCACACATTGGATGGATTTGCCATCTGTGGTATTGTATCCACCGGTGCCAGCAAGCAGGTGCTGAATGATAAGCTGGGTGGAGGTTATAGCCTATATAGTAATTATGAAGAAGCATTGGCAGCCACCCAACCGGATGCCGTATGCATTTCCACGTATCCGGATACACATGAAAGCTTTGCTATTACGGCATTGGAACAGGGATGTCATGTATTTATAGAAAAACCACTGGCTGATTCTGTTGCAGGAGCGGAGCGTGTGGCAGCGGCCGCCCGCAGAGCCGGTAAGAAACTGGTAGTGGGTTATATACTCCGGCATCATCCTTCCTGGCAGCGATTTGTGGAACTGGCGCAGCAACTGGGTAAGCCATTGGTGATGCGCATGAACCTCAACCAGCAAAGTTCGGGTAACAAATGGATGGTACACCGTAACCTGCTGCAAAGTTTGAGTCCTATTGTAGATTGCGGTGTTCACTATATTGATGTGATGTGCCAGATGACCCGTTCAAAACCAGTACAGGTATACGCTATCGGCGCCAGGCTTTCAGATGATGTTCCGGCAGATAATTATAACTACGGACAGCTACAGATCCGTTTTGAAGATGGTTCTGTAGGTTGGTATGAGGCCGGCTGGGGGCCTATGATGAGCGAAACTGCCTTCTTTGTAAAAGATGTGATCGGACCGGACGGGTCCGTATCTATTGTTGCTAAAGATGCCGGCGGCGCCGGTAAGTCTGATAACGTAGACGCACATACTAAAACAGAGTCGCTCCGTTTCCATCATGCTGCGCTGGATGAAAACGGGAAATTTGTAAAAGAAGATACCTGGATCACGATGGCAGGAGAACCTGGTCACCAGGGCTTATGCGACCGGGAACAATTATATTTTTTACAAGCTATCCGGGAAGATGTGGACCTCACGGAGCATGTGCAGGATGCGGTCAACAGTCTTCGTATTGCTTTTGCCTGTGATGAATCTGTACGCACCGGTAAAGTGGTCATGCTCTGATAAAAATACTTTGAGCAATGTGCGCCCTTCGCATGTTGCTCAAAGCTTATCCCTGAATGTTTTGGGCGACACGCCCATGATTAATTTAAAAGATCTGGAAAAAGTATACTGATCCGGATACCCCATTTCCCCCGCAATTTCTTTCACGGTAAAATCTGTTTCTCGTAATAGCTGGCTGGCCTTCTGCATGCGGAGGGACGTGAACAGCTGAATAGGAGAGTAGCGTGTTTTTTCTTTGAATAACGCAGAAAGATAAGAAGCAGAGAAACCCGTTTCGCGCGATAGGTCTGCCAACGTTAAGTGTTTATCCAGTTGTTGCTTCATTAGCGTGATACATCGTTCTATAATATTTTCTGCTCCGTGTTTCATGTAATTAAAAACGGTGAGGCGGAAAGTACCGAGGAAACTATAGAAGCGGAAGTTGGCATATAACAGGTTCTCAATATTATTCATGAGGTCCAGGTGATGCAGAATATCATCAAACTGCGCATTCCTGCCCACCAACGGTGGGATGGTATGCGGCTTTAAGGTAGTACCGAGGTAACGGTAGATGTCATCTGCCAGCAGTCCGGAAAACTGTACGGAATACAAACGCCAGGGATCATCCGGAGAAGGTCCCGAACGAAAAGTGGTATTCGCCGGAATGATCAGGTACTGATTGGTTTTGATGACTGTTCTTTTTTTGCCCACTTCCAGCCAGCCCTTGCCATGTGCGGAATATAACAGGGTATATACCGGCGATGCCTTTACTTCACCGGGTTCTCTGGCAGTATTTTCAGGATAGCAGCCAATGTTGGTAATAAAAAGATTCCTGCCAAGCGGATGTTTTTCCAGCTTACGTTTCAGGTGGTCCGGTAAGATCCATGTACTGGGCGTGTTGGCGGCAAGGTGATTCATGGTGATAGTAATTTAAGCCATTCTTTTCATAACATGCAACATTGTTTGATACAAAAAAAAAGACAACCTTAGCATAAGAAAGCAGCACTGTGATTTTTTGTTTCCACGTATGAAATTATCAACCAATAGCGAACACCTATGCATCAAATGCCTTTAATTGATCTGGCTGTCATTGTGATTTACCTGGTGTGTATGATCCTGGTAGGAGTGTGGTTTTCCAGGAAAAACAAGAATGCCGCACAATTTACAACGGCCTCCGGAACTATTCCGGGCTGGGCATTGGGACTTTCGTTGTACGCTACTTTTTTAAGCAGCAATACTTTTCTGGGCGTGCCCGGAAAATCTTTCGGCAGCAACTGGAATGCATTTGTATTCAGCTTGTCGATGCCACTGGCGGCCTTTATTGCGGCAAAGTATTTTGTGCCATTCTATCGCCATAGCGGTGAAGTAAGTGCCTATACACATCTGGAACGCCGCTTCGGCCCCTGGGCCAGAACATACGCCATGGTTTGTTTTATGTTGATGCAACTGGCCAGGATGGGGTCTATCTTTTTTGGTGTAGCACTCGCGTTACAGGCGCTGACAGGTTTGGAAATGCGTACAATCATGACCGTTACAGGCATCTGCATTATCATCTATACAGTGTTGGGCGGGATGGAAGCTGTTATCTGGACAGAAGTATTGCAAGGTATCGTTAAAACCGCCGGGGCGTTAATTATCCTGGGGCTGGTGATTACGGGGATGAACAACGGGATCGCTGATATTTTCAGGATTGGGATGGACAACGCCAAGTTTTCACTGGGGAGTTTTAATCCGGCCGATGTGAGTACCTCTACTTTCTGGGTGGTATTGCTGTATGGATTTTTCATCAACCTGAATAATTTCGGTATGGACCAAAACTACGTACAGCGCTATCATACAGCCAGATCAGAGAAGGAAGCTTCCCGCAGTATCTGGTTATGTGTATACTGGTATGTGCCGGTAAGTATGGTCTTCTTTTTTATTGGTACGGCCTTATTTGCCTACACGCAACAACATCCGGAAATGATACTGGCAGTGAAGCAAACGGTAGCTGCCGAGCGGCATGTGCCCGTGGAAACCTTGTTGCCAGCTGATTATGGCGATAAAGTATTGCCCTGGTTTATGGTCACAAAAGTACCAAAAGGGTTGCTGGGATTAATTGTTGCCGCTATTCTATCGGCAGCTATGAGCACTGTGAGCAGTGGTATGAACAGCACCGCTACTGTTTTTCTGAAAGATATTTACCAGCGGTATATCAACCGGGCATCCGGTCCTGAGAAAGATATGAAGGTACTCTACATCGCTACTACGGTGACAGGTTTGCTGGCCATTCTCTTTGGCATCTCCATGATAGGAGTGAAAAGCATCCTGGATATGTGGTGGGAATTATCGGGCATCTTCGCCGGCGGTATGTTGGGTTTATTCCTGCTGGGCATTGTGTCCAGAACAAAAAATGCCGCCGCCGTTACAGCTACCGGGATAGGCCTGGTGGTAATTCTCTGGATGTCGCTTTCAAAATACCTGCCTGCGGCATGGGAGCAATGGCGTAGTCCGTTGCATGTGCACCTGATTATTGTAGTGGGCACTTTGTCAATATTCCTGGCGGGCATGCTGCTAACGCGGCTGCAAGGCAGGGCACTCCCTGAATCTTAAACCTATTTGTTATGCAAAAGAAATTTGTACCGGTGATGATCACACCGTTTAATCTGAAAGCACAGATTGATCACGACATGGTGGAGCAGCTGATAGACTTTTACCTGGAAGCCGGTGTGAAAGGTTTTTTCGCTAACTGTCTTTCTTCTGAAATGTACAGCATCAGTGAAGATGAGCGGCTGGAGCTCACCCGCCATGTAGTCCGTTATGTAAATGGCCGGGCGCCGGTAGTCGCTACCGGATCGTTTGGATTAACCATTCCCGACAAGGCATTGTTCACCCAAAAGATCCATGATACAGGAGTAGATTCGGTGATCATGATCACCGGGCATTTTGCGAACATAGATGAGCCGGATGATATCCTGCTGCAAAGATTTGAGCAACTGTTTTCGCTCACCGGCAATATTCCCCTGGGTTTGTATGAATGTCCTGCACCTTATAAAAGAGTGATAACTCCGGAGATTTTAGCTACATTACTGGCCACCAACCGGTTGATTTATCATAAAGATACATCCTGCAGTGTAGAAAACGTAAGGGCTAAACTGGCCGTGACAGCGGGGAGCCGGCTGGAGTTCTACGATGCACACACGCCTAACGCGGTCGCCTCTATGAAAATGGGCGCTGCCGGCATGTCATCTATCTCCGGCAATTTTTATCCGGAAATACTGGTATGGCTGTGTAACCATATGAACGACGAAAGCAAACAGGAAGATGTACGCTGGATACAGGCGGAGTTGCAAAGGGTAGATCCGCTGATTCATATAGGGTATCCCTTGAGTGCCAAATACTTTTTACAGCTGAGGGGGCTGCCGGTGCGTACTATCAGCCGCGCACATGCGCTGGAACTAACGCCGGAGCAGAAGGGCACGTTACAACAGATTTACCGTGATTTCAAAGGCTGGTGCGATAGATTACAGATAAAGGAAGTGGTGACAGCTACCCTGCCTTCACATTAATTAGTTGTTATTTTTCGACCGGAAATTATGACGGCAAACGGCCAATGTGTAGTTTAGAGAAATCCTTATTCCTAATTCACATAAGAGATGTCAACCAGCCTTTATAATTCACAGCAAGACGAAAAGTTCCTGTGGGTCCGGCTCTGTGAAGGAGACCGGGATGCTTTCGGGGAAATATACCGGCGCTACTTTCCGCTGCTGTTCCGGTATTGTATCCGGTTTACAACGGATCGTAGCCTGGTAAAAGACATGTTGCAGGACTTCTTTTCACAGCTGTTCCTGCAACGCGCCGGTCTTGCCACGCCTGTCAACCTGAAAAGTTACCTGCTGGTATCTGCCAGAAGAAAATTATTCCGCTACCTGGAGAAATCATCCAGACTGCCTGGTAACCTGGACGAAGGCACCCTATCACTCTTCGACCTGGAACTGTCTCCTGAAAGTATCCTGATCCACCGCCAACATACAGAGCAAGCCAGCCGCCTGCTGCAGCAAAAATTGAATGCACTCACCCTCCGGCAAAAAGAAGCGATCTATCTCCGTTTTTACGAAAACCTTGCCTATGAGGAGATTGCGGAGATTATGGTATTGAAAGAAGTAAAATATGCACGCACCTTAATATACCGCGCGATAGCAGAATTAAAGGAATTACTAGCACCCAATGAATCGGCCCTGATGTTCCGTTAAAAAATAATTTAAAAAAAGATTGATTTTCCTGAGGGCATTTATTCGATTCCCGACTCTTCTGATTGTATAAGGTATTTTTTTATGAACTATGGTGGATACGCTGCTGCAGATTTTGCGGCAGATGCCTCATTCCGGGCATGGGTGCTGCATGATAGAGATAAGGCCGCTTTCTGGGCGGACTGGCAGTCAGCGCATCCGGAAAAAGAATCCGTGTTGCAGGAGGCAAAGGCAATGGTACTCGCACTTCGGTTCCGGAGTAATGAGGTAAGTATGGAAGAAATGCACGCTGTAAAAGATCAGATAGACAACCTGCTGAACGATGCCGTCATTAAAAAAAATAACGGACTACTGCGCAGCAGATGGTTATATGTCATGGGCGCTGCAGTGGTTGCTGCCAGCGTAATCCTGTTGAACGTTATATGGTATAGTACCGGTAATGCAGCCCCGGAGAAGATCATCGTACAAACCGGTTTTGGTGAAACCAAAACTGTGCAGTTGCCGGATGGATCTGTGGTACAGCTCAACGCTAATTCATCCATCACCTATCCGGCCAGATGGCAGCAGGATAAAGTAAGAACAGTGACACTACGTGGAGAAGCCTATTTTAATGTATCTAAATCACCTGCGGGCCTGCATCCTAAATTCCGGGTGTTAATGCCACAGGTGACCATTGAGGTGAAGGGCACCGCCTTTAATGTATATAACCGGCACGATAACGTAAAAGTATTACTGGAGGAAGGAAAGATCGTGGTAAATGATAGTCTGCATATGCAGCCCGGCGATCGGATGTTGTTTACACCTGGCGCACACCAACGCCTGCAGGCAGATGCGGCACAACTCACTGCGTGGAAACAACACCGCCTGGTATATCGCGATGAATCATTGATCAATGTAGCACAGCAATTAGAAGATATTTACGGCTATCATATTCAATTCAGGAATAAAAGGATGGAGGGCTTGCTGTTCACCGGTTCTGGTCCTGCTGCTGATCCTGGAATGCTATTGAAAGCTATGGCCACCGTGCATCAGCTGAAAATGACACAAAACAATTCAGTCATCATTTTTGAATAAAGGTTTTAAAATTTACAGTTATGCAAAAGAGCTTTACGAAGCTTTATGCTCCATGGAGCGTCCTGCTGCTGTTATTGTTACTGCTGACCACCCACACGGGAGCACAACAATTAATGGTGAACAGCGGAAACACTCCAGGGGAAGCAGAATCCATCTCCCTCCGCCAAATGCTGACCAACCTGGAAACCAGGTTGAATGTCAGCTTTAATTATTCCCCCGTACAGGTAGCCGACAAGTTTGTTGCCGTAAAACAGGCAAGATTAACTGCCGGCAACCTGGAAGGGCAACTCAGTAAAATACTGACGCCACTGGGATTACAGGTGGTGAAACTCAGTGAACATGATTATGCCATTCGCGCATCAGCAGTATCTAAAGTAACTGCTGTTGCTGATGTGCAGGTAAAAGGTACGGTAACAGATGAAAAAGGGAAAGGGGTTCCCGGTGTAAGCGTGCATGAGAAGGGTACTTCCAATGGCACAGCTACAGATGCGAATGGGAATTTTTCTTTGCGTGTAGTGGGCGCTGATGCAGTGCTGGTATTTCGCTCCGTAGGTTATCTTACAAAAGAGCAATCTGTTGCCAACGGTAATATGCAGGTGCAGCTAACCCCGGATATTCGTAGTCTCGATGATGTGGTGGTGACCGCACTCGGTATTAAGCGCCAGGAAAAAGCACTGGGCTATTCTATTGCCACATTGAAAGGCGATCAGGTAAGCACAGTGAAAGAAGTCAATGTCGCCAACGCGTTATCCGGCAAGGTAGCCGGTGTAAATGTGAGAAGTACGAGTTCTGATCCCGGTGGCACTTCGCTGGTGACCATCCGCGGGCAAAGTAGTCTTAGTGGCTATAACCAGCCATTATATGTAGTGGATGGTATTCCCATTGCACCGGCAGTACGTAATCCGACACAACCAGTAGGTGAGGTAGTGGTAGATTATGGAAGTACGGTGTCTGACATCAATCCGGATGATATTGCTAATATCAGCGTACTTAAAGGGGCCAGTGCCTCTGCTTTGTATGGTTCACGCGCTATCAACGGTGTAATATTGGTAACCACTAAATCCGGTTCCGGCACAAAGAAAGGGTTGGGTGTTTCGGTCAACTCCAGCATTATGCTGGACCAACCCTGGTTGTTTCCGAAATTCCAGAATGAATTTGGCGCCGGCGACAGGGCCGGATCTGATGAAACCATTTCTGAAGCGTCCTGGGGACCCAGACTGAATGATGGATCCAAACATGTACAATGGGATAGCCCGCTGGATGCCAATGGTAATCCTATTCCTACTGACTGGGTATCCTATCCAAACCGGCATAAGGATTTTTTCCGCACCGGTTCGACGTTTACCAACAACGTGGCGATTACTGAAAATAATAAAGACGGGAATCTGCGTCTTTCCTTCACTAACCTGAGTAACGAAGGAATTACCCCCAATACCGACCTTAAAAGAAATACACTCAATCTCGCTGCCGGTTATACCCTGCATCCAAAAGTAAGGGTGAGTACCAATATCGGCTATACGAAAAATAGTAGCGGCAACCGTCCTACTTTCAACCGGGGCAGTGTCAGCAATATTGTCTATACCACTACGCCTAACATCGATATCAAAAAACTGCGTAATTACTGGTTGCCTGGTAAAGAAGGATTGCAACAGTTTACACATTTGCCCGGAAGTACAGATAATCCCTACTTTGTCGCATATGAATTCACTAATGCGTACGACCGTGACCGTATCATGGGCAACGTAGAATTAAATATAGAGATTACGAAAGACCTTACCCTCATGGGCCGTACCGGTATGGATCTTTATTCGGAATCCCGGGAAAGTAAACGACCATTTGGTTCGATCAATAATGAAACCGGTGCCTACGCCGTTTCAACGGAGTATTTCCGGGAACAGAATACCGACTTTTTGCTGACATATAAAAAGCAGCTCAACAAGGATTTCTTTTTCTCTGTATCCGGTGGTGCTAACCGCATGAACCAGGTGGGAAGAGGTACTTCGCAGAGTTCCGAAAGCCTGGTAATACCGCAGTTATTCAATATTTCCAACGCCAAAGCCGGTACTGTCAGGAATATCTCCAATAGGTCTACTAAACGTATCAACAGTGTGTATGGAATGGGACAGGTAAGTTATCGTAATTACGCTTTTCTTGACCTGACAGCCAGAAACGATTGGTCCAGCACCCTGCCTACAGGCTCTAACTCCTATTTTTATCCTTCGGCCGCCTTAAGCCTGGTGGTGTCAGATATGCTGAACATTAAATCCGAGGTGCTTTCTTTTGCCAAGCTGAGAGCCAGCTGGGCGCAGGTAGGTGGCGATACAGATCCTTATAACCTATATAATACGTTTAATTTCGGACAAGACTGGGATAATGTGAAACAGGCTAATATCAGCGACGTTCTGAAGAATAATCACCTTAAACCACTCATTGCTACCTCGCATGAATTTGGTGCAGATATCAGGTTCTTAAAAGGAAGACTGGGAATAGATTTTACTTACTATAATACGGTGAATCGTAACCAGATTATTCCTATTCCCACCACATCGGCTTCCGGTTATAAAAGCATGATTGTAAATGCGGGAAAAATACAGAATAAAGGTATTGAGATCGCATTGAATGCAACGCCGGTAGCAGGGCCATTCCGTTGGGATCTCCAGGTAAATTATACCCGTAACCGTAACAAAGTACTGGAGCTGGTAGATGGTATCAGCAGCTATCTGGCCGGTGGGGCAGAAGGTATCCGCTTCCTGGTACAGGAAGGTTCTGAAATGGGGGATATGTATGCACAGGGCTGGGAAACGGTGCCGGATGGAGAACATAAGGGAGCACCTTTACTGGCCAGCGATGGCAGTTATCAGAAAGTAAATGATTATGTGAAGATTGGTAATTACAACCCTGACTTTTCAGTAGGTATTTCAAATACTTTCAGCTACAAAGGATTTACGCTGAATGTACTGATCGACTGGCGCCAGGGAGGGAAGTTCTTCTCCTATGTAGCCAAGAATCTGTTGAGTGATGGCCGTACAGAAAGGACCCTTCCGGGCCGTGATCCTAAAAACGGAGGACTTAGCTGGACAGATGATGCCGGCCATCCACGTACAGATGGTATGATCCTCGATGGTTATATCGATGAAGGCAACGGTAAATATAAAAAGAATGATATCGTCACAGATCCGGAAAACTACTATGGCGAATATTACTGGAGTTTTAACGGTCGTTCTACTTTTGATGCCAGCTATGTAAAATTGCGGGAAGCTTCGCTTACCTACAACTTTTCAAAGAAAACACTGGGTAGATTGCCACTGGGAAATTTGTCGGTATCACTGATAGCCCGCAACCTGTTCACCTGGACAGCTGCGGAAGCAGGATATGATCCGGAAACGGCTATGACCATCTCGAATGGTAGTTTCTCTCCGGGAGTAACCAGCTGGGGATTGCCTTACACCCGTTCCTTTGGTGCTAAAGTAGGTTTCAATTTCTAAACCAATAATTGTATGGTTATGCAACGCATGCCTTTAAAATATTACATACTGCTGTTCGGCGTGCTTTTCGCTTCCTGTAAAAAGGGATTGGAGGAGCTCAATGTAAATCCGAATGAATCAGAAGTGATCAACCCGGAATTCCTGATGTCATCTGTGCTGATCAAAACAGCCTATATGTACCAGGATGAAGCCTATACGAGTAAACCTGCGTCTGCAGGCCGTTACATTACAATGGTGCGCAATGAGGGCGACGATAAATTTGACTGGGGGCCTCAAAGCTGGGATGATTATTACAGCCGGCTGTCTGCCAACCGTGAAATGATGGACCTGGCCACCAAACAAAATGCGCCACAATATATCGCCGTAGGTAAAGTATTGGAGGCATTTAATTTTGCCTATGTTACGGACCTCTTCGGAGATATTCCTTACAGTGAAGCGCTATTGCTGAAAAGCCAGACACTGAGCCACCCTAAATACGACCAACAGGAGGTGATTTATCCCGCTTTGCTGAAAACATTAAGAGAAGCCAATGATGGACTGACCAGCAGTAGTGGTGACATAGATGCCAAAGCAGATGTGATGTACGGAGGAAAGGCCATCCAGTGGCGTAGGTTTGCCAATTCACTCCGATTAAGAATGTTATTGCGCATATCAAAAAAATATAGCACTGCTTTTACTGAAATGCAGGAGATCCTCAATGATAAAAATAAGTATCCGATCTTTGAAAGCAATGCAGACAATGCAGAACTAAAATACCTTGGTAAGATAAGCGATGATAGCTGGCCACTATCCAATTCATTCGCCGAATTTGACAAACGTAAACCCAGTAAGGAAATCGTAGATGCACTGGTAAAGCGCAAAGATCCACGGCTGCAGGTATGGATCGCTAAAGTCGATTCACTGAAAGGAGGTACAATAGATCCCCTTCCGTACGTAGGTGTACCTAATGCTATTTCTGCGCCTTACGACTACAACGGTGGTGCCGATCATATATCGCGCCTTTCTAAAATGTTTGCAAGTAAAAGTGATCCCATGGTAAATGCTACGATGCTTACCTATGCGGAGGTATGTTTTATCCTGGCAGAATGTGTACAGGCGGGAAAAGTAACGGTAGCAGGTAAAACAGCCGAAAATCTTTACTATGATGGCATCAACGCCAGCATGAAATATTACGGTGTCGATAAAACAGCGACAGATTCGCTTTACTATAATCAGCCACTTGTGAAATACAACGGTACCTTGGAACAACTGATTGGTCAGAAATGGATCGCCGGGTTCATTAAAACCCCGGAAGCATGGTTCGATAACCGCCGCACCGGATTCCCGAAATTCGTACTGGGACCACTTTCCTCTACCCCCGTTTTACCTAAACGTTACATCTATCCAACCGGCGAACGCGATACCAATGAAGATAAATACCAGCAAGCTTTAGCTGTATTCGGTCCTGATAAACAAACCACGCTGATGTGGTACCTGAAATAAAATATTAAATAAAGCGGGTGGCCCGTTGCCACCCGCTATTTTGCCCTGCTATTCCTTTTTTTTCTTTGTTAAGCCGTCTTAAGTTAAATAATGAGAGGATTCCTTACTATACTATTTTTAATTCCATTTTTTTGTAGCGCTGCCGGTTTGCAGCAGGTAACTATTGTTAGTAAAGATAAACAGATTGCTGCCCAGGTATTACAGGAAGAAGTACAACGCCGTACCGGTCTTACCTGGCCGATCAGCAACAAGATGCCGGAGAACGGCCCTGTGATTGTATTCACCAGCATCAAATGTGTACCGGAATCTTATCACATCCGGACAGTAACAGATAAAAACAGGCAAATCATACAGGTAACCGGTGATGGCACCCGTGGCTTGTTATACGGTGCGGGCTACCTGCTTCGCATCATGGAGTACCGGCAGCAAGAGGTAACGTTGCCGGATATACTAAAAGTAGATGCCAGCCCGGAAAAGGCCGTGCGCGGGCATCAGATCGGTTACCGCAATCTGGCTAACTCCTACGACGGATGGACGCCGGAGCAATACGAACAATACATCCGCGACCTGGCGATTTTCGGGGCGAATAGTATTGAAGCAATTCCTTTTATGCCGCCATCTCCCCATTTCCACCTGTCCTCCATGGACATGAACAGGCGTATCAGCAGCTTTTGCAAAAAATATGACCTGGACTTTTCTGTATGGACACCCGCCACTTTTGATCTGAAAGATACCGCAAAGAGAACCCATTACCTGCTGCAGTTTGATACCCTCTTCCGGCAGGCAGTACGACTCGATGCCGTGTTCTTTCCTGGCGGAGATCCCGGCAACAACCCACCACAACTGGTGATTCCGCTACTGGAAGAATTATCCGTTGCCTTAAAAAAGTATCATCCGAAAGCGCGTATCTGGTTATCGCTGCAAGGCTATAACCCGGACGAATGCGCGTTCGTTTATTCCTATATCCATCAACACATGCCGACGTGGCTGGGCGGGATCGTAGTTGGTCCCTCCAACCCTTCGCTGGAAGACACCAGGGCCGCATTGCCCGCCACTTATCCTATTCGTCATTATCCAGATATCACACATACGGTACGTTGTGATTACCCCGTAGTATGGTGGGATCCTGCGTTTGCCATGACGTTGGGCCGTGAGCCGGTGAATCCGCAACCCTTGTACTATGCTAATATCTACCGTTTTATTGCACCGTATATGGATGGCTTTATCAGCTATTCCGATGGAGCGCATGACGATATCAATAAAATGACCTGGAGTATGCTGGGCTGGAACAGCCAGGCAGATGTCAGAGATATATTAATACAATACAGCAATTTCTTTTTTGGTGCTGCTTTTCGGGAAGACGCTGCTGACGGTATCCTTGCGCTGGAAAAAAACTGGGATGGTGCTATCGCCGATAATGGTGGCATCGAAGCAACATTACTGTTATGGCAAAAGCTGGAGCAGGAACATCCGGAGCTGGCCACTAACTGGCGCTGGCAGATGTGCCTGTTGAGAGCTTACTATGACGCCTATACGAGAAAACGTGCTATCCGTGAGGCAGCACTGGAAGCTGCTGTCAATCGTACACTACTGGAAGGAGGCGATGCAATGGGCCGCGCAGAAAAAATATTGAAACAGGCAGATGAAGTTATCATGCCGCAATGGCGCGATCGTATCATCGCATTATGTGACGCACTTTTTAAATCAGTGGCCCTGCAAACCAGTGTAGCCAAATACCAGGCTGCCGGGCCGGAAAGAGGTGCAGTACTGGATTTTCTTGACAGACCACTGAATAACCGCTGGTGGCTGGAAGACCAGTTCCGTTATATTCGCACACTACCGGACACGGCACAACGGAAAGCACTGGATACCATTGCCCGCTGGGAAAATCCCGGACCGGGAAGTTATTATGATGCGGTAGGCAATATTTCCAAATCGCCGCACGTAGTGCGTACGGAAGATCTGCACACCGATCCGTTGGTGCGCAGGAGTGATGCTCCCGGCTTCGATTGGTGGGAGAGTGGCTATAGCCGTAAAAGACTTTCCTGGATGGTAAGTTTGCGCTGGCCTTCTGCTATGCGCTACGACCACCTGGATACCACGGCGCAATATGTGATCCGCGTAACCGGCTATGGAGAAAGCCTGCTGCGTGCCAATGGCATAAGACTTATCCCCGGCTTATACAACAAAGGAATCGGAGAAGGAAAAGAATTTGCGGTGCCTCCGGCGCTGAGTAAAACCGGCACTCTTTTACTTACGTGGGATAGTATAGATGAAGAACACCTCAACTGGCGCCAACATTCAAGGGTCACCGAAGTGTGGCTGATTAAATTATAAAACTATCGGAATGAAGAAATTAACGAACCTGGCAGCAGCTCTGCTGCTGTCGTGTGCTACCTATGCCACGTCCGACCAGCCTTTCACGCAGGCGGTATCTGTTAAGTATCATGTTCCGGCAGGACTGCAGCTACTTAAAGTCATCACAGATTACAACGACAATATACAGGTACTCACTTCGCAGGGATTTTATCGCCTCAGCGGAAACGACCTGGTACGGGATCTCCGCTTCCGGCCACTGGCACAGAAAGTACCGGTGGATGTGACCACGCAGGAAAGCAGCGGACACCTGTATTATCTGTATCCGGATAAATGCCTGACCAATGGTTACGCAGGTGTGCCTTATATCAATTTACCGCTGAATAAATTCAACCGCGTGGTGGTAGATGCTGCCGGTCGTATGCTATTATCCGGTAACAATGCCCTGGCGATTGGGCACAACAGCCAGCTGCAGGAATTACCCGTCATCCCGGAAGGCATTCAAAGTATGGCTGCCAATGCAGGGGAGTTTTTTATCCTGAGTGCCAAAGCAGTATATCGTTTTGATGGAACACAGTTTATTCGTGTACATGCTGTTAACGGCGCCACTGCCATGACTTTCAACGGAAACGATATTATACTGGGTACTGCTAATGGTTATTACGGGATTAACCGCCGCACGGGCGATACGAGTTTGTCCCTGCAGGTACGTGTACCCGTTCCCGATATACGTGCGTTAATGGTCGTGAATGGACATCTCTGGGCAGGCACACCGGAAGGTGCTTTCATGAAAACGGATGCCGGCAGTTACCGCTATTTCGCTTCCCGCCGCTGGTTGGATCAGGATGCGGTGAAAGACATGGCTGCCGATAGTAACGGTGACGTATATATCCTCACCGCTACCGGTCTCAATAAGATTGCATTTACCCAACAAACACTTGCACAGAAAGCTGCTTATTTCGAACGCAAAATCCGGGAGCGTCATATCCGTTATGGCTTTATCGCTAACCTGCACCTGAACCCGCCAGGTGATGTAGCTTCCGCTGAAATGGCGGATACAGATAATGATGGTCTCTGGAGCAGCTTTTATCTCGGTAGCCAGGCTTTCCGTTATGCCGTGACGCATGAAGCGGTGGCTAAACGCTATGCCTGGGAAGCTTTTGAAGCGTTTGAAAGAATACTGTCTATCAACCAACTGAAAGGATTTCCTTCCCGCACATTTGAAAGAAAAGGTTACAAAAATTCCGATCCCGAAAGGTGGCGTGATTCGCCTGATCCGGAATGGGAGTGGAAAGGACATACCAGCAGTGATGAATATGTGGCCTATATCTGGGTAGCTGCCATCCTGCATGAAATGGTAGCAGAAACGCCGGAAGAAAAACAACGGGTCACTGCTTTCATTGATAAGATCATGACCCATATCCTCGACCATAAATATACCCTGGTGGATATAGACAATAAGCCTACGCTGTGGGCCCGCTGGGGACCGGAATACATTAACTGGTATCCGGCTACCATCGGTGACCGCAGACTGGGCAGTACTACCATCATGGCCGGGCTGCAGTTGGCCTATGCACTCACCGGAAAGGAACGATATAAAACCGAAGCCTATAAGCTTATTAACAAGTACGGCTATCTAAAAAATATCGTCATCGATTATCGCACTATTAAACCTACGCCCGGCTATCTGCACATGGGCATAGATATGGGCATGGGCGACTGGAATCACTCTGATGATGAAATGGCTTTTTTGACCTACTGGGTACTGTATAAGTATGCATTTACGGATGAAATGAAACAGCAATACAAAGGCGCTATCCTCAATCACTGGGAAGTAGAACGTCCGGAGAAAAACGCGCTGTGGAACCTCATCACGCTGGCAACAGCCGGTGAACAGGATGCTGCTGCTACCACGTGGTGGCTCCAAACTTTTCCGATGGACCTGGTTACCTGGACCATCAAAAATTCAAGCCGGAAAGATATTGCCCTGCTGCCACCTAACTTCCGTCATCAGGCTACGGAAGTACTGCTGCCATTGGATGAACTGCCGGTACACCGGCACAACGCCAATGCCTTCACACTGGATGGTGGTCATGAGGGTGAGTCGGAACTGGCCGGCGATGAATTTTTACTGCCATATTGGATGGCACGTTACCTGAAAGTATTGGAATAGCGCACGAGGGAATATTACCAGCAAGGCCGCGACCATCCATTGATGGTCRCAGCCTTGCTTTTGTGYGCGGTTGCTGCTGAAATATCAGGCTGTGTTACTTCCCGCTTCTTCCAATCCGTTCCACTATCCGGATTCCTTTTTCAATTGCCTGTGGGGAACGATGTTTCACATTGTCCAACACCGTCACTTTCACCGGCGATACGCCACAGAATTTTAAGGTGGCGGTCTTCATGGCGCGAATGCCTGCTTTGCCATATACCAGGCGGTTGTACCATGCCGGCGCATCCATGGTAGTAATAATACGTCCTGATTTATGTTTGAGCAGTTTATCCCACATCGTGGATTTTTCCCTGTACTTAAATGTTTTTCCTGGTAGAAATACTCTGTCAATAAAGCCTTTAAGCAATGCCGGCATGGTACCCCACCAGGTAGGATAGATCCATACCAGGTGATCTGCTGCCTGTATCTGTTGCCAGGTAGTTTCCAGGTCGGGCTCCCAGGTGATTCTTTCCCGGTACCCATGGCGGAGGTTGAGTTCAAACTTTAAATCATGTAAATGTATCAGTTGTGTGTCATGTCCTGCCGAAAGCGCTGCCTGCTGATAGGTGGTGGCCAAAGCGCTGCAATAACTGCCCGGATGCGGGTTTCCCTGTATAATCAATATCCTTTTCATACTATTTATCTGTTACGGCACGAAATTGCCGGATATATCAAAGGCATTATTTGATATAAATCAAATAGTGGGATATCGCTTAATACCTGCCGCGCAGGCGGCTGAGGGTTTCCGGAGTAATGCCCAGGTAAGAGGCCACGTAGCCCAATGGTGCACGTTGCAGTAACTCAGGTTGTGTGGCCAGCAGGGTTTGATAGCGTTGTTCGGAAGATTGCAGCCGAATGGCTTTCAACTCTTTTTCCTGATCCAGGTAGTAGTGGGTAATCATGATACGGCCTAATCTTTCCAGTTCATGATGGGCATCGTACAGGGCTTCCAGTGCGGCAAATTCTATGTAAAACAGCTCACTGTCTTCCAGTGTTTCTATACCATAAAATGCGGGTTCATTTGATAACAGGCTGCCCATAGCACAAACCACGCAGCGCGGGGTGCCAAAAGAAGAGGTGACCTCTTTGTCGTTGTGCGTATAATAGGCGCGTACCAGTCCTTTGTGGACAATGAAAATATGCTGTGCTGGCCTGTTTTGCTGCTGTATAATTGTTTTTTTAGGAAAATGTTCCAGGTATAAACAACTCTTTAAGGCAGTTTGTGCAGCAAGAGATAATGGGGTGATTGTGGTGAAATATTCTATGAGTGCTTGAACAGGCATATGAAAACGAATAAAAAGCGAAGGTAGGATAATGTTGGGGATGGGATCATATGATTTAAGGTGAAAAATAAATGCAGGATTATTTTCCGGACAGGAAATCAACAGCTTTATCAATCACATATAAATTTTTATTTTATACAATTGTAATTGCTTTATTGATGGTGTCTTCAGAGGAAAATGAAGAATTTCTGCTTTCATTAACATTGCGTTAATAGTAAGAGCTTACTTTGGATACAATATTTAAAGTGATGACTTTAGAGATGTTTTTTAACCGGCTGTACAATGTTAACTATCAAAAAGTCTATGACTTTTCCTACAAATTATGTGGTGATCGTCACAGGGCTAAAGACATTGCTCAACAATGTTTTCTTCGGCTATGGGAAAAAATAGATACGATCAGCAGCGATCAGGAAGATATTTTCCCACTTTTATTTGTCA
This sequence comes from Chitinophaga sp. 01L420, assembly GCF_056399985.1. Classification (NCBI taxonomy): domain Bacteria; kingdom Pseudomonadati; phylum Bacteroidota; class Chitinophagia; order Chitinophagales; family Chitinophagaceae; genus Chitinophaga; species Chitinophaga sp. 01L420. The sequence goes on from NZ_JBFTSK010000011.1 coordinate 122,250, forward strand.
TTGCCAAGCGGGTTGTTATCGATGAGAGCAGAAGGGCCAATACATCTGCAAACGCCCATAAAGATATCTTTTACACCTCAACAGGCGCTGTGGATGAAACGGCTAGTAATATCGACTACAAGCAGCTGCAACACCGGCTCAGTAATATCCTTCAGTCGCTACCCGACAAACCCCGGACAGTATACCAGTTCAGAGACTCCGGTTACTCTCATAAAGAAATAGCCGCTATGCTAAACATATCAGTCACCACGGTACGTAGTCACCTTAGAACCGCCACTCATATTATCAGGAAGAGTATCGGTAACGTTACCACGATGTTGCTGTTGGCGAGTATATTGTTATGGGCATGCAGTAAGGATAAAGATGGCTCACCAACGCCCACTGGTCCAGTGACCGCAGCGGAAGTAAACCGTTGGATGTTAGATAGCATGACCTATTTCTATTACTGGGCAGACGGTCTGCCTGCTGCTCCGGATCAATCGATGGCGGCGCCGGCTTATTTCAGTCAATTGAAAAATGTGGCTGATCGCTTTTCCTTTTTATATGATCCGGCTGCGATAGCAACTTATCCTGTTAGTTTGAGGAGTGTATATGGCATGGAGGCAACTGTAATCAGTGATAGCAAGGCACCCGGTGGTGCGCTGGGAATTATTCAGCTTGTGCAGCCCGGTTCCCCTGCAGCCTCCAGGGAACTGAAGCGGGGCTTTTTATTTACGCGTATCAACGGGCAGTTGCTGAATGCTGGTAATGCGGCTTCGTTGATGTCCACATTGGTTACAGAAAAAAAGGGGGACCTTACATTGGCGAGTCGGGATGAAACGGGTAACATCACGGAAACGACTATACAAAGCATTTCCGGTGGAGGCATAACAGAAGAGCCTGCGGTACAGCAATCGGTTGTACTGAATGGCACTACCCCCAAAACAGCGTATCTGTGCTTTAACTATTTTGATGACCTGCAAAGTGATGCTTTGTTGCGTGCGTTCACCGATTATAAACAACAGGGCATACAACATCTGGTGTTAGACCTTCGCTATAGTCCTGGTGGGAGTGTGGCCATGGCAGCGACATTATGTGCCTTGTTGGGGAACCATATCCAGGGTAACAGCGTCTTTGCAAAATATGCTGGTAACAGTCGCCAGGGTAACCGGACAATGACTTTTGAAGCAGTGATGGCGCTGCCGGAAAGAGGTGCCGGGCTTACTTTTGAACAGATCAGGCCATTGCAGTTACAATTAAGTAAAGTGTATATATTAACGGGGCCTCATACGGCTTCCGCGGCAGAAATGGTTGTAAACAACCTGCAACCTTATACGACTGTTGTACAGATAGGAACTACCACGCTGGGTAAAGATGAAGGCATGGTTACCATTATTGATAGCCGCAGTCCTAAAAGGATTCCTTGGGTATTGATGCCAGTGACCTATAAGTTGCAGAATGCCTCAGGTAATGGTGGTTATAATAAAGGCATTACACCTGCTTACAGTGTAGATGAACTGTCTTTTTTACCATTACAACCACTGGGAAATGGAGCAGATCCACTGATTGCAAAAGCACTTGCACTGATAGGAGCCCCGGGGGGCCGGTTACATAGTACCACAGTTGTACCCGTGGAGAAAGCCGCTACATCGCCTGCTATGGCTTATCCTGTGATGATCAGCCACCCCTGATAAAAAGAATACAAACGGCTGTTAACCTCCTCCAATGTTATCATAATATGAACTCCACTTTTTTGCCTCCTCACTTTTTGATGGCCGAACGTACTGTTTGTATAGTTCACATATTATGTTCCTTATTTCAAATTTCAACTGGTGATCACAAAGCAATTACTTGATAATTATTTTAAAAGACAATGCACCGCAGAAGAGCAGGTGGAAGTAGAAGGATATCTTAATTCAGATGATCACACCTTGTTGGATGAGTTTTTAAGCAATAAATGGGCAGATGCGGCGGCGGCGCCATCCGATTTTGTTATACCACCGCCTATTATATTGCCGGCACGGGCAAAGGTGCGGAAGTTGCCTGTTAAATGGACCCGGTATGCAGCCGTATTCACCGGTTTGTTAACATTATCCGCCGCTGCAGTATATATGTTTTCTACGATTGGTAAAACCTCCGCTGTAAGTCGTATCGCCAAGCAACAATGGAGGGAACTGGATAATCGGGGTACTGCCATCAGGTCGGTGGTGATGGGAGATGGGACTAAAATCTGGCTGAACAAAAATGCGGTACTGCGATACCCGGATAACTATAACAAAGATACCCGTGATGTAGCGTTGATGGGAGAAGCCTATTTTGAAGTAGCTCCTGATCAGACAAAGCCTTTCAGGGTGCACACGGCTAATGTGATTACCACTGCTCTTGGAACCGCGTTTAATATCAGCGCTTTTACAATGCGGGATACGGCTATCCGTGTAAGCTTGCTGGAAGGAAAGGTGGCAGTGGCGACCGATGGGAGTACCGGCAATGTGTCTGCCCGGATACTGACACCAGGTATGACCGTGGATTTTGAAGATAATATACTCATGGATCCGGAAACAGACAGCACCGTGAGTAATGTCACCGGATGGATAAAAGATAAAGTTTATTTTAATAATACTACCCTGAAAGAAGTATGCAGACGACTATCCTATCAGTACAGCGAGAATATTGTTACAACAGGAGATGCAGGCGAACAGCGTATTTCAGGTGTGTTTAATACATCGGACGATCTTAAAACAATTGTAGCAGCCATCACATACGTGCACAAACTGAAGGTGAGCTATTCACGAGAAGGATGCCGGATAAGTAAATAACATACAAGTTAACAGTCTGAAATATTTCTGCAGCTTTTCAACAAAGCTGAGTGGCTATACTATTGCCTGTACGGGCCCATTTTAAACAACATAAAAGCGATACTATCAATGATGCTATTTGTACGGAGAATTTTTTTGTTCGTGTGTTTTGTTCAATTACTGCAACAATCACCGCTGCAAGCCCAGAACTACCAGGGGTTACAACAACTGGTTAAACTTCCCGCCGGTAAACAAACGGTGAAGGAAGTACTGAAATCATTACAACAACAGCGGGGAAACTACCGGTACATGTATGACCCCGCACAGATAGATGCATTGAGCATTAATATTCCAAAAGGAGAACTTCACTTGTCCGCACTTTTAGCATTAATGGATCAGCAGCTGCCGCTGGAAGTAGAACTGAAAGAGAATATTATTGCTATCCGCAATAGTCATGACAATAACGGATCCCTTGCGAAGACGGTGGGTACTGTACAGGGAAGAGTGTTTAATGACCAGAATGAATCTGTTCCCGGTGTAACAATATCGGCCGACAGAGGCGCACAGATTACTACTTCCCGGGTAGATGGTACTTATTTATTGCAGCTTTCGGAAGGTGCGCATAGCATACAATTCAGTCACCTGGCTTTTTCAAATACCAAAGTTGATAATGTAATCGTAAAAGGTGGAAAGGCTACGGTAAAGGATGTGATGTTGTCTTCTGCATCTTCTAATCTGAAAGGTGTTACCATAAAAGGGAATGCTAAAAGAGAAACCATCGCCGCTTTGTATAACAGACAAAAAAATGCAGCGGGGCTTACGGATGGAATCAGTTCAGAACAGATTGCCCGTACCCCGGATAAGAATGTAGGAGAGGTCCTGAAGCGTATCAGCGGGGTAGCTACGGTAGACAACAAATATGTAGTGGTGCGTGGCATGAGCGAACGGTATAATGGCGCAATGCTTAACGGGCAACTGATGCCCAGTACCGAGCTGAATAGAAAAAATTTCAGTTTCGATATCATCCCGTCTAATATCATCGATAATATCACGGTGTATAAAACCATTACACCGGATATGAGTGCAGAGTTTGGTGGCGGATTGGTAAACGTGGAAACCAAAGCCATTCCCACAGAAAACTTTTTTACTGTAAATGTCGGTGGAAGTATCAATGATAATACAACCGGTAAGCCCTTCCTCAGCCTTAAACTTGACAAGGAATACCTGGGCCGGCCATCGGATCATCGCGAGCTCTTTGGTAAGCTGGATTGGAAAGATCTGAAATCCATCCGGGCACAAACTGCTGGTCGTACCCAGCAGGATGCTGGTAGCTTTAATTTTCATTATCCGCTTAAAAAAGGGGATGTGATGTCCAATAACTGGGGTGTTTACCAGATGAATGCGCATCCGTCTCAAAATTATCAGCTTTCCTGGGGACATGTAACAAATCTCGGTAATGGCAGGCAACTGGGATTAATGGCAGCATTGAGTTACCGGAATACGCTGCAGACCCAGGACGTGGAATCGCAAAGAGATCAGTTCATTTATAACCCCAGCAAAGTAAACGGAGAGGATTCCATTATCTACAGGGGGAAACAATATGGCTTTGCTACTAACATAGGATGGCTTGGAGGTATTGGTTACACTACCCGCAAACATAAAATAAGCGTACAGACGCTATACATTAATACCCTGGATCAGCAGTTCATCCTGGGAAAGGGGATGAGTGGAATAGGTGGTGGGCAGGCGCCGAGGATAGGATATTACGATAACGTACAATGGACCCGGTTATGGCAAACCCAGTTTAAAGGAGAGCATAGTATCGGGGGAAAAGGAATTAAGATACAGTGGATGGGTACCTATGTGCAGTTGGACAGACAACGGCCGGATAACCACTATATGAATACGCCTGCTCCGTCTGACAGTATCACAAAGGATCCCTACCTGATGACAGGGCCTCCGAGCTCACAGGGTGTTGATGGCGCTATGCGCTGGTGGACAAGAGCCTATGAGTCGGACCTGAACTGGGATATTAATACACAGATACCTTTCCGGTTTAATATTGGAAATACAGTACTGACTACCACGTTTAAAGCAGGTTATGCAGGTTGGTATAAAGACCGCTCATTTTATGTGGCGCGTTCCTCTACCAACGGACCACCTTCCGATATGCCACGGCCGATACCAGCTTTCTTTGATGCCAGTAATCCGGATTATCGTTTTTCTTTTGATGATTTCGGAGATGATTTTCACCGCTATGCCGCTCTGCACGCTGTGTATGGGATGTTTGATCATAAGCTGGCTGGTAAACTGCGACTGGTATGGGGAGTAAGAGCAGAATATTATAATCTGAATAAAGTGAACTCGGTATTAGATACAGTGATTGCTCATATAGGGAACGCTAATACCTATGATTTGAGCTCACTTTATAACAGGGAGAAGAATTGGAAAGTGTTCCCTTCTGCCAGTCTGACTTACAGCCTTACAAACAAAATGAATCTCCGGGCATCGTACGCACAGAGCATTATCCGCCCGGATCTGCGTGAGCTGACTTTTTTCCGGGAATATGATTTTGAACTGGGTGGGGAATACATTAGCAACGATCCGATTGTATCTACCGGAATCAAACACTTTGATCTTCGCTATGAGTATTATCCCGGACCGGGAGAAATTCTCTCCTTATCAGTTTTTTACAAAAAGATTGATAATCCTATGGAGATCTATAAAGACTTTAATAATAATTACTATAGCCTTCAAAATAGCCATGCTGCTGAGAACAGAGGAATAGAAGCAGAAGTACGTAAATCACTGTCGTTTATTAACCTACCCGTCATCAGGAATTTTACATTGTATGCAAATGCAACCAGAATTTTCGCCAGGGTACAAAAAGCGTCCAGCATCACTTATAAGGAAGATCCGCCAGGCTCAAATAAAATGGTGCTGGTGCAGCGTATCGGTGCATGGGAAAACAGGCCCCAACAGGGTGCCAGTAACTATATGATCAATGCAGGTGCTTATTATGATATTAAATATGTATCAGTAAGTCTCACCTACAATTACGTCTCTAACCGGTTATTCATGCCTAACCAGAACTTTTATATTTCACAGTATGAACGACCGTTGGAAGCATTGGATGGACAGGTAGCCGTTCGTTTACTTAAAGATAAAATGGTGGTGCGCGCAAATGTGAGCAACCTATTGAATAGTTACTCCCTGATTTATATAAATAATGGTGATGGAGAAGAAACATCAGGCGAACAACGCACAACGAAACAACTCATGTATCAGAAAGGTAAGGATTTAATACAGCATCGGCTCACGCCAGGAAGGACTTATAGTTTCACGCTGGGGTACAACTTTTAACCCATAACAGCGATAGTAAATGAATGTATTACCGGTATATACAGTTTTTAAATTTCCTATTTTCTAATTTTAAATCTTTAATTGATGACCAGGTTTAACCTCTACGCTGCAGCTGCAACTATCCTGGCTGCCAGTGTATTCACAGTGTCTTGCAAAAAAGATGCACACCAACAGGCCGATCGGCCGGTTAGCGCTACGCAGATTGTTCCCGCCAACGGAGCCACCCTCAGTGGTGTATTAGGTACCAACAAAGTAACACGTGATACCATTCACCTCACAGGCGGTACTTACTTCCTGAGTGGTTTGGTATACGTAGACACCCTTGATGTAATCCAGATCGATGCTGGTACTACCATCAAAGGAATTCCGGGTACACCCACAACACCAGGTGGTGGACTTGTTATCACCCGTGGTGGTAAAATTTTAGCAGTCGGTACTGCCACTTCTCCCATTATTTTCACTACCAGCAGCGCTTCTCCTGCGTCTGGCCAGACTGCGGGTCTGATCATCCTGGGAAGAGCAACTACCAACCTCAGTGATACTGCCAGGATTGAAGGTATTGGYGGTGTTCCTCCATTGATTCCTTATTATGGCGGTACTGTTGATAACGACAACTCCGGTATCCTGAAGTATGTTCGTATCCAGTATGCTGGTTTCGAATTGTCTACCGACAATGAAATCAACGGCCTGACCCTTGGTGGAGTAGGTAGCGGAACTACAATTGATTTTGTTGAAGTGTACAAAGCAGCCGACGATGGTATCGAATTCTTCGGTGGTACTGTAAATGCAAGTCACCTGGTAATCGTTAATCCCCTGGATGACGGTTTGGATTTCGACAATGGTTTCCGTGGCCGTATTCAGTATGCATTAGTAGTAGAAGATACTACCCGTGCAGATAAGAGTGGTTCTAACGGAATTGAATCAGACAACAATGCAACCGGCAACCCGCGTTTACCGGTAACCAAACCATTGATTGCTAATCTTACTGTTATTGGTCAGCCTAACCAGGCACTGGCTATTAAAACCAATTTCCTGCCTTCAGGTGTTGGTAAATATGGTGTAGCAGCTCATTGGAGAAGAAGCAGCCAGTTTGGAGTGTACAACTCTGTATTCCTTGGCTTTAACAATGGTATCCTGCTGGATAATACCGTTCCAACCGGTGGTACCGCAGCAGACCAGACTACCCAGGAAAAATACAGAGATGGCGTTTCTTTAATCAAGAGAAACCTGGTACATGCTTTCAATGTGCCTTTCCACAGCAACCCGGCTTATCCGTTTACGGCAATCAAGGCATATCCTGCTGTTGCTGATGGCAATACCGGTTTTGTTAGTACAGATCCGAACCTGGCTATCAGATTGAAAGATCCTTTCAACAGGATTCCTACGGATTTTTACCTGCCTAGAACAGGAAGTCCTACTGTTGCATCTCCTGCATTGACAGGTGGTCTGACTACAGGTTTACCGGCTGGTTTAACCGGTACAACCTATAGAGGTGGATTTGATGGAACTGCAGTAAACAACTGGGCTTCTGGTTGGACTATTTTTGGTTACTAATTAGTATTTATGGCATGACTGATCCCGTAACAGGGATCAGTCATCTTTTAATCAATGTGTTATAAAATGAGGAATTCTATTGTAGTATTGTTGCTATGCATATTATCAGGCATGCAATTATTGTCGTGTAAGAAAGGACAGCCACTGGAAGGAGAACAATTTATGGAACTGACAATTCCCAGTGTTTTCAGTACAGACGACTCCCTCGATATGTACGTGGATGGCCGGCTGGAATTAAGCCGGGTGAATAAGGGCGGAAGCCTGGATAAAATTATACTGAAACGAAAAGATCAGATAACTGTCAGCATTCATAAAGCAGGTACTGATATCGTTTTAAAAGATACCACGGTCACCGTAACAACGGAGAAAATAACGCTGTCATATGCATACGATGCTTCATTAGGATTTAATCAGTTTGTAAAATCAGGAGATTTTGCCCGTCCAGGTGCAGATAGTATTGCCTTTATTCTTATCAATAAATATACGGACTTCGGCTCTGGTAAAATCAATGTTACTATCTATCGCAATAACAGCTATGACTATACGGCTAACCCCGCCGATTCTGTCACCACTATTAAGAATATTGCTCTGGGGAAAATGTCGGAGAAAGTTGTATTACCTGACAAAGCTGCCGATGGCACCAAAAATTTATACGTTATTGTTGTACGTGATGCGGTTACCGGAGTAGATGGCAATGGAGAATATATAACTGACTATGGTCAGCCGGTTAACAGTGCTTATAATTATTTAAATAAAGATGCCTGTCTGCTCTCAAGCCCCGGAAATATTAATGGTATCGTCATTAATTCGCTATTATACGATGGCGGAGGTAAAATTTATAATATGCCAGATACAGGCATTGCATTCCAGTTATAATTTATTGATGCCTGGCAGTATTGTCAGGCATCACTTTATATCTTGCAGTAACCTAAAGATATAAAGCAAGGCAAGAGTGGTAAGCGCCGCTTTGAGATGTCAGCTTTAATGGAATGAAAGTTAAAGAAAGATAATTATTTTTTGTCATGCCTTTCTGTTGAAGAGTGATTTCAGAGAAAGTTCCCCTAAGTGTTTTCCCGTATTTTACGCACTACGTACTTGTCCCCGATGCTCCCTTTGTGTTTTTATTAAGCAAGATGATAACCGCTACTATACTGCATTTGTCTCCGGTCTGTATCAAAAGAAATCCTGACTTCCAACGGTTACCATAATAAAATTAATTTTAACAGATTTTGTATTTTAATTTATTTTGTCTAGTTTCATGTCTGGAAATATTTAGCACCCCAAAGCCCCAATGTATCGGCGATTTAGATTTTTTGAATTGTAACTCCAAAAAAAATCACAAGAAAAATGGTCTCGTCACTCTAACGAACTTCTACAAGAAGTTACTTTTTCAGTTGAATTAATTGCCGCTTTACCGCGTTGCAGCTGAGATTCACTGTCACTACTGGTTATATTCTGTGTCATTCGGTCTGTGTAGTTCTACAAGTCTTCATTATGCATTCGCGTAGTGTGCCTCCCTATTGGCAACTACTTGCGTATGAAAATTTGTTGCCCCTAAATACAACATATTTTATGATTGATCTATTGCTTGCAGAGATGGTAGCAAAGCTAAATCTCTATTTTAGTCTGCGATCGAAAGGTGGCCCTGGTGATCTCTTCGAATGCGTGATTGGAGACGTATCTATTCACGATAAAAGTGCCGAAGGTGGGGGAGAAGAATTGTTTCACGATAAGGTGATCCTGACACTGGTATCTGTGGAAGAAGAAAATGCCATGAGAAATAATTATCCGCTCCGTGAAGTCGGTACCAGTTTCGTCAGGGAAAAGAGTGCTGTATACATTAATGCATTCCTGCTTTTTTCTGCGAAGTATGACTCATACGTTACCAGCATGCAGGCCATCAGCCAGGTGATCAGCTGCTTTCAGTCGGCCCGGCGCCTCGTCATTTCGGTGAATGGAGAAGCCCAGGAAGCAGTACTGAATCTGCACAACCTCGGCTTCGAAAATCTCAATAATCTCTGGACGGTAATGGGAGGCAGATACCTGCCCTCTGTCATCTATAAAGCACGCGTATTAATGTTCCAACAGGCGCCACCAATAAGTGGTTCGCTGATCACTGACATACATGGAGATGAAACTGTTTAAATAATGTTACACTTCAAATATACCCCACTGGTTTCGCTCGAGGTGAAACATGCATACTATAGTAATGCACATGCTACAGATGCTGTTTTTACACCGCTGCCTTCTGCATTGGCTGTCATGGATGCATACGGCATGAAATTCCGCCAGACAGATGGTAACCTGCGCATCTATCTGAAACGTGATGAAGCAGGAGATCCTTTTATAAAACTGGATACCGTCATCGATCTGTATTTCGGTGTGCAAATAAAAACAGACCTGCTGAATATCACCAACAGCTTCGGAAAAGGACGGTATTGGTTTTCTAATCTCAAAGAAGATGGTACCTATCAGCAACAGTTGATTTTAACCGCTGTTAACGAATTACCTGATATCGCCGGTCAGCAAACCATGCTCAATTTTCCTATTGGTACCGTGGATGCGGTAACGCTGAAACGTCCTGCCAATACCGCCGGAGGATGGGTAGATGTAGATACGGAGGCCGTGGATAAATTGAGTGGTGCTGTAAAGATAACTGTGCAGCAACCTGGTTTGTACCTGTTGGAAAAACAGCTGACAGGTGGTGGTACCGCCAATATGAAAATGGTGTTGAGTGATGAATTGTTGAAGCAAAGCAACAACTGGGCGGTTCTTCATTTGCAATTAAAACCTGGTGACGACAACCTGGTATTTACACTCACCCTGGGCGCACGTTCTTCCAAATGGCAGTACTACCTGATAGAACCATTTGATCGTGGTGGTGCCACTGTAGATCCTGCCAAACTCACGATTGCCTATAGCGTGTCGGGTTCTTCCCGTTATCCGCCTGGTGTGGGCATTGTAAAAAGAGCACCTACTCCCACAGAAAAAACATATATCGATGGCCTCAAAGCCGATGGGAAAATAAAAGAAGTACACCTCTTTGAATCACTGATCCCCATTGTGTTAGCCGATGGTGAACAGCCCATTGTAAAACTGAACAAAGATTTAGGCGGAGAAGTAGGACATATCGCAATTCCGGATAGAAGCATGAAAAATACAACTATCATTTATAAACTCTAAATGCAAATAACATGGCAGCCTTGCTAGATTTAAGAATGCCTGGCGTCTACACCCAGGAAATTTCTACCCTCCCCCCAACGGTGGGCGTGATCCCCAGCGCCGTACCGGTTTTCATTGGTTATACCCAGAAAGCGGAGAAGAAGGGAGACAACCTGCGCGGAAAACCCACCAGGATCAAGTCGATGAAAGAATATGAAGACTTGTTCGGAAGTGCACCGCTACAGCACATTGATGTCACCATTGATGAAAGCACCGGTCAGCCGGAGGTGAAGGTGACAGAGCCGACAGACTTTAAATTCAAAATGTATCATTCCCTGTTATTTTATTATGCTAACGGTGGTGGGCCATGCTACATCCTGTCTGTTGGCGGATATGATACAGATCCGGCTCCGGATGATATCAAAAATGCGATCGCCGCACTGACAAAAGTCCAGGAAGTAACGATCCTCGTCTTCCCCGACGGCACCTCCCTTGATGAAACAGCATACAAAGGAGTGATCGAAGTGGCTTTACAACATTGCAGCAAAATGAAAGACCGTGTAACGGTAATCGATCTGCACGATGTAAACGGTGATGATCTTACGGCTATTGAGAACGGCTTCCAGACCAATATGCCGAATGATATTGAATATAAGAAATACGGGATGGCTTACTATCCTTACATCAAAACGATCTTCAGCTATAACTACGCAGAAGCAGATGTAGTGGTGAAATCCCATATACAGGCAATACCCGGCGACACCGGTACAATATCTGACCTCAGAGCAAAAGCAACTGCCTATCTCGCTGCCACAGCCGCATTGCCTGTTGCTGTAGCTAAAGTAGATGGATTGACCGCTGATAAAAAAGTGCTCACCTATCTGAAAACAGCCCTGGATGCATATAAGACAGCAACTCCTGCGGCTACTGATGCAGACCTGGTAGTACAACTCAAAAAGATTTCAAAGGACTCCGGAAACCCGCTGCCAACAGATGTTGGAAAAGACGTGGATAAGCCAGGTGCTGCTCCCCAGACTATCCTGAACACTGCACTGACTACTTTGCAAACAGCGCTGGATACCGCTAATACCGCAGTAACTACCGCACAGGGCACGCTGACAACTACGCTTGCAGCATTGAAAGCAGCTGTGAAAGGCATCGGAAATGGTGTGAGCATTCCGCTGACAAACTTCAGCCTCGACGTTATCAAGGATGCGAACAACCTCATCTACGGTAAGATCAAAGATGCTATTTCAAATTTAGCTGTAACACTGCCTCCATGCGGCGCTATCGCTGGTATCTATGTACGTACAGATGCTAATGCCGGTGTATGGAAAGCACCTGCTAATGTGAGTGTTTTCGGTGGTATCAGACCCGCACTGGACATCGATGATGACCTGCATGCCAATCTGAATGCGCCTTCCAATGGTAAAGCCATCAATGCAATCCGCACCTATCCGGGCCGTGGCTTGCTGGTATATGGTGCCAGAACATTGGCCGGCAACGATCTCGAATGGAGATATGTAAATGTGCGCCGCACTTTCTGCTTCATAGAAGATTCTGTTGCCATTGCCATGCAGGACTTCGTATTTGAACCCAATAACGAACAAACCTGGATCAAGGTCCGCGCCATGATCAAGAGTTTCCTCAACAGGCTCTGGAAAGCCGGCGGCCTTTATGGCAATACTCCCGCCGATGCATACGAAGTGATTTGCAGTGCACCGGAATCCATGAGCGATGACGATGTACTCAATGGTATCATGCGCATCTTCATCAAGGTAGCAGTAGCAAGACCAGCAGAATTCATCGTATTGCAGTATGAACACAAGTTCGAACTGGTCGAATCTTAACAGTAAATTTTTAAAAGCATTTAAACTTTTATAGCAAATGGCAAAGAGTTATCCTTTCCCGAAATTCTATTTCAAGGTTTCCCGCCCGGAGCAGGAATTTAACAGCGTAGACCAGATCGGCTTCACAGAAGTGAGCGGACTGGATTACCAGGTAGACCTGATAGAATACCGACATGGTAATGATCCTAATTTCTCCAAGATCAAAATGCCAGGGCTCCGCAAGTTCGCGAACGTAACCCTCAAAAAAGGACTCATTCAGGGATTCAAAGATGCGAATGCAGAATTCTTCAGCTGGATAGGTGATGGTGGAAAACCAGGATCTGTACGCAAAAGAGTTGACTATCGCAAAAACATTGTGATTACCCTCAACGATGAAGAAGGCAATCCGGTAGTCGCCTGGACATTGACCAACGCTTTCCCGGTGAAAGTAGCTTTCACGGACATGAAAGCAGATGCCAATGAAGTGGCGGTAGAAACACTGGAACTGGCGATTGAGGATTTGACAGTAGAATATAAATAAATAGTATGCCGGTAATAGGAAATAATTATCCGCCAGCGGGTTTTTACTTCAAAGTCGTGATTGATGGTATGCCCGACAGCGATTCGGAATTCCAGGAGCTGTCCGGGCTTTCCATGAGCATGGAAACACAATCCGTCAAGGAAGCAGGCGAAAACCGTTTTACGCATCAGCTCCCGCTGCCTGCACGCGCGGAGCCACTAGTGCTGAAACGTGGACTGAAAGTCAGTTCACCGCTGGTAGAGTGGTGTCGTAAAGCCATTGAAGACTTCAGTTTTTCGCCCAAAAGTCTGCACATATTCCTGCTGGATGTGGAAGGCGGCAGCCAGGGAAGCCCTAAACCACTCATGGCCTGGCACCTGGTAAATGCTTATCCTACCAAATGGGAAATCAGTGGATTCAATGCGCAAAACAGCGACATCGCCGTAGAAACGATACAGATCAACTACAATTATTTCACTAAATCTTCCTAAATCATTTTCATCATGCCGATTATTATAAAAGAACTGCTGGTGAAGGCCAATGTAACGGCCACTAACCCCAATGCTGCCGGAAACCTGGTGGCAGYCCCGCAGGCAGGAGTTTCTGAGGCGGTGAAATTAAGCATCATCGAAGAGGCAGTGCAACAGGTGATGGAAATTTTAGAACGACAAAAAGATCGCTGATATGGACGGATCAATTACCAAATTACGCATCGTTTCATTGCCGGGTCCGGATACCTCCGGCAAAGGTGGACTAGGTGGCCTCGGCAGTATGGATGCCGGCACTATTGCATCCACCCTCACCACGAAAATATTTGAAGTGCAGATCAACCCGGAATCCATCAGCAGGAGCTTTAGTATCAAGTATAATGAACCTGATACCAAAGGAACACCTGGTACGGAACTGCAGTTTGATAAAGTAAATCCGGAAGAGCTGGAACTCCGCTTTATCATGGATGGTACAGGCGTAGTAGCACAAAGCACTATGCCCTCTGCCGACCTGATAGGCAGCGTCATGAATGCATTGCCTGCGGAGGCGCAGGGTGCCTATGTACCGGTGAGAGTGGCGCAATTACAGGCCGCTGTATATGACTTCAAAGACGAAAGCCATCGTACACCTTTCCTGCTGGTGCAATATGGCAAGCTGGTCTTCATGGGACTTCTCATGAGCATGGACATCAGTTACAATCTTTTTAGTCCGGATGGTATTCCACTCCGCGCGGAGATAACGCTTAAACTCAAAGCACATACGCCCTTTAAAGATAGTATGGCGTTGTTGTCGTTGTTGTCGCCGGATCTTAGCCGCCACCACATGGTGCTGGCAGGAGAAAATATCCTGCGCATCTGTGATGATGTTTATGAAGACGAGAAGTATTACCTGGAAATAGCAAAGGCTAATAAGCTCACCAACTTCAGAAACCTGCAACCTGGTACACAGCTTATTCTTCCACCCATTGATAAAACCACGAAAAAATGATCCTGCCACAAACAGCGGAAACGCAGAACCGGGAGACACACAACGTAGCCGTGACTGTTAGGGCCGACGGCAAAGAGGTGACCATGTCTCCAGGTGGCCTGATATCTCTTTCGGTAGGACTGGAATTCAACCGGATACCCTGGGCCAGACTGGTATTTGCCGATGGCTCCGTGGAAAAACAGGAGTTTACCAAAAGTAATCAGGACTTTTTCTCTCCTGGTAAAACAGTGGAAATTTTGCTGGGATATGACCAGAAGGAAGAAACTATTTTCAAAGGTATCATCATCCGTCATGCGGTGAAAGTGCAGCAGGACCGCTATTTCCGGCTGGAGATAGAATGCCGGGATGCTGCGGTGAAAACAACGGTAGCCCGCAAGAGTCGCTACTTTTATGATGTTTCTGATAAAGACCTGGTGCAGGATATTCTCAACAGCTATCCGGATGTAACTGCCGGCACCATGGAAAGCCCCGGCTATACCCATAAGGAGCTGGTACAATACAATGTTACTGACTGGGACTTCATGCTGCTGCGCGCAGATGCCAATGGTCTTTGTCTGCATTTGGACGCGGGCACCCTGCATATGAAAAAGCCCGCGATTAAATCAACGCCGGATCTGCAGGTGCAGTTTGGCATCGGCAATAAAGGCGTTCCTATACTGGAATTTGAATCCGAACTGGATGCCCGGGATCATTACCCTTCCGTGAAAGGAAGTACCTGGGATTACACCCGGCAGGAGGTAGCAGAGGAATCGGCGGGAGCAGATAGCAGTGGGGCAGGTGGTTTATTGTCAGGCGCTGCAGGCGCACTCACCGGCGGCGGTGGTGCACAACGAGATTTTCCGGATGTGCTGTATAAAGATAATCCTGTACAGCTCTATCATGGCGGCGATATGGATACGCAGGAACTCAGCGCATGGGCAGCTGCCAAACAGCAACGGGGAACATTGTCTCACGTAAAAGGCCGTGCCGCTGTAAATGGTGTGAAAGTGCAACCAGGGGACACCCTGGAAGTAAACGGAGTAGGAGATCGCTTTAACGGTACTCATCTCATTACGGCAGTATTACATCAGGTGATTAATGGCAACTGGAAAACAGATATACAATTTGGCTGGAATAAAAATTTTACGGCAGACACCATAGAACCTACCGCCCCGGATGCAGCGGGCCTTGTCAGCGGTATTCGTGGCCTGCATGCAGGCATCGTGTCTAAGTTAGAAGGCGACAGTCGCAGTGGCGACTACCGCATACAGGTACGCTTACCTTTTGTAGCACAAAACCCCAATAGCACCAGCGCGGATGGCATCTGGGCAAGAATGGTGAACATCTACGCCGGCGATCAGCGTGGATTTATTTTCAGACCGGAAGTGGGAGATGAGGTGATTGTTGGTTTTATCAATAACGACCCCAATGATGCGGTAGTACTCGGCGCAGTACACAGCGATAAAAATGTGGCACCACAACAGCTGCCGGCCAGCGACCAGAACGCCAAAAAAGGATTGATATCCAAAGCAGGCATGCAATTCATTTTTGACGATGATAAAAAGAAAATTCTACTCAGCGCAGGAGATGACAACAGCCCGAAAATAGAGCTGGATGGGAGCGGTCAGAAGATCAGTATTACACTGGACGCAAGTACTTCTATTGAGTTATCGGCGCAGGGCATCAAAATAAATGGTACACGAATCGATTTAAACTGATCCATTATGCCAGGTAAACCAGCCGCACGTAACACGGATGTGCATATATGTCCAAAACCATTATCATCGCCGCCGAATACGCCCCATGGCCCAGGACAGGTAATGGCCACAGGTGCGGCAAGGGTATTTATTAACCAGCTGGCCGCCGCCGTACAAAATGATATGTGTATGTGCGTGGAGCCAGGCAATATGATCAAAAAGGGTTCTTCCTCTGTGTTCTTCGGCAGTCAGGCCGCAGCACGACAAATGGACGAAACCACGCATATGCCCGGAGGCATGATTCAAACAGGTTCACCCAATGTATTTATAGGAGGATAAAAACATCATCATGGAATATTTATTCTTAAATCCGCAAAATGAACAAAAAGCCTTTCTCGGTAAAGGCTGGGCATTTCCGCCGGCTTTTGACCGTACTACCGGCAAAGTAGGGATGGCACAATATGAAGAAGATATTGACCAGAGCCTGCGGATACTATTCAGTACCAGCGTGCGTGAACGGGTGCTACAACCAGATTTTGGCTGTAATCCTGAAGACTATGTTTTCTCTGCGCTCAACGTCACTTTTCTTACTTACCTGGAAGACCTGATCCGGAAAAATGTGGCTAAATACGAAGCGCGTATAAAAATATTGTCGCTCGTAATTGCACCCACAGAACTGGAAGGTACACTGGAAATACAGATGGACTATGTAGTCAGAACGACTAATAACAGGTTTAGCATCGTATACCCATTTTATAAACAAGAGGGCACAAACGTGGAGTTATGATACTACACTGCAACACATTACGCCATCCGTTGATACATGGAGGCACACAACAGCGGGACAGACTGCTGATCAGTCTTATTCCCGATCAGCTAAAGCTGGATGATCGCGCTATAGAAGAATTGATTGCCTTTGCAGGTGGATTGTCTGCGCATGTACGCCACTGGGGACCAGACAACAAGGAAGCCGGCGACTGGCTGCCTTTCTGGGAATCCGACACCACCAGTTTGTTAGCCATCCTCGCTGCTACTGACCTGGACAGTCCGCGTACGGCTTTCCGCTCAAAGGAAATATTGTATCGCCGCCGCAGAAAGCAGGAAGACATGGGCACCGCCAAACCCGGTGAACAGTCATCTGCTGCTATTATGGAGGAGATGATCAAAAGTACCGAATGCGGTATTTACGGCCTGGCGCTCACGATCCTTCACATCTGCCAGAAAATTCCGGTAGATCATCCGCTGAAACAGGATATCCTCAATGTGATCAGCAGCATGCTGCCGGATCCGCTTTATCGCCTGATACAATTTCATAAGGCCATAGATCCCAACGCGATTAAACTGTATGAAGGATTTATTGGTACCTACGGCTGTGCTGCGCCATGGGGGCTGAAAGACAAAGCTGCCTTCGAATGCATAGATTTCGTTTTACCTTATGAATATATCGATGAATTGTGGAGCCTTTTTCTGAAGTTCTACAAAGCATTATCCATCATACTGGAAAAAGTACGGAAAGCTTTTCAGAGCTCTCTCCGTTCCCGCCACAATCATGAACCACATATTGCACTGTTCATTACTTTCCTGCATCTTTTTAAACACCTGCAGGATGAACTCAACAGTCAGGTAGAAAAACATTTACTGTTTTATTACCACGATGTATTGCGCCTCGAAAAAAGGCAACTGGTGCCGGATAAAGTGCATGTGGTATTTGAGCTGGCACTCAAACTGCCACCACATCTCATCACTGCCGGTGCGGAACTCAAAGCAGGAGCGGACAGCAACGGGCTGCCCATGAGTTATGCATTGACAGATGAACTGGTGATTTCACCCGTAAAACTGGTGGAACGTCAGAACCTATACATGAGAGAAGAAATACAAGACGGCGTACCTATTAAACGTGCCTATGCGTTACCTGCTGCTGATAAAAGAGATGGCCTGGAAGAAGAGTGGCCGGCAGGCACGAAAGCATGGCGGGCGCTTTCGGGGGAAACAGTATACGACAGACTGATGTACCAGAACCGGAAAATTCAGGGCCTGCTGGATCAGTATGAAACACGTCCGGTAGCTGTGATCAAAGAGCAGATCAAACTGACTAAAAAACTGGAACAACTGCAGGCTTATGCAGGGTTTAGCGTAAGCAGTACAGAACTCTGGATGGCAAACGGTTTGGACCGGATGATTTCCATGGAGTTCCTGTGCAATGGTATCGATATAGTAGATATACTGGATAGCTTCGAGGTGGAAATTTCTACAGAAAAAGGTTTGATGAAGTTGAACCTGTATGATGGCAGCATTACTGACTATTATGGCACCTACAATAATACCGGCATGCCCGATGAAATGCTGACTAAAATCCGTAATGAGTTTTACGAAGCAGTAGGCTATGCACAGCAATCAGGCACTGCACCGGATGCCCAATTCAGCCTGTACAACAGGGTAGTGAGAGTAACACCATATAGTGGCGGTGTTCTGAACAAGGCAGAAATGGTGAAGAAAGATGGCATGACAGCCTGGACACAACGGATCGTCATCTGGTTACATCCAACATTCCCCGCTGTACTACCCATAGATGATCATACCCCTCCTTTTATCCGTTTTAAAACCAGGGATTTAAAGGAAGACGATATCACCGTATGGCAGGCGAAAGTGTTTACCTACAGTGGTGAATTGTACAGGTATGCAGAAACGCCATCGGATTTTCTGGGCCAGTTGATCCAACCTGGTCAGCCAGGTATCTTCTACCGGCAAACACCGGAAGGACAAGTGGAATCCAGGAATCAGCTGGTGATAGGTAAAACAACATCGGTCGTCTATATCCGGTTCCAGGAGTTGTTTTTCAAGGACCCTGCCTATTTTTATATGTGGCATGCCGGTAATGATTCCCTGTCTTTGAACAACAAATCATTTTTGTATAACGGGGACTGGAAGGTAATAACAGATAATGGCGGACCAGACATTACAGGATACACCGAAAAAGAAGGCCCACTGCAGGCGTCCGGGAAATTCCCGATAGACCTGTCCGGTAATGTATCCGGCTGGATCAGGATGGATGCCATCTGGGAGGGAGATAATTTTTATGTACTCGATGCCAATAATTTTGTATTTGCCTATCGTACTAACCCGGTAACTATCCTGGCAGATCAGATACTGTATCCCAGAACAGATGGAAGATTGTCCAGCAGACACTTTTTCAGCGCCTTCAACTCTTTGGGTAACTGGGAAGATTTATCTGGTGAAGGTATCAGTCCTGCACCGGTGATGAAGATGCCGGAACCACTACAGCCTATTGGCCCGGAATTGTTTGATGAGCGCCGTCCCAGGCCAGCTCCTGCCAATGGTAATCTCTTCCTCGGCTTTGAGCAACTGACTCCTGATCAAACATTGTCACTGCTATTTAAAACGGCACCCGGTACCGGTAATCCGGATCACTATGCGCCGGAGATAGCCTGGTCTTACCTCGCAGACACCTGGATAGAATTGCCGCCGCAGTATATACTCAAAGACACTACGCTGGGCATGCAGCAAACCGGTATTATCCTTTTCCAGATTCCGGATGATATCAAAAATGGTAATACTGCTATTACCGGAAAGGATGGTCGCACAGACCTTTACTGGCTGCGCGCTTCCGCGGTAGAAATACCCGAAGATGATGTTATGGTAGATGCCCTGCCTATGCTCATCGATATTCATGTAAATGCAGCAGAAGCTGAATTCCGCGATAATAATAACGCAGAAGATCACCTGGTTGATGGCATCCCGCCGTCCACGATCTCCGCTCTGAAATTCCGGGATGTGAGCGTGAAATCTGTCACCCAGCCTTATGCTTCTTTCCATGGCCGCACCTCCGAACAATCGGATCGGGATGGCTATCTCACACGGATACACGAAAGACTCCGTCATAAAGACAGGGCAGTCACCACCTGGGATTATGAAAGATTGCTGCTCGAAGCCTTCCCGGAAATAGATGTGTTGAAATGTTTGCCACATTCCCGCCGCATTTATACCGCCAGGCCGGGACATGTAACGGTAGCGGCTATACCGTTTCCCAATAAGATGACTGGCAACCGTATGTTTTATCCCATTTTTGAAGCAGGAGAACTGACCTCAATGAAACAATTCCTGGCCGCACGAAACAGTTATTTCGTGGGCGGATACGGAGAGCCTGGTTTCTGTTGCTGCAACGACGACTGCGGATGTGATGATGGACATGATCGCCTGGATGTTATCAACGCCCGGTTTGAACCCATCAGGATACGGGTGTGCGTACGTTTCTATCCGGGAAAAGATATTCCTTACTATACCAAGGCACTGAATGAAGCATTGAAATTATTCCTGGCGCCATGGGCTACCGGTAAGAAACCACTGCTGTTCGGTACGCCGGTTAACAGAACCCGTTTACTGCAGTTCCTGGAAAACCTCGACTACGTAGATGTGGTAACGAATCTTAAAATAAAGCATTTCTCTTCCCGGCAGATGGCGGAAGAGTTTGAGGATATCCTGGAATGGAGCGAGGTAGATGTGATTACACCGTATACTGCCGCCTCTGTACTTACCACTTACCTGGATCGCCTCAATGAAGACAATCCCAACGTAATAGATCACGACATTAACGTGATCAAAGACAACGACCGCTGCGCCTGTGGTGGTTGTGAGGAAGACCGGCCACCAACGTTAGCGGTTGATGAGTATGTAACACCAGCGCCGGAAAAAAAGGATACCTACCCGGTGCCTGCAAATGCAGACACGGTCAAGGTTCCGGATAACAGGCCGATGCCGGTTAAAACAGACACCGTGAAAGTACCAGCAGCGAAGGACCATACAAAGCAATTGCACGACTTGCTGGCAAAGGCCTGGCAGTCCCGGCTCATACATGCAGATGCGATTATTAAGGCCATGGTAAAAGTGCTGAAGAAAGAAGTGGAAGAAAAAATACTGATAGGTAAAATTCCAGCAGACCCACGAAAAGGACTTGCCGGAGAACATGCATACCGTATTACACCTGTGTTACAAAACAACCTGGTGACTGCCATGACAGTGGATCTTGCATTCACTGCCGGAAAATTCACTACTATCAAAATAGATAAGCCCCAAAAATAAATTAACGTATGAGTACTTCTCTCATCATACCTAAAGATCCGTTGTATCCACCTTCCATGGACTGGCAATTGCTGCGCCGGGAAGGGATCCGGCATATCGAAAATCTCGCTTCAGATATCTGGACAGATTATAATTTGCACGATCCGGGTATTACCATCCTCGAGATACTTTGTTATGCGATCACGGATCTGGGGTATAGAAGCAATATGTCGCCGGCCGACCTGTTTGCAGTGCCCAACAATGATTCATTTTACACCGCAGCCCAGATACTGCCCTGTGCCCCGGTAACCGCGCTGGATCTGCGGAAGATGCTGATCGATATGCCCGGTGTACAAAATGCCTGGGTGCAGCAACTGGAAGAAGCCGAAGTGCGCTTCTTCTGGCCGGATGGTTTCCTGGATGGATACGCCACGGCACAATTGCAGCCCTATTTCGATATGGTTGGAGGAACGATCACATTACCGAAGATAGATACTATCAATACGGAACTCCTGAAAGCTTTCAATAGCTGCATCAGTGATAAAGAAAAAGAAGCCGCCCGACAAAAGTTCCGGAAGGAACTACTGGATATGCTGCTGAAAGCTAATCCCGATGAAGGATTCAAAAAAGTGATGCTGCTCTACATGGCAGCAAATTACTACGATGAATCATTATTCTTTGTGGAAAGCTACCTGCTCACCCTGGATGTTCCATTAGATCCTGCAGACGACTTCAATTCCTTAATCAACTGGCTGGCCGCACTGCGCAGCGATATGGGCGGATTCAACGGCTTGAGCGATCTGATTGCATTGATAGATAACATCAAGGAGCTGCAGGCATTCTTCTACTTTGATCCTTTATTATGCCTTTATTTCGCAGGTAGTTTGCGTATCGGTGAATTGCCCGAAAAAGATCAGCCGGCAGATTATAACCTCTTCCTGCCACAAGGCATCTATAGTGTTACACTGCGACTGGAAGAAGGGTTTGAAGGAGAGGAAGCGGATATCATTGCAGAAGCTAAAAAAAGACTGCATCACGTACGCAATCTCAGCGAAGATTTTCATCCGGACGTGCATATTTCGGAAACGGTGGGGTTGGGGCTGGACCTGGCGTTGGAGCTGGATCCTGCCGCTGATAAATGGGAGGTGCTGGCCAACGTATATCGTGCCGTAGCACATTATTTATCTCCCGTTATCCGTTTCTACAGCCTGGAAGAAATGATGTATCGCTATGCACAGTTTGAGGTAGACGCTGCGGTAATAGACGCATTACAAGCGGCACAGCTTCCGGATGATTTGACAACTGCCCTGCAAAGTTTATTGCATAAACGTATCACCGGAGATGCCGCCTTCAAAGCCGCCGTAACAGGGGTATGGGATCCGGTTGCCATGGATGATTATTACAGCGATGTGTTCATTCAGGCAAAAAAATATTATAACGCAGACCCCGTGTATAAAGGACCTTTGCTGCAGCATGGCTTTATTGATGAAGCTGAACTGCTGCAGGCACAGCCCCGGCAAACGGTATACCGTTCCGATCTTTACCAGATTATAGCCGCAGTAACAGGTGTGGTGCAGATCGAAAGACTGGATATGTACCTCTGCAAAGATCGTGATGAAGAGGTGAGTGCCGAAAAATGGTGTATTGAGTTAGACTGCAAATGTCTCCCTGCTCTCAGCATTGATTGTTCGTCTTTTGCGGTCATCTCCCATTACAAAGAAGTGCAGGTAGACATGCTCCGGCTGAAAGAATACCTGGATGTACACCCGGACAGTACCACCAAAATAAACCGGGAACAGCAACAGGATCTGCCGGTGCCGGATGGTCGTGTGCTGACCGATCTGACGGACTTTACCAGTGTACAGGAAGATTTCCCGCGTACCTATAAAATCGGTAATACCGGGATTTCTAAAAAGCAACCAGAACTTCGCCAGGCGCAGGCCAAACAGTTGAAGGGATATCTTTTTTTCTATGACCAGCTGCTAGCTAACTATCTGACTCAGCTTTCCAGTGTAAAAACTTTTCTGTCTGTTAAAGGTGATGATGCCACCATGTATCAGGCATTGTACAACATCCCCGGCATAAAAGAATTATTGCTGGATTATAAAGGAGCGCAGGTAGTGGAATCCACCCTCAATAAAGTAGACCCAAATCCGGAATGGGAGGCGTTTAAAGCCGATAACCAAAACGCTTACATCACCGCATTGAAGCAGCTCACAGAAGGTAGTGATACCGATCAGCAAATTTACCATAACCGCCTGCTGGATCATATGCTGGCGCGCTTCGGGGAACAGTTCACCGACTATGCACTTCAGTTGTACCGCATCGAAATGCCGCTCTCTGATGGAGATGCATGGGCTATCGATGAAGGGCTGCCGGAAAGTATTGCAGATAAACAACGCTTCCTGCAACAGGTGCCTGCATTAGGAGCCAAACGCGGCAGCGGCTTTATATACCAGTTTGAAAAAGATGAGTTGCGTTATTGGAAAACAGATAACGTAGAAGGTGTTCGTAAAAGAGTATGCGCTATCCTGGGCATGTCTGATGCTACCAGGCACACCATCACCTGCGAGCCCGTATTTGAAGTAGGTGTAGGCGAAACGGACAACCTCGGAAATACCAGTGCTGAAACAGAGTATGTGTTTTATATCCGGCCACAAGGTGCTGGTGGTGCACGTTTGCTGGTGAGCGTTGAACGATTCAGGAGTTTTGAACAGGCTAAAAAAGCAAGACTCGATTTCCTCAACAGGGCTGGTGATGGCAGCGCCTACGATATCGTGGAGGAGAATGTGGTTGGCTTCTGGCTGAATATACCGCCCGCTTCACGCACTATTAAAAATGCGCTGATGCTGGAACCTACACCAGGTCGTGAAGGGGCTGCAAAACGATTGGAATATCTCAGGGGCCTGGCCTCCGGGAACTGCAATGACGACAGTTTTCACCTGCTGGAACATATTCTTTTACGGCCGCGTAATACCACTTTTACACAGTTGTTAACCCCTATGATCTGTTGTCCGGAAGATGTGACACTGTTAGATCCATACTCCTTCTGGATCACCATCGCATTGCCGGACTGGGCAGATCGCTTTAAGGATAGTGACCGGCTGGAAGTGTTTATGCAAACGCTTCGCCGTGAAATGCCCGCGCATCTTTCCGTACGGTATGTGTTGTTAAGCAGAACAGATATGCTGGCATTTGAGGCCACCTATAACGAATGGATAAAACGGCTTTGCACAAAGCAACAGCCGGGTCTCGCTGAAGCCAATGATGCATTGGTAACGCTGATGAATAACTGGAAGGAAAATCAGATTCATTATTTCTAACAACCCGATTCATGAAAGAAGCTATTGATACCTGTTTTGCCGGCAACGGCGTAGTTTGCGGTCTTGAAGTACACGTAAATACAGACTGCTCTATTGAAGTAACAGAAGGTACCGTGATACTCCCTGATGGTACAATATTACATACGCCGCAAAAGAAGTTCCGGTATTACGTAAAGCCCCTGCCCGCAGGGAATGATAATGGGGAGACGACCACCAATAACAGTCAGGCGGTAAGTCAGTTTATGCTCGCTTACCTGAAGCTGGATAAGCTGGATCCGAAACATATGGAGTTCCTGCAACTGGCAGCAGACGGTGCAGCACCAGATACCGTTGACTCCCTGAAGCAACAGCATCCCGATGATATTCCGGAACGGAATCTTAACAGGGATAAGATTATTTTATTATTGGCACTCCCCGGTAGTGAAGAGTCGGGCCCTGATTTATACTGGATACTCGTTACCCGCAATGCCATGGCAAGGGCAGTAGGTATAGAAGCACCGAAAGAAGACGATGACCAGTCGCTTTTTTCTAAAGCATTTTCGCCAGATGATATTGATATTGCCGCAGTAGATTCCTTTCTGCGCCCCGTATTGCAATTGCCGCTGTTAACCATTCCCCGCTTCGGTTACCGGAAACTGGCGATTGTTAACCCGGCAATAGGTTTAAAGGAAAGTAACCTGCAACCACCTTTCCAGACGGTGACTACCTACGAGCAGATCTTCTTTGAATACAAAGGTATCATCGACGATTATATGCAGGAATTCCGCGATGCATTAAAATTATTGCATGACCTCTTTGGTCCGCTGCTTTCTCATAAGGGCGCAGCTACGCTGGAGTTGTACCGGAAGATCCTTGTGCTTAAACTGAATGCTTTTTATGAAGAAGGATTACATCTCTATTACATTCAATACGTGTACGACTGGTTACGAGATCTGACTACGGCTTATAACGAACTGGTGCTAAAACTGAATGGCTACCGTGGCAAATGCACCTGTACAGATCTCACGGCACAGGACAGCAAAGGTTTAGTGGTATTGCTGGGACCTGTTCTCGGCGGCCGCACTACCTACCAGCCCCTGATATTCCGCGACCTGGCCATCATCGCAGAAAGAGATGCGGCTATCCGGGAAGTACGTTGTATGCACTGGCGCATGATGGTGATGATACGTACTTTCGATCTTCCCTTTTTACAACTGGATAAAGCCCTGGCCTACACCAACCAGGCGATAGAGGATAAACTGGATTCAACAGACTACTGGGAGTCGCTCGTTAATCCCGATGACAATGATGAGTTTAGAAATCTTCCTATAAAGTTAACGCCTACACGTAGTAATGCGGGCCCGTTAGGTAAAACGGCTATTCCTTATTATTACCCGCTGGACAGCAACAGCGTTTATTCTGTGCACCAGTTCTGGGATTATGAAACCACTGTGTTGCGGCGTACAGATACCTTATTGTCGTACAATGCATATTTGGGTGATGAAGATAAATCTTCTACTGATGTGATCAACGATAGCTACAGCTCCCGGCCGGAAGTATTGATGCCACTGGCTTTCAACTTTGAATCCATGCACTGGTTGCGGGTGGAAGGACATATGGGAAAAGCTATTGCTTTAAATGGTGATAGCAAAACCTTTTATCTCGAAGGTTTTGATCTGGGGAAATACCTGCTGGAGTACAATCTCTGTGTAGATGTGATTGCCGTGATGATTAACAGTGCCACCACGATCGCGCAGCTGCAATACCTGCCCGGGCTGGAGCATCGGCCTGCATTGCAACAGGGACAAACACTGGTATTGGTCTTCACCAACAACGATGAACAGATAGAACTGAATGAGTGCAGCAAAACAGACCGGGCGGAAATAAAAGAATACACCGTTGTGGCTGATTTCTTTTTGCCATACCGATTTGACTGTTGCCCGGTTACGAGTATTGATTATTACACCCTGAACCCGCAGCCAATAAATCGTGGGTGATCAACAACATATCATCGGACGGATGGAAGTGCAGGTTAATGCCTCCCAACCATTGCTGGCTGCTCAATTGCAACAGCAACTGGGCTACCGTTTGCATACAGCAGATTTTATCCGGCAGCTGTCGGCCATGCTGGATGGGTTGGTTGGTGAAACGGAATATATAGAGATTCCAACCATTTCTGTTTCGCTGGATTGCATCGATGATACCGGTTTTCATGAACAATTATTATCACAGCTGTCTATTGCCATCAAAGAACAGCTGGCAAAGCAACAGCCGGAAAATATTATCCTGACTAACGGTAGTGAATACACGACTGCACTTCGCCTGTTCTTTTTAAAATATGGGATCCGTGCTTTTTACAATGGTGCGGATATGATCACCGCATTGCAGGAGGAAATAAAAGCATTACCCGGCAAGGAACAGCCAGAGCTGGAAACGCTGTTGAAAAATGTGGGTAGGGAAGATCCGATTGTATGGACGCGATTATATTATTTGCTGGGGGCTGTTGGTATGAAGCAATTTTTCATACGTACATTTTCCTGCAACGAAGCCACCCTGAAGGGGCTGATGGAGCAGGAATCTGCAAGGACAGGTAAACCGATTTCGTACGCCACTGCGGCTCAAGGTAACGCCGCTGTTTCGGATACTGCCACAGTTTTACCCAACAACTTATTGCCAATTGCGGAGCAGTGGCCGGTATTTTTTCAACACATGCTGTTGGGAAATGAACGGCCGCTTTTTGTTCCAACGGTGACCAACAAAGAAAATACAGGCACTTCCTCCCGTACTAACGCTGTTAATCCTCCTGTTACTTCAGCTGCTTCTCCGGCAGTAGTTGCCATGTCGCTGGCTGCGCAGCTGCAACGGGGACTGCAAATCGAAAATGCAGGACTGGTATTACTCTGGATGGAATGTGGCCGCCTTTTCAGAACGTTAGGTTATGTGGTGGACCGGCAATTTATTGATGCAACCGCACAGCAACGGGCCATCCTGTTGCTACATTATATCTGTTACGGCAATGCCGCCATCGGAGGAGAAGAAGACTGGCTGTTGAATAAACTGCTCTGCGACTGGCCCCTGCATATGCCCGTAGATCCGGTACTGGCGCCAGATGACGCAGCGAAGCAGGCAGCAGAAGAAATGCTGACAGCCTACATGGAAGCATGGCGCAAAGACCGGAAATTTTCTACCGCCTGGTTCAGTACTGCTTTCCTGCAAAGAGAAGGACAGCTGTCACGCCGCAACGATGGCGCCTGGATGTTGACCGTAAATACCCGGACGGAAGATATTCTCATTAACAAGGTATCGATGGTGAAATATGCCTGGATGCCACAAATATTATACGTGCAGTGGTAAGCTGCAGCTATATATTGATTTACCCTGAAATGACTCCATGAGCGAAAGCGGTGTCCATAACGCGCCTCCCAAGGCAGGCCTCAAAGCAGGTAAACTTTTCCGGAAAGAAGAGTCGCCGCAGCGGCGTGCGTCCCAACAGGCACCACCTTTTTTTGCCGCTACTATTTCCCGGGAAATGGATACAGAAGCAGCCATGCCGGATATTCAATCCTTATTTATACCTGGAATTAGCAGGTCGGCCGAAGCCGCGTCCGTGCAGGCAAAATGCAAAGACTGCGAACAGGAAGAAGAAATTAAACGCACTGTATCAGAAGAGGAAGCACCCGTGCAGGCGAAATGCAAAGACTGTGAACAGGAAGAAGAAATAAAACGCACTGCATCGGAAGAAGAGGCATCGGTGCAGGCAAAATGCAAAGACTGTGAACAGGAAGAAGAAATAAAACGCACCACATCGGAAGAAGAAACCTCCGTGCAGGCAAAAAGTACAGAAGAGGAAGCGCCCGTACAACGTTCTGCTGAGGAAGAAGAAACTGTACAGGCAAAATGTGCAGATTGTGAAGGCGCAGAGCAGCTGCATGCCAAGCCAGACGATACTACCACCACAGTTCCCATGCCGGTGCAGGCCAGTCTGAAAGTAGGCAGCCCCGATGATCCACAGGAAATAGAAGCCGACCGGATGGCCGAAAAAGTATTGCGCATGCCGCAACTATCATTTACCGGTGGTGGTGGCAGTCGCCCGGAAGGTAATGGCAATAATAATATTCAACGGAGTGAGGAGGAGGGTGAAGAGGTACTCACCAAACCTGTAAAAGGATTACAACGTGCCGGCGATGGTAGTTTCCATACCAGCGATAGTTTTTCTGCCCGCCTCAAAACAAGTGAGTCCGGAACTCCACTGGCCGAACCGGTGCGGAAAAACATGGAAAGTGCATTCCAGGCCGATTTCAGCGCAGTGCGTATTCATACCGGCACAGAAGCCGCTTCGCTGAGCCAGGAGATCGGGGCACAGGCATTTGCGTACCAGCATCATATTTATTTCGGAGAAAACAAGTACCAGCCGGAATCGACCAATGGGCGTTTCCTGTTGGCACATGAACTTACGCATACTGTCCAACAGGGCGCTGCTAAAACCGTGCAACGTGATGAAGAGAAAGGGGAAGAAAAAGAAACCTCCTGGACAGATATGCTGCTCAATGGCGCTGAATCTGTATTGCAATCGCATTTACCGGCAGATATCTACGAGTTCTATAAAGAGGTAAAAACACAAGGTGTTTTTGGTTATATCAAAGGCGCATTGTTTGGCCTTTTCCGGGAACTCTTCAATGGATTAGGGTTTTCAGATGAGCAGTTTATGCTCATCATCCAGATATTTATCCATCTTAAAAATCAGCTCCCGGTTATCCTCGATGGGCTTTCCAAAGGTGATTGTAAGCCGTTGTTTGCTGCATTGAACCTGCTCTCTGTGGTGGTGAAAGCCATTGCCGGTGCTGTATGGGACCGGCTGATGGAAGCCATTGAGCCACTGCGACAATGGCTGAATAAGATCTGGGATACCTATATGGCACCCGCTCTCGACAAGGTCACCGCCTTTGCTGGCAAAGTGTGGGACCGCATCAAAGATTTTGGCAGATGGATCTGGAATAAATTTGATGCCATCATCATTCAACCCTACCGCGATGCCTGGGCCTGGATCTGTAAAAAACTGGGTATCAACAGTTCCGATGAAGGTGGTTTCATGGACTTTGTATCTGCTAAATTAAACGAAGCGTGGCAGTTTATTAAAACACAGCTACGCCCGGTGATAGAACCAATACAGAGCGTGATCAGCGGGATCGGCGCCATGATTAATATGGATGCTATCCGCAAGTTGCAGGACGACGCCACCAAGTGGCTGGACAGTGTAGCAGATACAGCTACTGCCATGGGTAATGATGATGATGCGGTGGCCAACAAACAAATGACCCTGCGGGATGTATTACTGCCGGCCCTTAACAAATCGATCGACCGGATTAAAGTAACCATCATTGCCGCGGGCCAATGGGTATTGGAAAAAGTAAATAATATAGCCGTTAACGTAAGTAGCTTCTTCAGTGGGCTGCAGAGCAATGAATATCTCAGCCCGGTGTATTCGCTGGTGAGCTGGGTCCCTAAAGCTATCGACAGTATCAAGGATTGGGCGGAAGATAAAGTCGTGTGGATCTTTGAACGTATTTATGCCGGCATGGAAGACGTGCGCGCATTTATGCAGCGCGTAATAGATATGCTCCTGAAGCTGGTGGCGGTAGCAGGTAATGTGCTGGACTTTTTGGGAGACTTCATCCTCGGGCCTTTTGCTCTGGTACCGAAGTGTATCAAAGATCCTGTCATGGACTGGCTCACGGAAGTGATCCTGAAAAAGATACCAGTCATTGCCGAATTCATAGACCTGAAAGAAAAGTGGCCGCAGATCAAAGCTGCAGCGCTTACCGTGATACAACAGGTGTTCGTGGATGGTAAACTGGCCCGGGGACTCTGGACGTTCTTCCGCAATCTCCTGAGTTTAATTGGCATCGATCCAACGCTCGTCACCGCCGTGATTGCCAAAGCTGCGCACAACTTCTCCGACATCATCAAAAAACCGGGAGAATTCCTGAAGAATGTATGGAACGTGATCAAAGGAGGCTTTGTCCGCTTCTATGATAATCTTGGTACACACATGCTGCACGGCGCGCTGGAATGGTTGTTTGGTGAAGTGAAAGGAGCCGTAGCAGTAGCGCCGCCATCTGATTTTAGTCTCCGGAATATATTGGGATATGTGCTGGATCTTTTCGGCATCAACATGGAGAATGTATACAAACGGATGGAAGAGAATCCTAAGATAGGCAAGGAGCGTGTAGCCAAAATGCGGAAAATGCAGGATGTGTTGACAGGCGCCCTGGAATGGGTGACTGTTTGGATAAAGGAAGGCGCAGAAGGACTGCTCCGCAAAGCCAAAGCAAAACTGGACGACCTCACGGATATGGTTATCAGCGGCATTGTTAGCTGGGTGTCAGAAAAAATATCTGCAGAAATTATGAAGCGCCTGGCTACCAGCGCTGATCCGCTGGGCATAGGCGCTACCATCAATACCCTTATCCTGGTGTATGATACCATGAAGACAGGTATTGCCTATGTAAACAAAATGCTCAACCTGGCGAACCAGGCCATGGATAACCTGGCAGAAATCATTGGCGGAAAACTGGAGCACGCACAGATAGCTTTTGAAGAAGTGCTGGCCAAGGCTGTACCTGTGGTAATAGGATTTTCGGTAGAAGTCATTATCGGACCTGTAGGAGATAAGATCAAAGATATCGTAACCGCTGGCCGTAAAAAGGTAGATGATGCCATAGACTGGCTGATCAATGGTGCGCTCAGCGTGATAGATACGATCCTTAAAGCAGGAAAGGCCGCATTGAATAAAGTGCTGGGATGGCTGGGACTTCGTAAGGAGTTTAAAGCCGAAGACGGAGAAATGCATACCATCTCTTTTGCCGGTTCGGAACAAAGTGCGCAGCTGATGGTACAGAGTACCCCCATGAAGTTTGACAATTGGCTGGCTGCCATTGTAGTTGATAAACCACGCAGTCCGGAAGGAAAGAAAATGCAGGCCAGGAAGGACAAAGCAAAAAATAAATATGCACAGATTACGGCAGTTGAAAAGAAGAAAGAAACACCTAAATATACAGCGGAAGACAAAGAAAAAGAGATCAGGGCACTGATGGATCAACTAAGCGTTATAATGGGACCGTTGTTCAAGAAAGACATCGTCGGATTTATTGATCCGGAACTGACGTTTGGCGCCCTTAACGCAACGACCCAATTCGGTACGGAAATGCATACGAAAAAACTGACGAAGAAGAGCAAGCTGGTGGGCACTGAACCGAATCAGGGTATGGCTCCTGCGTCATATAAAAATATGAAACGCCGTAGGAAAGATAGCGGTCCATACTATATACTCGGGCATTTGTTAAATCAACAAGTGGGAGGAAGCGGGGATGACTACAGAAACCTGACTCCGTTGACCGGAAAGGCAAATGCTACTCATCGTGACATGGTAGAGCAAAATGTTAAAAAAGCCGTGGAAAGCGGTCTAATGGTGGACTACCTGGTGAAACCCAGTTATAGCCTGACGACACCGGCTCCATGGTCGGCAGCAGAAGCCGCCAAAATACCTCCCGGAGAGGATTTGAAAGAGATACTTTCCATTAGAAAGGATGAGCGGAATGTGCCATCCTCCCTTAGTTGTACAGCATTATTTGTGGATCCTGCTACCTTGAAACAAACGAAAATAGTAAGTAAAACGATAGATAATAAAGTCGATCAGCGACCTGAATCCTATTATTTAACCGAACGGACGAAGGATCCTGTATACCTGGATTGTGGAAACGCCAAAAAAATAGAGAAAGGAATTGACAACATGACAGCGGACTGGGCCAAGGCGATTGTTAAGATCATGAAGGACCGTAAAGGTGTAAGATTTGCCACTTACCAGTCGCTCATTGAGTATAAACTGAACGGTAAGTTTGTATTCAGTAAAAGAGAACGGGATAAGCTAAATCTGATACTGGCTCCAGCATATGTAAAACTATATACAACATAAAATCTATGAGAAGCTTCATTCAAATGTTATTGGCATTGCTTACACTTACGGTGATGATCTGGGTGGTATGGCAGGGATACTTGCTCTTAAGGCAGGAGCAGCTGGGCCTGGAACCTGGTACGCGGGCCATGGTGATCATCTTTGCAGCAGTGGGTATTATTTGCACCTTCATCCTCAGTAATGCCATCAGCAATCATAGTGATAAAATTATGATGGGAAAACAATTCACCTATCGGGCAGACCTATACGAAAAATGCCTGGATGCCTGGCAGTCTGTAGTAGATGAACTGGCTGCGGAGCAACAGGAGAAAGTAAACCTCGATTTTCAGGAATTTGAAGTTCAGTTGGGCTTGATCGCATCTGCTAAAGTAATCAAAGCATTCCGCGAACTGCAACAGGCTGCGGCAACAGATGGTGTACATGCAGCCGCATCAGTGGCCGCATGGCAACGGTTGCTGCTGGCTATGCRCGAGGACATGGGAATCACGACCGATTATTTCGTGAAAAAAGAAATTCAACATCTCTCTAAATAATAATACCATGGCTGTAAAAAAACAACTGCGCCGAAAAAAGAACAAAGGAGAAGGAAGGCCGGCGCAGCAATTCTTCCAGGCGGAGCCATCGCATGAAACGGCAGAAGCAAATGCACAGTTTTTTCCGCCAGGTGCAAAGCCACA
This sequence comes from Chitinophaga sp. 01L420, assembly GCF_056399985.1. NCBI lineage: Bacteria > Pseudomonadati > Bacteroidota > Chitinophagia > Chitinophagales > Chitinophagaceae > Chitinophaga > Chitinophaga sp. 01L420. The sequence continues at coordinate 155,631 of NZ_JBFTSK010000011.1, forward strand.
AGCCAAACTAACCGTCAGCACTCCCGGTGATCCACAGGAACAGGAAGCCGATCAAATGGCCGATAAGGTGATACAACGCGCTTCTATAGATACCCATAACATGGATCAGCGTGATGACCAGGTAGGCATCGCCACTAAAAAAGAAGGTAGTGCTGCATCCGCGCCTAAAGCAGTAGGGAATGCACATGCACCATCCGGTGTGGTGCCCAAAGGCGGCGGCAATACGCTGCCCACCGGTACTGCCGCAGAGATGTCCGGTAGCTTCGGTTATGATTTTGGTAAGGTGCGTATTCACACCGGCACGGAAGCACAGACCGCCGCAGCACAACTACAGGCGCAGGCATTTACTTATGGAGGTGAAATTTATTTCAATAAAGGAAAATATAACCCCGGTACCCGGGAGGGCAAATGGCTGCTGGCACATGAACTAACGCATGTGGTACAGCAACAGGGGCAGCAACTCAGCATCGTACAAAAGAAAGATGTACCGGAAATATCTACTCCCGTACCTAAGAAAATGAAAACAGACAAAGACACCGCTGGTCACGTGCTGAGTGCATCCGGACAAGTGGGTAAAGTGAAAGTAATCATATTACCGGATATCATAGGAGAGGTGCCGCCGGGAAAATCTGCGATGACCCGTACCTCCTACGTGGCAGGAGGCCCGTCTTACGAATCTAAAAATGATAAGATATCTAAAATCGTAGGATCCGCTACCCTGGAAATTACGATTCAAACCACCTATAAGCCAGGGGCTGATCCTAAGTCTACCTCTGTCTATGGACGCGGTACTACCAAAAAGGATAAGAAAACTGGTCATACTACGCTGCGTTTTCATGAAGGTAGTCATGGCTCTTTTGTATTCAGTTACCTGGCCAAACATAAGGTGCCATCCTTTGGCGGAGCCGTAGGGCAATCCGTTGACAAATTTGTAGAAGCGGGCGAAAAATACAACGAAAAAGTAGCGGAGTATATGGCTAAGCTGGATGCTGCCAACGAAAAAGCAGTGGATTGTACAGGCACAAAAGATGCTGCCTGCAAACCCTGATGACCCTGAAAAATTAATATTATGTATTGGAAGAAAAAAGAAACCATCTCCACGTCGGAGGAAACAGAAGAAACCGCGGTACCCGGTGTCATCGGGCAGTCTTTCCTGGCGGCATCGATGTCGGTGTTGCTGAAAGTGGCCGCAGCAAGACTGGATCATTACTTCGGTAAACAGGCGGATTTTGTGCAGCCGCCATTTGAATTAACAGACGACGACTCTCCACTGGCGAGATATGTGATAGATAATCATCTTTCTGTGGAAGAATATATTACGCTGATGCTGGCTATCTCTCCACATGCGCATCCGGATCTCTTCACGTCCCTGATCAGGCAGTACATGCCTAAAGGAGGCGATTTCCCGGAGTTTGGCGGGGTGAAAGGGGGCAACTACCGCGGGATCATTCCTACGGGAGAAACGGCCCTTTTCCTGCTCGCGGGGATGAACATGGATATGCGCCTGCATTATTCCTCCTGGTTGAAAGGAGAAGTGTATGGCGGGAAAATAAACGGCGCGGCGGTAGAACGCCCCACCATTTTCCAGACGGGCATCATCACGCTGGAAGACATGCGGGAAGGAGAACCTGAAATGAGTGGTCGGTTATTACTTTCTCAATCAAGACTGGCGGAATTCCTTACCGGCAGAAAATGGCGGCCTTCTTTTGGCTCTAATTTCCCGGCCACTTTGCTGGAAACAAAAATGGAATGGAATGATATTGTCATCTCCCGGCAAACAGATCGTGAACTGAAAATGATCCGGCACTGGCTGAAATATCATGGCCGCATAGCGTCGGATGCCAACCTGGGCAGAAGGACCAAGCCTGGCTACCGTGCCCTGTTCTATGGCCCTCCGGGAACCGGGAAAACGTTGACGGCCAGTTTGCTCGGAAAGCAGTTCGGACTGGATGTATACCGGATCGACCTGTCCCTGGTTGTATCAAAATATATCGGGGAAACAGAGAAAAACCTCCAGCAGATATTTGATAGGGCAGAAGACTGGATCCTGTTTTTTGATGAGGCAGATGCATTATTCGGTAAGCGTACCAACGTACAATCTGCGCACGATCGTTTCGCTAACCAGGAAGTATCTTATCTCCTGCAAAAAATTGAGGAGCATCCCGGATTGGTGATCCTGGCGACCAACTTCCGTAATAATATGGACCAGGCCTTTATCCGCCGGTTCCAGACAGTGGTGCCTTTCAACCCACCTAATGAACAAGAAAGCCTGGTGCTGTGGAATAATACCATGCCGGCAGATATCCCCTGGAGTGAAGATATCAGTCTGCAGGACTTCGCCAGGAAATATGAACTGACGGGCGCATCTATTCTCAACATTGTGCAGGCTGCCTCTATCCGTGCATTATCGGAAGACAGGCCCATAGATACGCAGGACCTGCTGGAAGGAATACAGCATGAGTATTATAAAAATGGGAAGTCGGTTTAACGGGAACAGGTATACGTAGCTGCTGGCTATTTAATAATAGCATTGCGGCAGTAGGGGGAATTCCCTACTGTCGCAGTTGATATCAGAACGTTTCATTAAAAGGCTCGGGCAACGTATACCCGTTGGCGTAAGGTACCGTGGCTTTCTTTACGGGCCCTTTGTTATCGCAACGATATTTCTCCAGCAGGAGATCATATACTTTTTTGCTATTTCGTTCAAAGCGGAATTTAATTTCGAAGCACCTGCTATGGCTGCTATCACTACCATCCTCGTATGCATAATCTGTGGTGATATGGAAGAGGGGCTGCAGTTTTCCCTGATGAAAAGCCACTATATCGGACCAGGATACATTATCTCCCATATGGGTAAGTCCTCCCTCGAGTATAATCGCCACATGTTCATCACCCATGCGCAATAACTTGCTGAAGTGACCGGAGTAGCCATACATGCCGCCACCGCCGGCGTTTAATAAAAATGTTTGCAGCTGCCATTTATCGCCAGATTTGGCGAAGAGCAGGATGTCGCACCAGCCGACAGAAGCACCGTACTGAGGCCCCTGGATAGCAAATACAGCTACGCAGTACAGCATCTTGTCATCTTTGAAAAAGCGTAGTGTATCCAGCTCACGGTTCATTTTTTCTGTCCCAACGCCAACTGCCGCTTCCAGGGAAACGGTATCATATACGGCCTTCGCCAGGCGAATCACCTGTGCCTTGGTCAGATCAGGCTGGGTAGGTACGTTCAGGCTCCAGTTGTCCGATGGGCGGGTGCTGCTGATTAATTTGATGCCGGCAATTTTCCAGACGTTATCTTTTTTCCGCAACTGGAACTGTTGTACAAAGGTGCCACTGCCATTGGCAGGATCTTCTACATATACGGTAGCTTCTATGTTAATATCGTTTTGCCCGATCGACAGGGGAGCCGGCTGGGTTTTCAGTATCCTGGCAGCGGTGATGCCGCCATACATATTAATGCTGGAAAACTGTGCCGGTGTACCCCAACGGCCACCGGTACAATAGTTATAAGCACGATTGTATTGACGTTGATCCAGTGCCGTTATAAAAGAATCGACTACTTCAGCCGGCATCAACGGGGGCTTTACCACCGGCATATCGGGAGAGGCGGTAGTAATCGTATCGCCGTTGCCTTTTGGATAATAGGTGATGATGCGGACAATGCTGAATTTCAATTTACCGTTTTCGGTAACGGTTTGTTTTAGCCAGTTGCCGGGTGCATCGTATTCGTACTGGTAAGTACGCACCGTGGCGGTATTTTTTCCGCTGCTGGTCATCGCGGAGATATCTCCCTGCTGATTCAGCTCAATACTGCTGAAACTATTATTGTCCGGTGATTTTGCCTGTATAATTTTGGTTTTGTAGGCTTGTCCTTTTGTATCAAATTCGTTCACATACAAGATGTCGTTTCCCTCACTCACGATATGCTGTTCCGTTAACTCCCCGGTTTTACGATAGGCGTAAGTGAAATTGGTGACTGCTTTATCAGGTATGGAGGTCTGTGTGTTTTGAACAATCATCCCTTTTTTATCATAGCCGAATATTTCCTCCATGACAACGGTATTCCTGTTTTCATCATAGTAACCATAAGTACTGATTTTCTCCAGCTTGTCATGATCATCATAATGATATACTTTTTTCTGAAATCCGGTGATGCTGTCCAGGTGATTGTTGGAATAAAAATACCTGCTGTCTGTGGTGTTTTTTTCTTTGTTGCTGTAGTAGCTCTGTTTTAATAGCATCCCGGCGGTGCTATAATCGGTATTGTTGCAGTAGAAGGTGGTTTCTTTCTGGCCATTGGCGGCGTACCCGTAAGTACATTCCTTCAGGGATTTTACTGGTCCCCGGAGTATCCAGTCTTTGGTGGTAATAGCACCGCGTACGGATAAATGTTGTCTACGTAAATTTTCATTGATATCCTGGGCATAGGTTTTTAAGGATAACAAACACAGGGCAGTTAATAATACCAGCTTATTCATCAATATATTCCAGTTTGAACGGTTTCAAATATAGGAATAAATAAACCCTTTCATTCTTTGTATTAAAAAGTTATTTTGTACGCTGATTTACACCCATAACTGCATATTTATATGATGAAGTACTGTTTTTCCCGTTTGATGTTGATACTAACGCTGTCTGCCGGCTGCATGTCCTGTGCCCATACTCCTAAGCACGGTGATTCCGTACAAGATAAGAATACGGGATGGATATCCCTTTTTAACGGCAAGGATATCAACGACTGGATTGTGAAAATTCATCATCATGAAGTGGGTGATAATTTTGGGAATACTTTCCGGGTAGAGGATAGCATCATTAAAGTGCGCTATGACCAGTATGGCGATTTTAATGAACAGTTTGGCCATCTGTATTACAAGCAACCTTTTTCATATTATCATTTGAAATTTGAATACCGGTTTGTAGGGAAATGGTGCCCTACCGCGCCGGAATATACCCTGCTGAACAGCGGTGTGATGTTTCATTCGCAGGATCCCCGGACCATGCCCAAAGAGCAGGACTGGCCTATTTCCATAGAAATGCAGTTGCTGGCCGGTTTGGGAGACGGTAAGCCCAGACCTACCGGTAACATGTGCTCGCCGGGCACCAATGTGGTGTACAAAGGGCAACTGGAGCCGCAGCATTGCCTGGAGTCTACTTCCAAAACCTATGAAGGGGAACAGTGGGTACGTGGAGAATTGATTGTGCTGGGAGATTCCCTGATCACACATATTATCAACGGAGATACCGTATTGCAATATTCCAAACCACAGATTGGTGGTGGCGTAGTCAATAACTATGATCCTGCCATTAAGATTGATGGAAAGTTATTGTCTGAAGGGTTTATTGCATTGCAGAGCGAAGGTCAGCCGGTGGATTTCAGGAGGATAGAAATAAAGAACCTGGCGCCGGCTAAGAAGCCGTAAGTAATAGGCTATGACAAAGAACCCAAGGCAGACATTACCAGCATAACCCAATACATTTTAAAGACCGGCAACTGGCCGGTCTTTTTTTATTCCCGTTTTTTTCTATCTTTGTAAGATGGCTATTGTCTAAAATATCTTCACATCGCCGGTTTCACGGCTTCCTCCTTTCCAACAGACTGGAAGGGTTTACCTTTTTTATTTAATAGTGTACGCTGGGAAATCTGAACCATCATTAATATGGTTGCGTTTAAGCGTATATAAATATCACAATTTTAGCATCATGTCATCATTCTCCATTCATATACGTCCTGAAAATATCACAGACGTAAAAACAGTTTTTGAAGTAGAAGCCGCCGCATTTAAACGGGAAGAAGAAGCGATTCTGGTAGATCGGCTACGGACAGGTACCGCCTTTATTCCCGGGCTTTCACTGGTAGCAGAACGGGACAATAAAATAGTAGGACATATCCTGTTTACTGACTTGCCTGTTAACTCCGGTAAGGGGTTGATTTCCGGTGTGCTGGCAATGGCGCCGGTAGCAGTATTGCCCGCATATCAAAACCAGGGTATTGGTGCATTGTTGATCCAGAGGGGATTGGAAGTAGCCACGGATATGGGTTATAAAGCGGTGGTTGTATTAGGTCATGAACATTATTATCCAAAATTTGGATTCCGGCCGGCGGTTAAATGGAATATAAAAGCGCCGATGGAAGTGCCAGACAATAATTTTATGGCATTGGAATTAATACCAGGTGCGTTGGATACTATTTCCGGCGTAGTCGTATATGCACCAGAATTTGGAATTGAATAAAATAATGACCATAACAAAGCGACTTCCTTTTTAGGGGAAGTCGCTTGCATCATTGGATCGGCTATAAAACTATCTTTATTTTGTGGTTTGGCCGCCATCAATCACATACTGTGCACCGGTAATAAACTGACTATCGTCAGAGCCAAGGAACAATACGAGTTTGCTGATTTCAAGCGGATCGGCATATCTGCCCAATGGAATGCTGGCTGCAAAAGCTTTCTGCACATCTGCACCTTTGCCAGGTTCATATCCTTCTTCGATAGAACGCATCATCCTGTTATCTACCGGTGACGGATGTATGGAGTTCACCCGGATCTTTCTCGGAGCGGCTTCCAGTGCGGCCGTTTTCATAATGCCTAAGGTGGCATGTTTACTGGTCGTATAGGCAACAAAGTTAGGTGATGCCGTTAACCCTGCTACAGAAGAGGTGATGATCATGCTACCACCATCATTCATTTGCGGCAGTACATATTTACAGCCCAGGAAAACGCCTTTTACGTTTACAGCTATCACTTTGTCAAATACTTCTTCCGGGAAATCTATAATAGGTTTTACTACACCTTCTATACCTGCATTGTTAAAGAAAATGTCAATCTTACCGAATTTTTGCACGGCCTCCTTTGCATATCTTTCTACATCGGCAGCAATGGTTACGTTGGCAGCTACATAGGCTGCATTGCTTCCTAATGCTGCTGTTACTTTCTTTAAGGAGGCCTCATCGAGGTCTACCAATATTACTTTAGCACCTTCTTCGATAAATAATTTAGCTGTTGTTTGTCCGATGCTTCCTGCGCCGCCCGTGATCAGGGCAACCTTGTTCTCCAGTCGTTTCATATTTTATATTTTAAAGTAACTCAATACAAATATTGAGCTGTAACGCATTACAGTGGCTGCGGGAGGTAAATAGGTGGGTTTGTTTTTTTGTATGGCAAAGGTACAGCATTTGTGTTAGGGGTGGCAATGGTTTAACGTTTCAATAAGATATATAAAAAGTCTGCATGAATAAATTTATTCTTCCAGCTTTATTTTTTCTGTAATCAGGTTACATAGCCGTATAAAGGTTTTACGATCGCTGTCAGACAGGATTTGCTGCAGCTGGAGCGACATCGTTTTCCGGAGTTTTTTGGCCTGGCTCACCAGTTTTACGGCTTTAGGCGTTACTGCATTGAAGTAAATACGCCGGTCTGCTGTATCCCGCTTTTGTACAATCAATCCATCTTCCATCAGCTTTTTTATTTGTCGGGAAATAGCTGGTGGGGAAATTCTGAATTGTTTTGCGAGCTGCCCTGTGGCAGTTTCTCCACTACGTATAATAAAGTCCAGGATGAGGTATTGTGTGGCAGTTAGCTGCTCCGTACTGAATTTGTTTACCTGCGCAATAATCAGGCATTGCAGATTTGTATAGGCTTGCTCGAATTGTTCAGCTGGTTGTCCGGGCATAATAATTGCTATTTGTTAACAAAGTTAATCATTTACTATGTTAACCATTTAATTTTTTCTGTGTATGAACAGTAGCAAACATGACGGGATCATCATTAAAGGTGCCAGGGAAAATAACCTGAAAAACATTGATGTAAATATTCCGAAGAAACAGATCACTGTGTTAACCGGTGTGTCTGGTTCGGGAAAGTCCTCACTGGTATTTGATACCATTGCTGCGGAAGCACAGCGGCAGTTGAACGAAACCTTCAGCAGCTTTATCCGGCACCGCTTGCCGCATTACGGACAACCTGATGCCGACCTGATGGAAAACCTGAGTCCCGCTATTATTGTAGACCAGAAGCCCATCAGAGGAAATGCCCGCTCTACCGTAGGCACCATCACGGATATATATTCGCTGCTGCGGTTGTTGTTTTCCCGGATCGCGAAGCCATTTGTCGGCTACTCCAACGTATTTTCTTTTAACCACCCGGAAGGGATGTGCCCTGTTTGTGATGGCCTGGGTACGGTAACCGCCATAGATGAGGACAAACTATTTGACCGCAGTAAATCATTGAATGAAGGGGCGATATTGTTTCCTTCGTTTGACGTAGGTACTGCCTTGTGGAAACGTTTTGTATTATCGGGTTATTTCGATAATAATAAAAAGCTGGGGCAATACACGAAGGAAGAATGGGAGCTGCTGTTATACCAGGAAGAAATTAAACCTCCGCATCCAAAGTCTGGTTGGTGGCCTTCTGCAAAGTATGAAGGCGTTATTCCGCGGTTTACAAAAAGATTCCTCGGTAAAGAAGCAGAGGAGAATAAGAAGAACCTGCAGCAGGCGATTAAGCATGTAGTAAAAAAGGGCGTTTGCCCGGAATGCAAAGGCGCACGGTTAAATAAAAAGATACTGAGTGCAGAAATCCATGGTAAAAATATTGCAGACTATGCAGCCTTACAGGTAAGCGACCTGGTAAAAGAAATCACCCGGATCAAATCGACGCAGGCCGTAACGATGGTAGCTGCTATCATAGAAAGACTCACCCATTTAACAGAAATAGGGTTGGGGTACCTGAGCCTGAACCGGGAAACCTCTACTTTATCTGGTGGTGAATCGCAGCGGGTAAAGATGGTGCGTCACCTGGGAAGCAGTTTGAGTGATATGTTGTACATTTTTGATGAACCCAGCAGTGGACTGCATGCCCGGGATGTGCATCAGCTCAATGTACTGATGCAGCGATTGYGGGATAAAGGCAATACCGTGCTGGTGGTAGAGCATGATCCGGATGTGATCCTGGAAGCAGACCATATCATTGATATGGGGCCGGGGGCCGGAAAGAATGGCGGCGAAATTGTGTTCGAGGGCACGGTGAAAGGATTATTGAAATCGGGTACACTTACCGGTAAATATCTCCGGAAACCCACACCGGTAAAACCGGTGGTGAGAACATGGAAAGACAGTTTAACCATCCGCAATGCCACGTTGCATAACCTGAAAAATGTAAGCGTACATATTCCCAAAGGTGTTTTAACAGTGGTCACCGGCGTGGCCGGATCAGGTAAAAGCAGCCTGATTAACGGCATGATTCCTCGCCTGTATCCGGATACCATCTGCATTAACCAGGGCGCACTGGCGGGCTCCATACGCTCCAATCCGGCTACGTATACCGGGATATCAGATATCATCCGCTATCTTTTCTCAAAAAGCAATCATGTCAGCGCAGGGCTTTTCAGTTTTAATTCAGCCGGCGCCTGTCCGGCGTGTAAGGGACTGGGCGTAACTTCTCTGGACCTGGCATTTATGGATGATATTGTAACTACCTGCGAAGTATGTCATGGGCGACGATTTACGCCGGAAGTGTTGCATTATAAATTCAGAGGCAAGGCTATTGATGAAGTATTGCAGTTAAATGTGGCGGAAGCGATGCAGTTTTTTCAGGAAGAAGAAGTGCTGACCATATTGCGTCGTTTGCAGGAAGTAGGGCTCGGATATATGTCGCTCGGACAACCACTGGACTCCTTATCCGGAGGTGAAAGACAACGGATAAAACTGGCTACGGAACTGGAACATACCGGTAATATTTATGTGTTGGATGAACCCACTACCGGGTTGCATTTGTCGGACGTGGGGCACCTGATTGTGTTGCTGAACAAGCTGGTAGACCGTGGMAGCACGGTGATGGTGATAGAACACAATCTCGATGTCATCAGTCAGGCCGACTGGATCATTGATATGGGACCGGGCGCAGGACGGGAGGGAGGTACGGTTGTTTTTGAAGGTACGCCGGCAGATATGATGAAAGAAAAAGCATCCTTGACCGGTGTATTTCTGAAAAAGTATATCCATCATAGTTAGCATAGAAGACACTTAAAAAATATCTCTTTCATCAAAAAAATAACGACAGATTTTATGAAAAAACATACATTAGCCGGATGAAGGAAACCGTATTAGACAATCCCGCCTGGGGTGCGTTAACCAGTGTGCACGCAGATTTTGCGCAGGGAACAGATCATGCTAAGAGATACAAGCCCGGAATTGTTCCTTTTGTAGCCGTTGATGATACGCAATCAGACCGTTTAAAAGAACTGGATCCCTGGATGAATACAGGAGAAACTTTTTTTATCATCGGCGATTTGCCCACTTTACCACCCGGTTGGGTAGTAGAGCATGAGTTACCTTGTGCCCAAATGGTACTGGAGAGCAGTATGCCGCCGATGATGGATGATGAAGGCATTCCCGTTTCATTGCTCGGCGAGGCAGATGCCACCGATATGTATAACCTGATCAATAGTTTACAACCGGGATATTATAACAAGGATACCCGTTTGCTGGGAACTTATTATGGCATCAGGCAGGGAGGTGAGCTGGTAGCCATGGCGGGAGAACGTATGCGGCTTAACGGATTCACAGAGTTAAGCGCCATCTGCACGCATAAGGATTACAGCGGGCGTGGATATGCACAAAGACTGATTAACCGCCTTTGTCAGCAGCATGCCGCCGCCGGTGTTGTTTCTTACCTGCATGTGTCCCTGGCCAATGAGCGGGCCATTCGTATTTACGAGCATATGGGATTTGAAACGCGCAGGGAAATCGTTTTCCGGCGCGTGCGTAAATAATCAGTTGCCGCTGTGAAAAAATGCATGGTAGGTAGGGCTGTTATAATCCACCTGCATGGACCGTTGAAATATTTTGATGTACTTGTATTTCATCTTATTCATAAAGTCTTTAAATGTATTGCCGCCGGCTTTAAATAATTTGCGGTGCCCAAACCATACCACACAGGTGGTCATGAAAAAGAAGACCCGGTAAATAGCTGCGCAGATCATTCTACTGTTGTTGCTTTTCTGTTGAAAGAGGTCAGCTAACCTTTCTGTCTGAAACCGGATATGATAAGCTTCATCAATCAGTATATCTGTACAGATCTGTTTTAATAACAAACAACGGGTCGCATCTTTGAGTGACTGGTAATAGATCTGCGCAGTGCTTTCCACCACGATCACGGTAATCGTCCATATTTCCATACTGGTATTGAAATGCCGTACTTTCCTGAATAAAGTATCTCCCCAGTCCTTCTTTATTCTTTTTTCCCCGATAGCATCCAGGTATCTGCCTAAGTTGTTCCCATGCTTTTGCTCTTCTTTAATAAAAAGCTCAATGGCGGYTACATAGTCCGGGTCATTGCCTTTGGCAGCATATTTCCTGGCCGCACGTATGAGGTTGGCCCCATCAGAGGTTTCTCCCAATTGCCAGGCCTGCATGGAGCGCAGGATCGTTTTTCTTTCTGCCGCCGACAGATGGGGTGTTAGTTGCCAGTTTATCCGCTGTTGCCGTGCACTGAAAGCGAAGTGTTCAATCCATTTTTCGCTTGGGTTCATGATAAGGGATTTTAAGGGTGATGAAAAGAGAAGACATACCTTCTCCGGTACAATACCCCGGACAGGCTTGCATTTTTAGGTTTAAAAAGTACTTTGTATTGCAAAGTAAGTAATAAATATTCAATCCAAAAAGTTTTTGATAGAGAAGAGAAGTTGGGTAGATAATTTCTTTTTTTTCGTAACAGATTGTGTCTTACGGTGTCATTTGTTGCATTGGCAGGGGGAATTTCTTTTATGATGGATTTTCCTTGCAGGAAATGTTTTTTAGTAGTACTATAGGGGTTTAATTCACGGGAATCGTCTTATTGTCGAAAAGAAACCTGTAATTGGGAAGGTATCCCTTTGGAAAAGTATTACCTATGACAGAAACAACTTTAAATTCAGTTATTTTCTATTTATTCGGCGCCATCATCATTTTAAGCTTGATCGAATCGTATTTCAGTTATGCACACGACAAAAAACACTACGAATCAAAAGACACGCTGACGACTATTTACCTGATGAGTGTAAATTTCCTGGTCAACGTGGTCATGAAGTCTGGTACCTACCTGCTCCTGGATTATTGCTTCCGGCACTATCACCTCTTTACTATTCCCAACATATTTCTTTACTGGACAGTACTGGTGCTGTTGCAGGATTTCCTGTACTGGCTGCTGCATGCCACCGGCCACTATATACGCCTGTTTTGGGCGATACACGTTACTCACCACTCCTCAGAACATTTTAATCTCACCACCGGCTTCCGTTCCAGCGTATTTGAACCTATGTACCGGTTGTTCTTCTTTGTGCCATTGAGTTTGATGGGTTTTAGTGCCATCGATATTTTAATTGCCTACTATGTCACCCAGATTTATGGTAACCTGGTGCATACGCAAACCATCGGTAAACTACATCCGGTCATTGAATATATTTTCGTTACGCCTTCGCACCACCGTGTACACCATGCCAGCAACTACCGTTACCTCGATAAGAATATGGGAATGCTACTGATCCTCTGGGATCGGATTTTTGGCACCTTCCAGGAGGAGCTGCCGGAAGATAAGGTAAGGTACGGCCTCGTGAAAGATCTGGAGAACAGAGGGCCAGTAAACATCATTTTCCATGAGTTCATTGCCTTGTCGCAGGACATGAAGAAAGCGGATTCGTTATCGGATAAGTTGAAATACCTGTTTTTTGCCCCGGGCTGGAGTCATGACGGTCAATCGCAAACCAGCAAAGACCTGCAGCGGCAACTGGAAACCGAGGAAAATGGCGCCTGCCTGGAAAGCTAATGAAAACATGCAGCAGGAGGGAAGTATAATTCCCTCCTGCTGCAGACAGGTCGCATGGAGCCTTATTTCATCCCCAAAATTTATTACCTTTTCAGTGCAACTTAGAGCGTACCTAAATGAAGTAATCAAAAGACGTAAGTTCTATGCCGGCATAACCCGATAAACTATCTTCGTTTTCAAATGACCTAACCTTTTTTCATGTTGTTATCCTTTACCTGATCAATTTTACTTTTTACATGGAACAGATTAACAGGCCACTCCTGGCTGATGAAATACGTTTGTTAAACAAGCTGAAAAGAAAAAACATGAAGCGGCGGATATCGAGATTCAAGGTATCCGATTTTATCTTTATTTTTCTTACCGGAGCGGCTTTGCTGGACATGGCCCTGTTAATAGAGGTAGCTACTGCAGCAGTCGTGTTTGGAACAATGGCCGTATTATGTTTTTCGTTTGTTCTATTGGCCCCCTATGAGATGTATAGGAAACGCCGGCGATCAAAAAAAAGATGGTCGCAGCTCAATCAGCTACTCATGGAAAACGGCATACAGGTAACCCGTGTAAATGCCCTGCAGGTAGCTGTTGCCAAAGAATATGAAGATGAAGGTGATTTGTTTATCATTGAATATAAAGCCGGTGAAGTGCTGTATCTCTGGGACTACGATGATCAGTTAAAGAAGCGATTTCCCTGTCAGCAGTTTGAAATCTATGCAGCCGATTTTACCTCCCTGACTGGCCGCCCGGTGCATGCGTTAAGTGAAAGAATACAGCCCCGGGTGATTGATGCCAAATCTAAATGGAAGTATTTAAAAAAGTACGGAGGCCCGGGACATATGACCACGGAGCAAATTGAGTTTGAAGAATTGATGAGCAGGTTTTAACTACCGCTACTCGCCCTGGTAATAAAATAAATATTCAACCCCACATATACCAGCAACACCACCTGCGCAAGTATCAGATCCATTCTGTGCGCTTCCCTGAGCTTATTAGCTTTGATCAGCTTCAGCGACCATGCGGAAGAGGTAATGACGGCAAAGATGAAAAACAGGGTAATGCCGTGTAATGTATCCACCAGCGTGAAGGTGGTAGAATCCGGCAGTGAAGAGTCAATGATATATTTATTTCCGATAGCTGCGAACAAGGAGCCCACCCCCAATCCAAAACGGGAATCAATATTGTCGGGGTGGATATAAAAACAGATATAGGCGATCAGGAAGGATACATACATGCCCAGGAACATTTTCCAGAACAGTTGGCCGGCATCCCTGCCAATACCTATTTTAACGGTAAAGGAACTGTACTCCGTATGTGGTTTCGCCACACTGCTGTCACCAAAAGCAGTTTCATAGGCTTTGGTGCCGGTAGACATTTTAAAGCTGTCAATATTCCAGCCTCTCAGCGTAAAACGCGGATCAAACTGTTTTCCGAGTGAGTCAACGACAAATACCATTGCCCGGGAATCATACTGCGAGTTTTCAATGGAAAAACGCAGCCGCTGCCGGTCAAAAGGAAAGTTGTTGATCCTCCAGGAATCCTTCATCACGCATTGCAATTTCATCAGCAAATAAATACGGCCATTGCTGGAGTCTATCGTGGAAAATGATTTGGTAAAGGATTTTGCCTGTGGTATTTCCAGGTTTTGTATAAAGTCGAATTGTTTGTTTTTATAAGTTAACCACAGCCAGAGGTTAATGGTATATTCACTTTGTTTGAAATCAATATCATGTATGCTGGTAATGTATAAACCGGTTTTAACGGTGTCAGGAGGAGCATACTGTGCCTGGGAAAGGGTAACAGATAAAATGAAACAAATCAAAAGCGGGAGTGCTTTTTTCATTTATTTATTTTTTAGAGAGATGAGCAATCAGCCATTTGCATTCCGGATAAAGATAACGCAAATTACGTTAGCCCTGCCAGGTCCTTCAA